>JBCAZI010000053.1:0-21229 GCA_038533095.1 Pseudomonadota bacterium
TTGGCATTTGGTCCGCCATAGCTGATTGTGGCCAGCGCAAGCGCCGGTTCCTGAGTGCTCATCATGTTCATCAACTTTGCCTCAATGTTGATTTTTGACAAGTCTGTTCAGAAATCCGTTTGGGATCAATCCTCTGGCTAATCTGCGAAGTCCAGTGTTGCAGATAAGTCGGGGCTGTCGGCGGCAATATGGTGCCAATCTTTGTGCCGTGCCCGAAACCACGTGCGTTGCCGTTTGGCATATTGGCGTGACGCGATGATAGCCGCATCGCGGGCTTGCGCCAGCGTCAACTCACCTTGCAGGTGGGCGATCAGTTCCGGCGCCCCAATGGCCTTGGAGGACAGGTGATTTGGGTTCCATACGGGCAGCATCGCACGCGCCTCTTCCAAAGCGCCGTGGTCCAGCATCTGATCAAAGCGTCGCGTAATCCTGTCGTTCAGCCAGTCCTTGGGCGCATCAAGCGTGATGCAGGTGGCATCATCCAGTGCGAGCAAGGGTGGGGGCGTTGCATCTTGCCAGGCGGCAAGGCTTTGACCTGTGGTTTGCAAAACCTCCCATGCGCGCTGCACCCGCATGCGGTTCTGGGTGTCGATGCGGGTGGTCGTTTCGCTGTCCAAGCCTGCTAACAGCTCCGCTAAACTAAGCGCGTTGCCAGCAGCACGGACGCTTTCGGGCGTGGTTGGAATATCAGCCAGACCTTGGGTTAATGCGTTGAAGTTCAGTCCAGTACCGCCCACGATGATAGGGCGGTGCGGACCTTTCAAGAAAGGGGCCACATCCCGCAACCAATGCCCCACAGAATAAGTCGCATCAAACGGCACATGCCCGTAAAGCGCATGATCGGCTGTTGCGAGATCAGTATCGTCTGGGCGGGCGGTCAGGATGCGCCAGCCGTCAAAGACTTGCAGCGCATCCGCATTCACAATGATCCCGCCTTGCGTTTTTGCAATCTGCAACGCAAGTGCTGATTTACCTGATGCCGTCGGGCCGGCGATCAGTACCGGACGATTTGGGACGATGCGTACCCGCTTTGTTATGCGTTCCGGCATTTTGGTGGTCATAGGTTTGGTGTCTGGCTAGCGGGACGCCTGAAATGCACCTTCATCATAGTCCGGTCCGCCTAAGCCAAAGTCAAAATCGGCATCCCCGGCAACTTGGTCCACATTGTCGCTATCATTGAAGAAATTACCGGACAGGTTGGCTGTCGCATTCAAAACTGTACCGTTTTGTTGGAGGCTACCGCCGAGCTGTAGTGCAAAGTGATCGCCATTGCCGGCAACCTCTTCGGTAAAGATCGAACTGCCGGTCATCAACCCGGTCACTGCACCATCTTCGCTGTGGAAAAAGTTGCCTGCGGTCCCTTCGAGGTTGCTGTTATCCAGATCAGCGGTGATCTGAAGTTGACCGATCAATGTGCCGCCATCGTCTACTTCCTCGGCAATAATGGCGCCGTTGTAGGTCACTGAACCTGTGGTCAGCGCATCAAAATCAGTGCTGTCAGAAATATTCGCCGCAGGGCCGGCCAGAAGATCACCATCGTCGTCAACGACCGCCTGCACATCAGGGGTCAGTGCGGCGTTGATTTCATTGAAAGAGTTGAAGGTCGGGTCAAAGGCAAACGGGTCAGATGCGCCGTCACATCCGGCAAGCCCGATGGCGCCAATCAAAAAAAGTGAAGTCTTTGTTGCGGAATGCATAACTGTTCCTTTGGTCTGATGTCGGGCGCATTTTGCGCCATGATTGCGTGGCCCCCTCAGGCTTGTGCTGACCATAGGTTGGCGCATGAACGATGGTCAACGTCGAACCAAGCATTTGTGGCGATTGTGGCATTGAAACTACCACCGTTTTCAGACAGTTTGCGCGGCAATCAAACAGCCAAGGGGATGGGCCATGAGTGCGACTGAGAAAACAGCATATAAACGTGTGATGCTCAAAATCTCGGGTGAGGCGCTGATGGGGGATACGTCCTTTGGTTTGCACCCACCCACGGTGCAACGTGTGGCCCGTGAAGTAAAATCTGTTCATGATCTGGGGGTCGAGATTTCAATGGTCATTGGCGGGGGCAATATCTTTCGCGGGTTGCAAGGATCTGCCCAGGGAATGGAGCGGACAACCGCCGACTATATGGGGATGCTGGCGACTGTGATGAATGCGCTGGCGATGCAATCCGCTTTGGAAGAGCTGGGTATCCACACCCGCGTCATTTCAGCCATCACCATGAACGAGGTGGCCGAACCCTATATCCGCCGCCGCGCTGTGCGGCATTTGGAGAAAAAGCGGGTCTGTATCTTTGCCGCAGGCACCGGCAACCCCTATTTCACCACTGATACCGCCGCCACGTTGCGCGCGAGCGAAATGAACTGCGAGGCGATTTTCAAGGGCACGAAGGTGGACGGCGTCTATGACAAAGATCCAGCCAAACATGATGATGCGGTGCGATATGACAAAGTGTCTTACGACGAAGTGCTGCAAAAGCACTTGGGCGTGATGGATGCCAGCGCCATTGCCTTGGCACGTGACAATGACCTGCCAATCATTGTGTTTTCATTGGATGAGCCGGGTGGTTTTGAGGGTATTTTGGCAGGTAAGGGCACCTATACCATCGTGAAGGATTAAGCGGGGCGGCTGCGCCGCATTTGATTTTTTAAAGAATGAGGGGCGCTGCCCCTCAAACACCCCGAGGTATTTTTGAACATGAGAAGGGGTTATGCGCAAAAATTGCACGAGTAGGTAAGGTTTGCCTGTCTATACAAGGCCATCGCTTTGGCCTAAAACGGTGAAACCATAGGGAATTCCCGCGAGGAAGAGCAAAAAGAACATGTCCGACGATTTTGAACTTGATACCGATGACCTGACCCGCCGCATGGAAGGTGCGATCGCAAATCTGCGTGTTGAACTCGCCTCTTTGCGCACTGGCCGCGCCTCTGGTTCCATGTTGGAGCCGGTGATGGTGGATGCTTACGGGTCGATGACGCCGATCAATCAGGTGGGCACGGTGAATGTGCCTGAACCACGGATGGTCACCATCAATGTCTGGGATAAAGGCCTGGTTGGGAAGGTCGAAAAAGCTATTCGTGAGAGTGGTTTGGGCATCAATCCTCAACTTAACGGTACGATCATTATGCTACCGATCCCCGAGTTGAACGAAGAACGCCGTCGCGAACTGACCAAAGTCGCAGGCCAATATGGCGAAAGCGCAAGGGTGTCGATCCGCAACCTGCGTCGCGATGGGATGGACCAGATCAAGAAGGCCAAGGCTGACGGCCTGTCTGAGGATGACCAGAAGTTCTGGGAAGGTGCCGTGCAGGAAGTGACGGATGCACATATCAAGATCGTTGACGAGACGATTGAGAGTAAACAAGCCGAGATCATGCAGGTCTAAGCCAAGCAGGAAAGGGCACCCATGCCCAAAGACGCAGACGCCAAGACCCCGCCCAACCATGTGGCCATCATTATGGATGGCAACGGCCGTTGGGCCCAACAACGCGGTCGCCCGCGCTTGTTTGGCCATCATGAGGGCGCGCGGCGCGTGCGTGATGTGCTAACGGCCTGTCCTGACTTGGGCGTCAAATACCTGACGATCTTTGCCTTTTCGACTGAGAACTGGAAACGGACACAGACCGAAGTGGCCGGGCTGATGGCCCTGTTTCGCCGCTATCTCGAGCGTGAAGCGAATGAGCTTTATGAAAGCGGGGTCTGCGTGCGCTTTATTGGTGACCGGATCCGGTTGGACGACAAACTGGTCGCTTTGATGGATGAGTTAGAGCTGCGCACAGCCGAGAATACACGCGTCAACCTGACCGTTGCGTTGAACTACGGCGGGCGTGATGAGGTCACGCGCGCGGCCAAGCGCCTGGCCTTTGAGATCGAACAGGGGCGCCTGACCCATGAGGATGTCGACGCTGAAACCCTGGCCGGTTTTTTGGATACCCATGTGCTGCCTGACCCTGACTTGGTGATCCGCACCAGTGGCGAAGCGCGCATTTCTAATTTCCTGCTCTGGCAATCGGCCTATGCCGAATATGAGTTTGTCGATACGCTCTGGCCTGATTTCACAGCCGATGAGTTTGCGAAAGTGCTGGAAAGCTATGGCACCCGCGACCGCCGCTTTGGGGCTGTACGAGCCTAAGAATGAATACCCCTGCACCACAACCAACCAAATGGGATGACCTGACGGTCCGTCTGATTTCTAGCGCTGCGATGGTTTTTGTCGGTGCGATTGGCGTGATCCTAGGCGGTGTCTGGTTTCAGATGCTGGTGGTCTTTGTCACCGCCGTGATGGTCTGGGAATTGTGGATGATGATCCGCCCGGATGAGCCGACGAAAGGCATGCTGCTGGCGGCCTTGGTGGCTTCGGTGATGTCGGGGCAGTTGGCCGATGGCTCGCTTTGGGGGATGTTGTTGTTTCTTGTTGTGCCGTTGATAGGGATCACGCAACTCAAGACCGAGATTAAGACCTTCTTTATCTTTGCCTTCGGCATCCAGCTGGCGGGCTGGGGTTTGGTCCATTTCCGGATGGATTATGGGTTTTTCTGGCTATTGTGGCTGATGTCTGTGGTCATCGTGACCGATATCTTTGGGTATTTTGCGGGCAAAGCCTTTGGTGGCCCCAAGTTCTGGCCCAAGATCAGCCCCAAAAAGACATGGAGCGGGACCGTCGCCGGGTGGTTGGGCGCCGCTCTAGTTGGTTTTATCTTCACGCTTTTCACCAGTGCGGGCCTTTGGATCATTGTGATTTCCATGGTGCTCAGCTTTGCAGGCCAGATGGGTGATATCGCCGAAAGTGCCTTGAAACGCCGGATGGGTGTGAAGGACAGTTCAACCCTGATCCCCGGCCACGGTGGGTTGTTTGACCGCTTTGATGCGCTGTTGGGTGCAGCACTGTTTTTGATTGTCGTTGCTGACATCGCGGATGTGCCCGGGGTCGTTTGGTGAGACGGATCAGTGTTTTCGGGGCGACGGGGTCGATCGGGCAAAGCGCACTTGATCTGATTGCGCGGAATGCAGAGGCCTATGATGTCGTTGCATTAACCGGGGGGCGCAACGTGGCGCAACTGGCCGCAGATGCACGGCGGTTGCAGGCTGATCTGGCGGTCACCTGCTATCCTGAATGCTACAATGAATTGAAAGACTTGCTGGGTGATACCGAAGTCGAGGTTGCCGCTGGCGCGGATGCAATTGCACAGGCTGCGGCCCGTCCCGTTGATTGGGCGCTGTCGGCGATTGTGGGGGCTGCGGGGCTGGTGCCTGGGTTAGAGGCCTTGTCGCATGGCACGACCTTGGCCTTGGCCAATAAGGAGTCTTTGGTGACCGCTGGCCCGCTTTTGCTGGGCCGTGCGAAGGCGTATGGGGCGACTGTTCTGCCTGTCGACAGCGAACATTCTGCCGTGTTTCAGGCGCTGGTGGGCGAACATATGGCCGCGGTGGAGCGGGTGATCATCACCGCCAGCGGTGGTGCGTTTCGTGACTGGCCCATTGAGAAACTAGCGACAGCGACATTGGCCCAGGCATCCAGCCATCCGAATTGGAACATGGGCCAGCGCATCACGATCGACAGCGCATCTATGTTCAACAAGGCGATGGAGCTAATTGAAACAAAAGAGTTTTTCAATGTACCAGCCGAAATGATCGAGGTGCTAGTGCACCGCGAAAGCCTGATCCATGCGATGGTCGGCTTTAATGATGGGGCGCTGATGGCCCATGTCGGCCCACCTGATATGCGCCACGCCATCGGCTATGCGCTGCATTGGCCCGAACGCAAACCGCTGCCCGTGGAACGGCTTGATCTGGCCAAGATCGGCCGTCTGACGTTTGAGGCCCCTGATGACGCGCGCTACCCCGCGTTGGGGATCGCCAAACGGGTGATGGAAGAGGGCGGTTTATCCGGTGCCGTCTTCAACGCCGCAAAAGAGCGTGCCTTGGACGGGTTTATCGCAGGTGACATCGGATTTCTGGACATGTCGCATGTGGTTTCCATGACGCTCGACAAAATGTCATCACAGCTTGGGCTGCAAAACGCCCAGATCACCCTAGATAACGTGTTAGAGACTGATAGGCTGGCGCGTATTTACGCGGCTGAGGCCTTTAGCCAATTGGGATAGTGCTTTGGACCTGATGCAATTTGTGCCGATGTTCGGCAATTTCGCCTTTATGATCGTGGCCTTTGTCGTGGCGCTTTCAGTGATCGTGGCGATCCATGAATATGGGCATTACATCGTGGGGCGCTGGTGTGGCATCCATGCGGATGTGTTCTCCTTGGGCTTTGGGCCGGTGATCTACAGCCGCGTCGATAAGCGCGGCACCAAATGGCAGGTCGCGGCACTCCCATTGGGTGGTTATGTCAAATTCTTGGGCGATGCGAATGCCGCCAGTGTAGGTGCTGACGGCACAGTGGCCGAGGTTGATATGCGCCGCACGATGTTGGGCGCACCCCTATGGGCGCGCACCGCGACCGTGGCGGCGGGCCCAATTTTCAACTTTGTGCTGGCGATTACGATTTTTGCAGGCTCGATCATGTATCAAGGCCGATCAGCAGAGCCGCTAACCTTTGGCGAAATGCGTCCATTGCCAGCCAGCTTTGCCTCTGATCTGCGCCAGGGTGACGTAATGGTCGCTGTCGAAGGCGTGCTATTCAATGATCCTGACCGCGAAGGGGCGATGTCCGACTTTGTGCCTGTGCAGGAACGGCTGGACTATACCGTCCTACGTGATGGGCAGGAGTTGACAGTCGATGGGCCCTATTACTTCCCTGCCGCCGTTGCCAGCGTCAGCCCACGTTCGGCTGCGGATGATGCTGATATCAAGGTGAATGATGTGATTACCGGCGTGAACGGCATGCCAATCTACGCCTTCACGCAGCTGCAGGAGGTTGTGCTGAACGCAGATGGCGCGCCGCTAACGTTTGAAGTTTGGCGCGATGGTGAAACTCTGACAAAGACAATCGCACCGCGCCGCGTTGATCTGCCCAAACCAGAGGGTGGTTTTGAAACGCGCTGGTTGATTGGGATCACTGGCACGATCTTTTTTGACGAGGAAACGGTCGGCGTTGGGTTTACCGAAGCGGTGCAACTGGGGGCAGAAGGGTTGTGGGATACAGTCACCACGTCGCTATCAGCAATGCACCATATCCTGTTTGGCAAGATTTCGACCTGCAATCTGTCTGGCCCTGTCGGTATCGCCGAAACCAGCGGATCAATGGCAGAGCAGGGCGCGCAAAGCTTTATCTGGTTTATCGGGGCATTGTCTGCTGCCGTTGGTCTGATCAACCTTTTCCCGATCCCGGTCTTGGATGGTGGCCACCTTGTCTTTTACGCCTATGAGGCTGTCACACGCCGCAAGCCGAGTGACCGCGCCGTGCAGGTGTTTATGTTTGTAGGCCTGTCGCTGATCTTGTCATTGATGATGTTCACAATCTTGAACGACACGATCCTCTGCCCGTAAAATAACAACGCGGCCGGGGTGAAATACCCAATCTGGCGTTTTGACATCCACTAGCATTGTCGCTACTCAAATGCGTAACGGTGGTATAAAACACGGGCGGTCAAAATGAAGACAGGTGTGGGGCGCGCTTTGGCGCGATGTGGTGCAACAGCGCGGTCAATCTGGATGGCGCTTTGCCTTGTCCTTTTGGCTGCAGGTGCGGCCAATGCGCAGAATTTTGCATTCAACAGTTTCAATATCGAAGGCAACCAACGCGTCGCGGACGGTACGATCCTGACCTTTGGCGGTTTGCAGCCCGGTGTGGGCCTGTCTACGGCAGAGCTGAATACCGCTGGTCAGAATATTCGCGCATCAGGCCTGTTTGAAAGCGTTGATCTGGTGCCGCAGGGTGGTACGTTGCTGATCCGCGTTGTCGAATACCCAACGATCAGCCGTATCAATATCGAAGGCAATGCGCGCCTGCGGGATGCGCAACTGCTGGCCTTGGTTCAATCGCAACCGCGCCGGGTGTTCACGCCAGCGCAGGCAGAGGCGGATACCGCCGCAATCACCGAAGCCTACGCCCAGCAGGGCCGCATCAACGCCACCGTGACGCCCCGCATTATCCCGCTGCCGGACAACCGCGTTGATCTGGTGTTTGAAGTGGTCGAATCCGCCGTGACCGAGATTGAGCGGATATCCTTTGTCGGCAACCGCACCTTTTCCGAAAGGCGCCTGCGCCGCGTGTTGGAAACCAAACAGGCTGGTATCTTCCGCGCTTTGGTCGGGCGCGACACGTTTTCGTCTGAACGGGTGGCGCAGGATCGTCAGGTTCTGACTGATTTCTATCGGTCACGCGGATTTATCGATTTCGTCATCCAGAACGTCGACGTGTCACTGACCCGCGAACGTGACGCCTATCTGGTGACCTATAATCTGCGCGAAGGGCAGCGCTACACGATTGCCAGCACGACGGTGACAAGCGAGATCAATGGCGTCAATCCGGCTGAATTTGAAGACGCCGTGCGCCTGCGCGTGGGCTCAACCTATTCACCTGTGGCGGTTGATAATGACATCACCCGGATCGAACGTCTGGCCGTGCAACGCGGCGTGCGCTTTCTGGAGGCAGAGGCGCGGATCACTCGGAATCCTCGCGATCTGAGCCTGAATATCAACTACGTACTGGTCCCCGGAGAGCGGGTATTTGTCGAACGTATTGATATCGAGGGCAATGGCACCACGCTGGACCGTGTGATCCGCAACCAGTTCCGCTCGGTTGAAGGGGATCCGCTGAACCCACGCGAAGTGCGCGAAAGCGCGCGCCGCATTCGGGCGCTTGGCTTTTTCCAAGGCGTAGACGTAAATACCCGGCCGGGCACATCACCCAATCAGCGCATTATCGATGTTGATGTGGTCGAAGGCCCGACAGGAACGCTGTCTTTTGGTGCGAACTTCAACACCGATACGGGCGCCAGCCTGCTGGCCTCTTACCAGCAAAGCAACTTTCAAGGTCGCGGTCAGTCGCTGAACTTTGATCTGTCGACCGCGGAAACAAACCGCCGTCTTGGCTTTGGCTTTACCGAGCCAAATTTGCTGGGCCGCGACCTGCGCGGTTCGCTTAGTCTGGCCTATGCGACGACAGACAATGAGAATGCGCTGTTTGATACCGAGACCCTGCGCATCAGCCCCGCGATGAGCTTTCCAGTCAGCGAACTTGGGCGCCTTTCGCTGTTCTACGCGCTGGAATTCACGGATCTAACCGATGTGTCTGCCTCTGCCAGTGAGGTGATCCAGCGCGAAGCAGAAGAGGGCGGTGTCTGGACCAATGCGCTTGGCTATACCTATAGCTTTGACAACCGGCGGACGGGTTTGAACCCTGATGTCGGTCTTGTCCTGCGGTTTGGTCAGGAATTCGGGTTTGGCGATACGCAGTTCATCAAAACGACCGCTTTGGCCGGTGCTGAAACCAGCATCCTGAACGAAGATGTGACCTTACGTGCCACGTTTGAAGGTGGCTTGCTCAGCTATCAAGATGGCAACAGCCGCGTCACCGACCGTTTCTTCCTGGGCAGCCGCCTGATGCGTGGCTTTGAGGCCAGCGGTATTGGGCCACGGGATGATGATACTGATGATGCGTTGGGCGGTAACGCCTTTGCCGTTGTCCGGCTTGAGACAGAGTTCCCCCTGGGCCTGCCCAGCGAATACGGCATTTCTGGCGGTGCATTCATCGACTACGGCTCGGTCTGGGATGTGGGTGAAACCTTTGGCGCTGATGTGATCCTGAATGATTTTGAGCCGCGCACGATTGCCGGGCTGTCGATCTTCTGGACAACACCGATTGGACCGCTGCGGTTTAACTTTACCGAACCCGTGGATGTGCAGGATCGCGATAAGACACGCAACTTTGATGTGACCATCTCGACGAGTTTCTGATGACCATGCTGCGCGCGTTCTTTGTTTGGCTGATCCTGGCGCTGCCGGCGTCAGCCCAGCAAACTTCGCCGCCGGTGCTGATCATTGATAGCGAACGGTTGTTCGTGGAAACGCTCTATGGGCAACGTCTGGCCTCTGAATTGGCTGAACAGGCGGCAGAATTGCAGGCTGAGAACGACCGTATCGTCGAGTCGCTGACACTGGAAGAACGCAGTCTGACGGTGCGCCGCCCGGATATGGACCCGGCTGAGTTCCGCGCCGAAGCAGAGGCGTTTGATAGCAAGGTGCAAGATGTGCGCCGCGTACGTGACGCCAAAAACGTTGATCTGCAGATCGCCACAGCCGATGCGCGCACCCAGTTTGAACAACGGGTGCAGGGGATCGTCGCCAATATCATGCTGGAACGCGGGGCGGCTTTGGTTTTGGAACAGCGCAATGTTGTGCTGTCTGTGCGTGCCGCAAATATCACCGATGATGCGATTGTACGCATCGATGCGGAATTGGGTGACGGGACGCGCTAGCGCATGCTTGCCGGTTTTGCCGGGGCTTGTTAATCATGACGCCACGGCGGCCCCGGCGCGCCACTATCAATTGCAAGGAGCCGCCCGCGATGACCGACACCCCCACCAGCGCCGACATTCAGCTGATCCAGAAAATCCTGCCGCATCGCTATCCGTTTTTGCTGGTTGATAAGGTGCATAGCATCGATGGCACCAGTTCTGCCGTTGGCATCAAAAATGTTACAATGAATGAGCCGCATTTCCAGGGCCATTTCCCCGGCAATCCCATCATGCCCGGTGTCACAATTGTCGAGGCTATGGCGCAAACGACCGCCGTAATGGTGGGTACGTCACTGGGTCTGACCGATGGCAATCTGCTGGTCTATTTCATGGCCATCGATGGCTGCAAATTCCGCCGCAAGGTGGTGCCGGGTGATGTGCTTGAAATGCATGTCGAAACCACGCGTGGCAAACCGGGCGGCAAGGTCTGGCGCTTTAAAGGCGTGGCCACCGTTGACGGTGAAATGGCCGCCGAAGCCGAGTTTACCGCTATGATGGATATGCAAGGCTGATGGCCGACATCCACCCATCTGCCGTGATCGCCGAAGGCGCGCAGATTGGCGCGGATTGCGTGATCGGGCCGTTCTGCGTGATTGGCCCCGATGTGGTGCTGGGCGCACGCGTGCATCTGAAAAGCCATGTCGTCATTGATGGCGATACCCATATTGGCGATGACACGGTGGTGTTTTCCTTCGCGGTCATCGGTGAAATCCCGCAAGACCTGAAATTCGACGGTGAAAAATCGCGCCTGCGTATCGGCGCGCGCAACCGCATTCGTGAACATGTGACGATGAACACTGGCACGATGGCCGGTGGGGGTGAGACGCGTATTGGCGACGACGGGCTGTTTATGGCGGGCTGTCATATTGCGCATGATGCGCAGGTCGGCGACCGGGTGATTGTGGTCAATTCCTCGGCTGTCGCGGGCCACTGCATTATCGAAGATGACGTGATCATCGGTGGTCTTTGCGGCGTGCATCAATTTGTCCGCATCGGGCAGGGTGCCATCATTGGGGCCGTGACGATGGTGACCAAAGATGTGGTTCCCCATGGTCTGGTGCAGGCCCCGCGTGGTGAGTTGGACGGGCTTAATCTGGTGGGGCTGAAACGCAAGGGCGTTGCGCGATCTGATATCACAGCGATGCGCGCGGCGTTCCAGATGCTCAAGGACGGCGAAGGCACCTTTCAGGATCGCGCGCATCGGCTGGCCGATGAAAGCGACAGCGCTTATGTCCAGCAGATGGTGGCCTTCATCCTGGGTGACACCGACCGCAACTTTCTGACGCCGGGCTGATGCTGGCGCTGATCGCGGGTACCGGTGATCTGCCGCCTGCACTGGTTGCGCGTTTGCCCCAGCGCCCGCTGATCTGTGCGATGGAGGGGTTTCGCCCGGCGCTCACCCCTGATCTGACATTCCGGATTGAGCAATTGGGCAGTTTTCTGACCACCTTGCGCGACCGCGGTGTCACAGAAATCTGCATGGCCGGGGCGGTAACCCGCCCGGCTATTGACCCAACTAAGATTGACGCGCCGACCAAACCTTTGGTCCCGCGCATCATGGAAGCAATCGCGCAGGGCGACGACGGCGCATTACGGGCCATCATTGCGATCTTTGAAGGGTCGGGGCTGACGGTAAAAGCGGCCCATGAAATTGCACCAGACCTGCTGCCTGCAGCAGGGGTGCTGACCCGCAAACCGGTCACAATTGACAACCGGCAGGATGCCGTGACCGCCGAACAGACTGTCGCTCAGATGGGGCAGGTCGATCTGGGGCAGGCTTGTGTCGTGCGCTCTGGCCGCGTGCTGGCGCGCGAAGGGCAGGCAGGCACCGATGCGATGTTGGCGCAATTCGCGCCCGGCGATGACCCGCTATGGGGCGCTGTTGATGGGCTAGGCTCCATGCTGGGCAGTGCGGCGGAATGGCTCAGTGGGGAAGATGGCGAACCGACGGATGCACGTGGTGCGGTGCTGTTCAAAGCGCCAAAGCCCAACCAAGACCGCCGCGCTGATCTGCCTGTTATTGGGCCACAAACAGCCAAGGCGGCGGTCGCGGCAGGGTTCGCAGGCATCGTGGTTGAGGCGGATGGCGTGATGGTATTGGACCTTGCGACAGTCCTGTCCATCCTTGACGCAGCAGGCTTGTTTCTGTGGGTGCGCCCCAGAGGTGGGGCATGAAGATCTTTGTGATTGCAGGAGAGGCTTCGGGCGACAAACTGGGGGCCGCCCTGATGGTGGGGCTGAAAACGCTGCGTCCAGAGGTGCATTTTGACGGTGTCGGCGGGCCATTGATGCAGGCCGAAGGGTTGGAAAGCCGCTTTCCCATGGAAGAGCTGAGCGTGATGGGGCTGGCTGAAATCCTGCCCAAGTACCGTGCGCTCAAGGCCCGCATTCGGCAAATGGCCGAGGCGATTTTGGCTGATCCGCCAGATGTGTTGATCACCATCGATAGCCCAGATTTCTGCCTGCGTGTGGCACGGCTGGTCAAGGCCGCAAGTAATATCCGCACAGTGCATTATGTCGCCCCCACGGTCTGGGCTTGGCGGCCCAAGCGCGGGGAAAAGATGGCGCATCATATTGACCATGTGCTCGCGCTGTTCCCCTTTGAACCGCCTTTGATGCAGGCGGCTGGGATGGATTGTGATTTCGTCGGGCATCCGGTAGTGGCCGAACCCGTGGCGAGCGATGTCGAAGCGCAGGCCCTGGGCGCAGGCACGGTTGTGCTGGTCTTACCGGGGAGCAGAAAGGGTGAGGTTTCACGCCTTGCCGACCGATTTGGTGAGGCTGCGGATAAGATCGCAGCGGCGGTGCCTGACGCGCAGTTTGTGATCCCCACAACGCGCGGTGTGCATGATCTGGTGCAGGCGCGGGTCGCGGGCTGGTCCGTGCCCGTCACGGTGTTGCCGCCCGGATCGCCTGACAAGGCGGCGTGGTTCAAACGGGCGGATGTGGCCCTTGCGGCCTCTGGCACCGTATCGCTGGAACTGGCGGCCAGCGGAACACCGATGGTGATTGCCTATGATATGGCGTGGCTGAGCCGGATGATTATCAGCCGTATGTTGATGGTGGATACGGTCACATTGGTGAACCTTGTCAGTGAAACGCGCGTGGTGCCCGAATTTATCGGCAAGGATTGCGAAGCGGGGCCGATTGCCGATGCGGTGATCAAAGTGCTGGGTGACCCGCAGGCGCAGCTTGCCGCGATGGCGGTGACGATGGCGCGATTGGGGCAGGGGGGCGAGGCCCCAGGCTTACGGGCCGCGCGCGCGGTGTTGGGCCGTCTTGAACAGGCGGCCATCTAGGATCACTAGACCTAAGGCGAGAATGGTAAAACCGATGTAAGCGCGCAGCGGCAGCGCCTCGCCCAGCACTGCCGCACCAAGGACGATTGCAACGGGGGCGACCAGCAGGGTGCACAGCATCAGATTGCCACTGCCCGCCATCGCCAGCACGCGGTAGTAAAGCATATAGGCAATCGCCGTCGCGACAACGGCGTAATAGGCAATGGCGGCCCATGTCTGGGGTTGCAAGGACAGGGTGATCGGCCCTTCCATCAGCCATGCGGCAGGCAGTGTCATGATGCTGGCCCCGGTCAGCATGCCTGCTGCCGCGACCTGTGGTTTCAGATGACCCAGCTTTTTGCGCGCCCAGACCCCGGCCAGCGCATAGCTGATCGTGCCGCCAATGACGGCCAACTGACCAAGCGAGCGGATATCGAAATCCTTGAATGCGGCCAATCCGATGGCGGTCGAGACCCCGATAAACCCAAATGAGACACCGATGGCCTTGCGGGCCGTCAAACGCTCATCTGCGAAAAAGACTGCGGCGGCGATGACACCAAAGATCGCGGTCGCTGCATTGAGGATGGAGGTGAGACCAGTTTCGATATGCAACTGCCCCCAAGCCATCAGGCTGAAGGGGATGACGTTGTTCAAGAGGCCCATGACAAGAAATGCACCCCAGATGCGCGGGTCAATGGGCAGGGTAAAACGGCTGATCAGGACATAGGCCCATAAGATCAGCATGGCCCAGCATGTGCGGTGGGCCACGGCTGTCAGCGGCCCGATTTCATCCAGCGCGATGCGGATCGACAGGAAGGATGCACCCCAGATCAGCGAGAGCATCATCAGCTCGGCCCAGGCGCGGGGCGATATGGTTTTCTGAACCGGTGCCATAGGCTGACATGATCGGTTTGGGCAGGGTCGCGCAACCCGGATCATGCGCGTGGGTAAAGAAAAAGCCCCGCCGGGTTGAGCGGGGCTTTGTGTATTGAGGTCAGAATAAGGCTCAGAAGTTGTAGGCGACTTTTACACCAACAGCGATTGCACTGCTATCTTCAAAGTCGGCTCTTGCCGTATCAGGTGTACCTGTCTCTGCGCTTGCATCTCCGGGAACAATGTATCGAATGCCTGCCGAGATAGCATAATCTTCCAGTTGATATTCGCCACCAACCGCAATCGAGTAGTTGCCATTTGTTGGTGACAGCGGTGATACCAGATCACTATCTCCCTCTGGTTCGAACCCGACAGAAACTGACCCCGAAAAGACATCGCTGAAGCGTCGCCCAACGCCAAGCGTGTAGCCGAAACCGTCGTCAATATCTGTCAATGAACCCAAGGGGAAGTTCTCGGGTTCGACGATTACAACACTATATTCAGCCCAGCGGACTGTACCGAACAAGAGAGTGTCCGCAGCGATACCAGTTTGGAAATCAAGATTTACAGCCTGTGGCGTCGTAACTTTGGTATCTGCTGTGCTTCCAAAGTTATCAGAAGTACCAAACTCATGTTCAATTTCCGAGATATATGTAAGCGCCACGCGAAGGGCAATGTCGGGAATTTCATATGCAGCGCCCACTGTGAAACCATAACCAACATCACGTTCTAGATCGACACTATAGCCAGAAACACCCATCGGAGCAGGACCGCCAAAAGCCAATCCATCCAAGGTAACAGTGCCTTCAATTGCTTGTGCCCTTACGCCACCGTAGACGCTAACGTTTTCATCGATTTTATAGCGCACTAGGCCTGTAACGGCCAAAGAGTCTAAAATTGCTTCTGTTCCTCCCAAAGCGACGGAGTCACCCACTGGATAGCTGATATCCACGCCGTACGGTTCATCAATGATAAGTGCGAACGACAGCTTTTCATCAATATCTTGCTTGTAACCAAACCCAAGCACGCCGTAGTCGTCTGCAACATTGCCTGTAGCCCCGCTTCCGAATGCAGCGACGTCTTCACCCTCCACGTCAGGCATCACATAGCCAAAGCTAAACTCGGCATAATTGCCTTCTTCAAAAATGATCCCCACTGGCTGGCCTGAACGGTCAAGCCCCACCGCCTGTGCCATGCTTGTGGTCAGCAGCAGCGCTGCCCCTGTTGTAAGTGCCTGTTTCATGTCCTCATCCCTGTCATGAATAAAATATGTGCGGACCACCCTATGGATTGCTTAAGCTTTACGTCAATTATTGACGCCGCGTCATTTCAATTCGCGCGCCGCTGCGTCACAAAATTACAATGCTCTGGGTGCTGCTGTTGTTAAATTACGGCTTTGGCGCTCGCATCGCATAGGTGATATTCAGGTAATTGGCTCCAAAGATCAGCAACGCACCAACAAAGACCCAAATCTCAAGTGGTTCTTGATATAGCAAAACCCCCACAATCGCGATCGTGGGCAGGCGGATAAAGTCGATGGGCATGACAATGCTGGCCGGTGCAATGCTCAGCGCCTTTGTCAGACAGAAATGCGCCAAAAGCCCGGCACAGCCGATCAGGATGACCCAAGGGAGTGCTGCAGCAGAAGGCAGGGCGATATCCCCGTCGTAGCCTGCGCAAATCAGCCCGAAGACGGCCTGCATTAAAGTCAGGTAGAAGAGGATCGTCGTGATCGTTTCAGTCTGGGTCAGCTTGCGCGTGAAAATCGCGGTCAATGCGAAGAACACCGCGCAGCTGGCTGCAGCCATAAGCCCCAGACTGATATTGGCAGGGTCTGGCCGGGCCACGACAAGAATGCCAATAAAGCCGATCCCCGCACTCAGCAGGCCAAGGGCGGTGATCCGTTCGTTTAGGATCAAGGGTGACAGCAGGATCACCCAAATCGGGGTGGTGAATTCCAGCGCGAAGACCTGCGCAAGCGGGATCATGGTTATTGCGTAGAACCACAGGTTTTGGCCGGTAAAGTGAAAAATGTTGCGCGTGGCATGCAGGCCCAATCGCCCGCGATTGATCTGGCGCAGGCTGCCCGTTGCCCACGCAAGGCTCACCACGATGATGATACCCGTCAGGCTGCGAAACAGCATGATTTCAAAGGTATCAAGCTCGGCACTCACCGCGCGGCCTGCCACCGCCATCAGCGTGAATGATGAAATGGCCCCAATCATCCATGCGGCGGCTATGACAAGCGTATTCATAGGCGCAGTTGTCATTGTGTGCCGCGATTTTGCAACCCCTGCCAAGATGTGCTTGGGTGAGGTCATGAAAACGAGGTGGCATATGCGAAGATGGGTAATGGCGCTACTGATGGCAGGGCAGGCGGCCCATGCCAATCCAGTCGATCAGGTGGAACAAGCTGCGAAGGCTGCTTTTGATCGGTTGCCGCAGGTCCAATTGGTTGATCAGATCGCGGGCAACTGCGGTGCGGATGAAACGGTGAACCAAACCGCGGCCTATTGTACCACGCAAAATAGGATATTTTTCGCCCGGGCGGCGCTAGATGATCCGCGGGCGCCCTATATGCTGGCCCATGTTTTTGGGCATGCGGTGCAGGTACGCCATGGTGTGGCGGATTTCGCGCTTGCGCAAATCAGGCAACGCCGGGCCGAAGAAGATATGCTGCGCGGCTTGGTCACGCGTCAGGCTGAATGCATCGCAGGCTTCATCATGGCGCGGGCAGGGCTACCTCAAACCGATCTGAAAACGCTCTTTCGTGAAGAGCCTTTCACCGGCAGCCATTGGGGCCGCGACCCCCTGCGCATAGGACCAGAGGTGTCGATCGGTCTGCACGCGCGCGCCGAATGGCTGGACATTGGACAACAGGGCGATCTGTCAGCCTGCGGGCCGGGTGAATTTACTGCGGATCTGCTGCTTGAGGCGTTAAATCCCTAGACCGTACGCGTCGCGAAGACATTTCCCTGCATGTCGCTGGGGTCGGTGATCGGCGTGCCATCTGGCTGGGTCAGTGTAAATTCGTGATCGTCGAGTATTTCAAACACTTGATGGTGGTTGCGCGTCACTTCAATCATCAGGCTGCGGACATTCTCCAAAACTTGCCCCGCGCCGCGCAACACGGCCAGTTCGGCCCCCTCCACATCAATTTTCAGGACATCGGGCCAAACGTTATGGGCCAGCGCATAGGCATCGAGCGTCACTGTATTCACGCGACGGGCACGGATTTGCAGGGCGTTGCGCTGATTGTCGGCGATATCGCTGGTGGCGGCGAAATCAGCCTCGAGTGAATTCATGAAACCGCCCATGTTTTCTTCGTAAAACATCGCTTTGCCACTGTGGTTACTGACGGCGGCATTGATATGAACGCACTGCGTGCATCGGGCGATATTCTTGCGCAGGAAGCGCTGATTTTCCTGTCCCGGCTCAAACACATGGATTTGCCCTTTCTGCCCCACTTTTTTGGCAAAAAACTGCGTCAGATAGCCGATATGACCGCCAACCTCGAACACGGTATCGCCACTGCGCGTCAGGCGCGACAGCCGCCCCATGGTATCCGCTTCACGGTGCTTGCCGTAGAACCAATAGCCCTTATGCGTATAGCTGAGCAGATGAAAAGGCAGGCCCGAGAAGGGGTTGGTGATCGTGATGGGGCGATCAATCCGGCGCAGCAGCGGCAGTACGATTGCGCGCAAAATCTGGTTAGAGGCGATCCCTTCACGAAAGGGGCGCAGGATCGGTTTGGTTAAGGGTATCTGCATTGCGTTACTCTTCAACTAACGGTTGCGTAACACTTCTACAAAATACTTAACAGTGTCTTAAGGTTTTGAGTGGAAATGCGTCACTGGCTACTCCCACTCAATCGTACCCGGCGGTTTGCTGGTGATGTCGTAGGTGACCCGGTTGATCCCTTGCACTTCATTGATGATCCGCGTCGCAGTTTCGCCCAGGAATTCATGGCTGAACGGGTAATAGTCCGCCGTCATCCCATCGACGGATGTCACGGCACGCAAGGCACAGGCGAAATCATAGGTGCGCCCGTCGCCCATCACGCCAACGGTGCGGACGGGTAGAATGGCGCAGAAGGCCTGCCAAATCTCATCATAGAGCCCATGTTTGCGGATCTGGTTGATATAGACCGCATCTGCCTTGCGCAGAATTTCCAGCTTTTCGCGGGTAATCTCACCGGGGCAGCGAATAGCCAGACCGGGGCCGGGGAAAGGGTGACGCCCGATGAATGATTTCGGCAGGCCCAGCTCGACGCCGAGCGCGCGCACCTCATCCTTGAACAGCTCGCGCAGCGGTTCGACCAGTTTCAGCCCCATCTTTTCGGGCAGGCCGCCTACATTGTGGTGCGATTTGATGGTAACAGATGGACCGCCGGAAAAGCTCACGCTTTCGATGACATCGGGGTAGAGCGTGCCTTGGGCGAGGTAAGCGGCGCCCTCAATCTCATTGGCGTATTTCTGGAAAACGTCGATGAATAGTTTGCCAATGATCTTGCGTTTGGTTTCAGGGTCGGATTGGCCCTCCAGCTCACCCAAGAACAGCTCACTTTCATCGGCATGGATCACCTTGAGGTTCATGTGGTCGCGGAACATGCCGACAACCTCTTCGGCCTCGTTCAGGCGCAGCAACCCGTGGTCGACAAAAACGCAGGTCAGCTGATCGCCAATCGCTTCGTGCAGCAGGGCGGCCGCTACGGAAGAATCTACACCGCCGGACAAAGCGCAAATGACATGGGCATCGCCCACCTGCTCCTTGATCGTTTCAATCGCTTGTTCGCGATAGGCGCCCATCGTCCAATCGCCAGAAAAGCCAGCCAAGCGGACGAAGTTTTCATATAGCTTTGCGCCATTGGGCGTGTGGTGCACCTCGGGGTGGAATTGCACAGCGTAAAAGTGGCGTGTCACGTCAGCCGTGATGGCATAGGGCGCATTTGGCGAGGTGCCATAAACCGCAAAACCTGGCGCGATTTCAGAGACATGGTCGCCATGGCTCATCCAGACTTGTTCGCGCCCATCTGCGAACCAACCATCCAAAAGCGGCAGCGTGTCCTGTGGTGTCACATAGGCGCGACCAAACTCGGCCGTGCCACCGCCGCCAGAGATTTTGCCACCTTCCACCTTGCCGCCTAATTGGGTCATCATGGTTTGCTGGCCGTAACAGATGCCCAATACGGGCACACCAAGCGTCCAAAGGGTTTCGGGCGCGCGGGGTGATCCGTCGCGCGTCACACTATCGGGACCGCCTGACAGGATCACCGCTTTGGGTGCAAAATCGGCCAAGAAAGTATCGGTGACGTTCTGATAGGGGTGAATTTCGCAATAGACGCTGAGTTCGCGCAAACGGCGCGCGATAAGCTGCGTCACTTGGCTGCCAAAATCGATGATAAGAAGGCGTTCGTGGGTGCTGATATCCATGCCGCTTGGCCTAATGGCAGGGCCGGATTTGTGCAAGAGGGGCTGTCATATTCCTGTCGGCCAATCTGTGTTATCGTGTCGGTATTATTGAAGGAGAATTTTGATGCAAATATTTGAACATACTCTGGCGCGTGTCGCCGTTTGGAACCTTGCGGGCTTTGGCGGGATTGATGCCGCCCGTATGAAAAGACAGGCCGAAGGGTTGGCGCTGCTGGATGCAGAGCTGGTGGTTTTGGTCGAGGTCAACCCTGTCAGCTATATTGACGATCTCGCGACAGAGATTGGCACCTACGGGCTGCATTATGACACCACGATTGTCGCGCAGCCGGGCAATCTGCATATCGGGTTTCTGCATAAGAAGGGGGTTGCGGTCACAAATGCCCAATTGGTGCCGGGGTCTGAAGGTGATTATGCCGGCGGACGTCGTGCTGTGTCAGCTGACATCAAGATGGGCAAGTTTTCGGCGCATTTGCTGGGCGTGCACCTGAAATCAGGCAGGGATAAGCCCGAGCAGAAGCTGCGTGATACGCAATGTATCGCAATTGGGAAATATCTGACCGATTTGCGCAACACCCCCGGGTTTAAGCGCAAAACACTTTTGCTGATGGGCGATTTCAACATGATCCCCGGCCAGGATGTTAGCAACTTCCACCACCTCGGCGGCGACGATTTGATGGATTTCGTCTCGAGCTGGGATTTGCAGGATCGGTTCAGCCATATCCTCGATAAAGGGCGCGCCAACCTTTTGGATGGTTTTGCCGTGTCACGCACCTATGCCACCGACTATGTCCGCGGCTCTTTACGTTTGTTCCCAATGCATTGGACGATGGACATGGGGCGGGAACGGTTCAAGGATGAGGTATCGGACCATTTGCCCTTTGTGGCCAGTTTCAGGGTCTACTGACCGCGCATGTCGTTTTCGCGTCTGAAGGGCCGCTATTTTGGCAAGGCGGCCCAACAGGGACCTGTAAGACATCTGCAACCAGTCAGCTACCTTACGGGGGACGATCATGTCGGATGCACCAGCCAAAGCACGCAGAGGTCGCGGTGGCGGCGGGGCCGCGCGTCGGGCCGCGCGGACAGCCGTCAGCGTTGATACCGCGAAGTATATTGAGAGGAACATCCCGAACTACGAGGTGCTGACCGACGCAGCACTGGACGTGATTGAGGCGAATGCTGAGACGGTGCTGGCCGAAATTGGCGTCGCCTTTGTCGACAACCCCGAAGCGCTGGA
>JBCAZI010000054.1:0-20558 GCA_038533095.1 Pseudomonadota bacterium
AGCGAATATCCCGACTACCGCATCCCCTTCCCGGTCCCCGGTGGACGCGAAGACAAAACGATCTTCCTGAACGCAAATATTGGCTTTCCCAACGTCTCTTACGCGGGCTTCACGCCTGGTTTGCGCATTGATGCATCCCAGACCGATAGCAACGTCAGCCGCTTCGACCGCGAGACGCTGTCTGTGGGCCTGACTATTTCATCGCAATTCTAGGAACCAGATGGTGCTGTGAGGGAGGATTGAACTCCCGACCTCACCCTTACCAAGGGTGTGCTCTACCACTGAGCTACCACAGCATCCGGTGCGCCGGGAATTAGACCCTATCGTCTTTTGGTGCAAGCCCTCTCTGGACGCTTTTTGCGCCTATTGATAAGACCGCCGCCATGAGCGACAAAGACAGCACGAGCAAAACAGGCAAGACCGCCAAAACCCGCGAAGACCGGTTGAAGGCGGCGTTGAAGGCCAACATGGCCAAACGCAAAGCGCAGGCACGTGCGCGCGCGGCGGGCGATGATAAAGAAAAGAAAGCGTAGGCAGGTATGGATTCCATTTTGGTGACGGGCGGCACCCCGTTGAACGGCAAAATCGCGATTGCGGGGGCCAAGAATGCCGCCCTGACGTTGATGCCCGCGACGCTGTTGTCGGAAGAGCCTTTGACGCTGACCAACGCCCCCCGCCTGTCAGATATCAAGACGATGACGGCGCTGTTGCAGTCATTGGGTGTCGAGGTGACCTCAATGCAGGATGGCAAGGTGCAGGTACTGTCCTCACATGCGATGACATCGACCACGGCGGATTATGAGATTGTGCGCAAGATGCGCGCTTCAAACTTGGTACTTGGACCCCTTTTGGCCCGTCATCATCAAGCCGTTGTGTCTTTACCCGGCGGCTGCGCCATCGGTGCGCGCCCGATGGATATTCACGTCACCGCGCTTGAAGCGATGGGTGCAGAGATTGAACTGCGCGACGGCTATCTGCATGCAGAGGCCCCCGGTGGGTTGAAAGGCGCGCAGGTGCCGCTGCGCTTTGCCTCTGTCGGGGCGACCGAGAATGTGTTGATGGCGGCCACCCTCGCCAAAGGCACCACTGTCATTGAGAATGCCGCGCGTGAGCCAGAGATCGTCGATTTGGCCAAATGCCTGCGCAGCATGGGCGCGCAGATTGAAGGTGAAGGTACCAGCACGATCACCATTGACGGCGTTGATCGCCTGGGCGCTGCCACCCATGCGGTTGTCACCGACCGGATTGAGCTGGGCACCTATATGCTGGCCCCGGTTTTTGCAGGTGGTGAGGTGGAATGTTTGGGTGGTCGTCTTGATTTGGTCGGCTCTTTCGTTGAAAAGCTGGATGCCGCGGGCGTTGACGTGACCGAGACTGACGGCGGCTTGAAGGTCAAACGCCGGACAGAGCGCGCCACGGCCGTAGACGTGACGACCGAGGTTTTTCCCGGCTTCCCCACGGATTTGCAGGCCCAGATGATGGCGATGCTCTGTACGGCCGAGGGCACATCGGTGCTGGAAGAGAAGATTTTCGAGAACCGCTTTATGCATGCCCCGGAACTGATCCGCATGGGCGCTGATATCGAGGTGCAGGGTGGCGTGGCCACGGTGCGCGGTGTCGAACGCTTGAAAGGTGCGCCTGTGATGGCAACCGATTTGCGGGCGTCCGTCTCGCTGATCCTTGCGGGGTTGGCAGCTGAGGGCGAAACGACCGTCAGCCGCATTTACCACCTTGATCGCGGGTACGAGCATATCGAAGAAAAGCTCAGCGGTGTGGGCGCCAAAATCGAACGGATTTCATCGTGACCGACGACGCCACATTCGAAGACGGGCGCGAAGCACCCTTGCGCCTGAAAGCGCTGGATGCCGAAGATTTGGCGGTCATGGCCGCCTTGGTGCAGGATGCGGTGTTTCCAGCAGCTGAAATGCGCTGGGACCGCAAAGCGCGCCGCTTTGCCATTTTGCTGAACCGTTTTCGCTGGGAAGACGCGCCGAAAGCACGAGCCCGCAAGCGCAGTTTTGAACGTGTTCAGGCCGTGCTGGCGGTTGAGGACGTGATCAAGGTGCAAAGCCAGGGCGTGGATAAATCCGACCCCGATATGGTGTTTTCGCTGCTGGCCATCGGATTTACCCCCGGTAATGACGGCGCAGGCCGGTTAGAGCTGACGCTTGCAGGCGACGGTGTGATCGCGCTGGAGGTTGAGGCGCTAGAGGTGATTTTGCAGGATGTGACGCGGCCTTATGCAGCGCCGTCCAATAGGGCGCCATCTCATCCAGAATAGACTGCAGGACAGACGGCGCCCTTTAGATCAGGTGTCGGATATGCGGGGTAAAGCGACCCTTCGATCAAAGAATTTGAAGGGCGACCATGTGCCCCAGCGCTATGCGCTTTGCAGAAACTCTATCAACTTGCGTGTCAGCTTTTTCTGGGGGCCGATATCAGGCCAGACCGCGTAAATGCCCAGATCAGGCGGGGACCATTGCGGAAGGACCTCTACCATGCGGCCCTGAGCGATTTCGATATCGACCTCGCTATCGGGAAGGTGCTGAATGCCCAGACCTTCCAGAACTGCTGCCATCGCTGCGGAAACTGAATGCACTTCTAGACGCAGGTTTTCCGGCTCAAAGCTGACTTGCTCTTCCTTGCGCGCAAGCGTGATTGTATTGGGCAACATGGCCAGAGCGATAAAGTCGCACTTCTGCAGATCAGTAAGTGTCTTGATCGGCGGCCGTTTCGCCAGGTAGTCGGGGCTTGCAACAATTTTGCGGCCGAAAGTTCCGATACGTTTGCTTTTCAAGGCGCTGTCACGCAGCACACCAAGCCGGATTGCAAGATCGAAGCCATCTTTGACCAAATCCACCTGATGATCGCTGTTATGTATGGTGACCGAGACCAGTGGATGTTCGCCCGCAAACTGTAGAATTGCCCGATTGAGCGGGTTTCGGTCCCCAAGCGCGGGCAAAGTCACACGTAATGCGCCAACCAGCTGATCATTTGTCGCCGCCAAGACATCTAGGGCGTCTTTCGCTGCGGCTACCATGGCGCGGGCGGCGGGCAGAATGGCCGCGCCTTCTGGCGTCAGCGACAAAGATCGGGTTGAGCGGAAAAAAAGCGACGCGCCAACTTTGTCCTCCAGCTTTGATACATGATGGCTGACAACAGAGGTTGATAGTTTGAGCCGTCGCCCCGCCGCGCTGAAGCTGCCCGCGTCATGCACGGCAGCAAAAACTGCAAGAGACCGATATTCATCCATCTTTCTATTTTATCGAAAAGTGATGAGAACACAATTGGGATAATCAAACGACGGATACTTCCTTACATCTATGTTCCACAGCAAGGAACGACAGATGACACAGAGCAAACTGCATTTCAGAACGACACAGGCATCCCGATACCTTCAGCAAATGGCCAAGCATTTTGGGCATAAAGTTCCAGTGACCTTCACGCCCAAGGAAGGTGAAGTCACCCTGCCCATTGGTACTTGCCAAATGGCGGCAACAGACGCGGCGTTGTCGATCACCGTTTTGGGCGAAGCCCACGACCTTGCGCGCCTTGAGCACTTCGTAGGCGACCATCTTGCCCGTTTTGCATTCCGCGAAAAACCAACACTGACATGGCAGCGCGCTGCCTGATTTCATCAACAGGAGAAACCAATGACACAAGATACCATCTCTCGCCGTGGCCTGCTGCAAGGCGCGACCCTCTCGCTTGGTGCAGCGGCCCTGCTACAGCAGACCTTTCGGCCCAGCCCAGCCCGCGCCCAAAGTGGTGATTTGCCCGCCGGCACACTCCACAGCTTTGCCACCGGCGGTGTGACATTCCACACCTATGTCTCGCCGGCCCAGGCCGTGCATGTGACAGCACATATCGTTGAATTTGACGATCAACTGCTGCTAGTGGATTCTACATTCATCCCGCCAACCGCAATGGAAGTTGTGGGCGCGATTGCCAGCACCGGCAAACCTGTTGGCATGGCTGTCCTGAGCCACGAACACCCTGACCACTGGAGTGCCGCCGACGTCTATGAAGGTGTGCAATTCGCCACGCTGCCCGCTATCCGTGAGGCGGTGATCGCCGAGGCCAGCGCGGGCGATAGCTCGGCCCCTGCGAATATCGCCAATGGTCCAGACCTCGACATCGGCTTGACCGAAATGTCAGGTGTCCCGGTTGAATTCCGGCACTATGAGAACGCCGAGGCGCCGCATCACGTGGTCGTGGTCTTGCCAGATCAGAAAGTCGCGATCGTGCAGGACCTTGTCTACAACGGTGTGTTCTTTGCCCCCGGTGTGGACCGTGCGAATTGGATCGCCATTCTTGAAGAGCTGCGCGATGATCCCGCCTGCGACACACTTTTGGTCGGCCATGGCCTGCCCACAAGCCGGGGTGATTTGGATACGGCCATCGCCTATATCAAGGTCATGGATGACGCGATGACCAATGCCGCGACACCAGATGAAGCCTCTGCGATGATCAAGGCCGCCTTCCCCGGCTATGGCGGAGAGTTCCTGCTCAGCCTGATCCCAGAATACTGGACACGGTAAACTTTATCGGCGGTGGCCTGCCAGCAGGCCACCGCAGCGATCCCACTTTAGCAAGGAGCAATGAATATGATCCGCGCAATTTTGACAGCCGCAGCACTTTTCACAGGAGCCACTATGGCATACGCCCAAGAGACCACCGCAACCGTCGTTGAAATCGCAACCTTTGACTTTGCCGAAGGCGTCAACGCCGAGGCTTTTGCCCCGGTCGATGCCCGCGTCGAA
Organism: Pseudomonadota bacterium; assembly: GCA_038533095.1. Lineage (GTDB taxonomy): Bacteria > Pseudomonadota > Alphaproteobacteria > Rhodobacterales > Rhodobacteraceae > Yoonia. The sequence continues at coordinate 4,764 of JBCAZI010000054.1, forward strand.
GCTGAACATGTCAGCCAGCAACCCGGCTTTGTATCCCGTGAAACGGGGGCGACTGATACTGGCTGGGTCGCCATCGTGCATTGGGAAACCGCCGCGGCTGCGCAGGCTTCCATGGATAGCTTTGCCAATGCCCCGGCCGCGGCTGATTTCATGGGTATGATGAACGTCGAAACGATGCGCATGACCCGTTACGATATCAAGTGACGCTTGCCCTGGACGCGCGGAATGCGCCCCCAGCAATCACCAATGGGAGTTTTGGAATGACTGATACGATCCGCACCGCCAATGCCAAGGGCCTTTATCTTGAGGGTATTCGCGACGGCAATATGAAAGAGGCGCTCGATAAATACACAGGCGACCGCTACACCCAGCACTCCACCGGGGTACGCGATGGCAAAGAAGGCTTCATCGCATTTTTCACCCCGTTCCTGGAACGCAATCCAGATCGCGACATTCAGATCATGCGTACAATCGAAGACGGCCAATATGTCTTTGTGCATGTTTATCAGAACCTCAACAACGGCGACGCACAATGGGTAACGGCCGACCTGTTTGATACAGATGCCGATGGTAAGATCATTGAGCATTGGGACGTTATCGCCGCATACCAATGGCCGACAAAGTCTGGCCGTTCCATGGTCGATGGGCCGACCGAGATCGAAGATCTGGACAAGACCGATGCTAATAAGGCCGTGATTCAAGGGTTTGTCGACGACATCCTGATCGGTGGTCAGAACGACAAGATCACCGACTATATTTCGACCGCGCAATACGACCAACATAATCCACTGGTGGGCGATGGCCTGAACGGCTTTGGTGCCTTTCTCGGAGAGATGGCCGCCAAGGGCCAGTCGATGGAGTATATCAAGGTCCACCGGTTGATTGGCCAAGGGAATTTCGTTGTCATCTTCAGCGAGGTGAAGATGGGCGGCCACGATTGGGCCTTCTTCGATATCTTCCGCCTCAAGGACGGCAAGATCGTCGAGCACTGGGACGTTCAGGAACAGATCGGGCCGAAAGAGACCTGGAATAATTCAGGTAAGTTCTGAACAACATGACAATGGCGGCTTTCGACAAGGCATGACATCTTTGCGATGTGTGTTTGTGCGAAGGCCGCCTGTCGGTTTCTGAACAGCACCGGGGCCATACAGTTTCCTCATAGCTCTCCATTGAAGCCCGGTTCACACCCCGCTATGTCGTGGCCCTGCGAGGAGTGATGTGATGCCACAATTTCTATCCACAACTGATGCCGATTTTGAGGCCCGTTTTACCGCCCTTTTGGGCGCAAAGCGCGAGGATAGCCCGGACGTGGATCATGTGGTGGCTGAGATTATTGCCGATGTGCGTGCGCGCGGCGATGCGGCGGTGCTGGACCTGACGGCGAAGTTTGATCGGTTGGATCTGACACCCGCAACGATGCGGTTCAGCGAGGCTGAGATTGCCGCCGAATGCGCCAAAGTGTCGGATGCGGATCGTGCCGCGCTGGAATTGGCGGCAGAACGCATCCGCGCCTATCACGCGCGACAGATGCCCGATGATGCATCCTGGATGGATGAGGCTGGTGCGACGCTCGGCTGGCGTTGGACACCTGTGTCGGCAGCGGGGCTTTATGTGCCAGGTGGTCTGGCCTCTTACCCGTCATCCGTTTTGATGAATGCGATCCCTGCGAAAGTCGCGGGTGTGGCGCGTTTGGCGATTGTTGTGCCGACACCAGACGGGGTGACCAATCCGCTGGTCCTGATGGCCGCACAAATTGCGGGCGTGGATGAGATTTACCGCATTGGTGGCGCGCAGGCCGTTGCCGCATTGGCCTATGGCACGGAAACCATCGCACCGGTGGATAAGATCACCGGGCCAGGCAATGCTTTTGTCGCCGCGGCCAAGCGCCGGGTCTTTGGCAAGGTGGGCATTGATATGATCGCAGGCCCATCCGAGATTTTGGTGATTGCCGACAAAGACAATGACCCTGATTGGATCGCGCTTGATCTGCTGAGCCAAGCGGAACACGACGAAAGTGCGCAGTCGATCCTGATCACCAATGATGCGGGCTTTGGTCGGGCTGTGGCTGATGCGGTGGATAAACGGCTTGAGACGCTGGAACGCCGTGCGATTGCAGGCGCCAGCTGGCGTGATTTTGGGGCTGTGATTACGGTGCAGGACTTTGATGAGGCTGTCGCGCTGTCCGACCGTATTGCGCCTGAACATCTGGAACTTTGTACCGCAGATGCCGAGGCTCTGTCTGACAAGATCACCCATGCCGGTGCGATCTTCATTGGGGGTTGGACACCTGAGGCGATTGGTGACTACATTGGCGGTCCGAACCATGTTCTGCCCACCGCAAGGTCGGCACGTTTTTCCAGTGGGTTATCCGTTATGGATTTTATCAAACGCACCACCCTGTCACGCATGACACCCGAAGCCTTGGCAGCCATCGGCCCATCGGCCGAACGCCTGGCCATATCCGAAAGCCTGGAGGCGCATGGACTGTCTGTGCGTGCCCGTCTGGATCGTTTGAACCGGGGCGCGCCATGAGCAAGATCATCCATATCGAGATTGACGACCGCAACCTGCCGCCCCCCACGCCGGAGATTGATCAGGAACGCAAAGTGGCGATGTTTGACCTGTTAGAGGACAACAGCTTTACCATGCCTGCGCGCGACGGGCGCGATGTGCCTGCGGGCCCGTATAAGCTGAACCTGTCGATCAAGGAACGCCGCTTGGTGTTTGATCTGAAACAGGAAGATGACAATCCGGCGGGCGAATTTCACCTCTCGCTTGGCCCCTTCCGACAGGTGGTGAAGGATTATTTCCAGATCTGCGAAAGCTATTTCGACGCGGTCAAAACCCTGCCCCCCAGCCAGATCGAGACGATCGATATGGCCCGCCGCGGCATCCACAACGAAGGGGCGCGGGTTTTGCAGGAACGGCTGGAAGGCAAGGCCGACGTCGATATTGATACGGCTCGCCGCCTGTTCACCCTCATCTGCGTTTTGCACTTCGGGGGCTGATCATGGCGGAGGGAGGCAAATTCGAAGACCTTCCGCAGTCAGTGCTGTTTTGCTGTGATCATAACTCTGTCCGGTCGCCCATGGCGGAAGGAATTATGAAAAAGCTATATGGGACAGAGTGTTATATCCAATCTGTCGGGGTCAAGAATGACCTTGAGATTGACGGGTTTTCCATCGCCGTTTGTGCTGAAATCGGGGTGGAACTATCGCGTCACCGCTCACGCTCTTTCGATGAGATGGAGGATTGGGGGGATGATCTGTCATCCTTTGATCTGGTGCTTGCACTGTCACCCGCCAGCCAGCGGCGCGCGCTGGATTTGACGCAGTTTTACCATCTGGATGTGGAATATTGGCCGATCCTTGACCCCACAGGGCTGGGCGACAACCGCGAAGCGCGGTTGGCGCTTTACCGTCAGGCGCGGGATCAGATCAAGGAGCGTTTGATTGCGCGCTGGGGGCCTGGGACTGGCGTTTGAGCGGCGTAAGTTGCCAATGACCGCAGTGACGGCGCAATGAAGATCATCTTCGCTTTGAGGTCCTTTTACTCAGCTTTATCAAGCACTTTCCGCGCAACACGAAAGCATTCCAGCGCTTGGGGCACGCCGCAGTAGATGCCGATCACGTGAATAATTGCGCGAATTTCATCTTGGGTGACACCATTGTTCAGCGCCCCTTTACAGTGAATTTCCCATTCGGTCATTTTTCCCAAAGCGCCGATCATTGACAGGTTCATCATCGACCGCGTTTTGGCGTCAATCACATCATCACCCCAGCCAAAGCCCCAGCACCACGCCGTCATTGCCTCTTGAAACGGGCGGGTGAAATCATCGGCGGCGGCGAGGTTTTTTTCGACGTAGGCCGCCCCCAGTGTAGCCTTGCGTTGTTCCAGTCCTTTCAGGAACAGGTCTTCGTCAAATGTGCTCATGGTTTAGCCCCTCAATTTGATTGCGACGTTTTTTGTCTGCACGTAATTCCACAAGGCTTCACGCCCCTTTTCGCGCCCATAGCCCGATTTACCATAGCCGCCGAATGGGGTTTCGACACCACCCGCATACCATTCATTGACAAAGACCTGCCCCGCCCTGATCTGGCGTGCCGCATGGGTGGCGCGGTCAAGATTTTGTGTGAAGACGCCGCCAACCAGCCCGTAAGGTGTGCCATTGGCGATCTGGATCGCCTCGTCATCTGATGAGAACTTGAGCACCGACAGCACAGGCCCAAAGACTTCTTCCTGGGCGATTGTCATCTCTGGCGTCACATCCGTCAGGATCGTCGGTTCCAGAAATGCGCCGGGAATGTTCAGCTTGCGCCCGCCGGTGGCGACGTTGGCCCCCTGCTCTTGCGCCTGCATCACCATTTGCAAGGCCCTGTCACGCTGCGCTTCTGATACCATGGCGCCCATCGTCGGCCCGAACGCCTCTTGCGCGATACCCGGTCCAACGCTCAGCGACCGCGCGACACCAACCATACGCTCGACTAGCGCATCATGCAGGCTGTCATGTGCGATGACACGGCTCATCGCGGAACAGACTTGGCCCGCGTTAAAGTAGATGCCCCAGCGGACATCGTTTTCAAAAGCGTCCAGATCGGCATCATCATGGACAATGGCCGCGGATTTTCCGCCCAGTTCCAAGACGCATGGCACCACATTCTGGGCCGCGGCTGTGGCGATGGCCACACCTGTTGGTACTGAACCGGTAAAGACGATCTGGTTCACATCTGGGTGGGCAGAGAGCGCGGCACCGGCCTCTGCCCCGAGACCGCAGAGGATGTTTACGGCCCCTTTTGGCAGGCCAACCGCCTCTGCCGCAAGGGCGAACCATGCGTTGCTGAGTGGTGTCAGTTCCGGCGTTTTGATCACACAGGTGTTGCCCGTCGCAAGTGCTGCAGACAAAGAACGCGCTGTCATTTCAACCGGATAGTTCCAGGGAATGATCTGCGCAGAGACGCCATAGGGTTCATAGGTTGTGAAATCGAAATAGTCTTTGCCCAGCGGGATTGAACGCCCCTCAACCGTTTCGGCCTGATTTCCGTAATACTCAAAATAGCGTGCGGCCCCCTGCACCTCAATCCGGGCTTCCCACAGTGGTTTGCCTTGCTCACGGGTCAGGACTTGCGCGATCTCGTCGATATGGTCCAGCAGGTATCGCCCCATCGCCTGCACCATACGCCCGCGCGCGACCGGGCGCAGGTCTGACAGCGCGCCCGACAGGTGAACACGCTTTGCGGCCATGACGGCGCGGTCAATATCACCTGCATCGGCAAGCGCCTGTTCGGCCAGTTTTTCACCCGTACCGGGATCAATCACATCAATCCGCCCAGCGCCCCCATCAACCCAAGCCCCGTCAATGTAGTTTTGCCAATACGTCTTCATCTGGGTTTGATCCGATACTGGTAGAGGTGGTCATAATGCGGCTTCATCCGGCGATGCACGCGGCGCACCCGTTCAGGCGCATCCGCAACTTCAACGTAGCGCCGCGGTTGCGGGGTGAGCCCGGTGGATTGCGCGAGGTTTGCATGAAATGAACCGCCGTCCCACCAACTATGCGCCGACGGATCACCACCCGCTTGCCATGACATCGCCTGCGGCAGGAATGGGATGCCGACGGCATCGCAGAATGCAGCAACCATCGCGTCCGGGTCTTCCAGTAGATCATCGCTATCGATCACAGGTGGGGGTGACCCATGCAGCGCGGTCAGCAGGTCGAACAAGGCGCGCTGTTCGGGAAAACCGATTTCTCCCTCATCAAAATCGGGCCATTTGTTGTAGATGCTGGAAATGGTTTTCGCAGGATCGCGGATCAGAAAGGCATGGGTGAAATGCGCCAGAAAGTCCGGCGTCCACATGTGGTTGATATAATGCGGAAAATCCTTAAGAAAGACCGGCCCTTTGGCAGCGCGTGCCTGAATATCATCCCACACGCTTTCAAGTGTCAGCCCTTTGGTGGTTTTCTCGCCCGCTTTAAACCGGGGCCATAGCGGGTCCTCGCCTTGGTACCAGGCTTCACCAAAGGGTTCATGCAGGCAGTCAAGGTCGCCGCGTTGGCGCATCATCCATTCAAAGGCTGTCGAGGTCGAGCGCGGGATCGCCCAAAGCGCGATGATCTTATGCATGCAAGCTCTCCAACAAGGCGCTTTGCGGTGTTGTGGGGGCGATGCTGAGGTCCTTCATGATCCGCCAATAAAGCGCGGTGTCATGGCCGATTACTGGCTTGCCAAGCTGTGCTTCCATCGCGCGGGACAAGTGCAGCGGGCGCTGCGGCAAACCACCGGGACCGCTGCGAAAATTGCACATGCCGTTGATCAGATAGGCATCCGCATTTGGCGCTTGTTCGGCCACATAAGTAAAACTGCGCGCGAAGAGATCACCGTCAAAAATCCAACGTTTCGCGTTGACTGTCTCTTGGTCGGGAAACCAGTCTTGGTCCACAAAATTACCCGCCCACAGCACATCAAACCCGGCCTCTCGCAGAAATCCAACGGTGCCTTGCCACCAGTCCGGCCAGTGATAGGCCGCGTTCAGCGCCACTTTTTCAACATTCATCGCGCGCAAAGCCTCGACCATGGCGTAGCCTGCCATGTGAAAGCGCGTTTCGTATTTATCCGACAGGTCTGCGCAGTGCTGGCGAATGCCCTCCACCCCCAGCCCGCTGGCATGGACCCAATTCGACCCCACTTGCCCGCAGACATCCACGCCATTGCGCGCCATACAATGCACGAAATCATCCATCATACCAAAACTGGCTTTGCGCTGATCCAGCCCATGCGCGTAGTCGGGCACATGCAGCATCCACCCATGCACCCCCACGGTTTCCGGTGCCATGCGCAGGAAATCGGTAGGTGCCGCATCATAGTCAAACGGGGGACAGGTAAACCCAACCTGATGCGGAAACAGCTTTTGATCCGCAGTCCAAGTTGCTGGCATCGCGAGGTCAGCCATCAATAGCCTCGCGCATCCAGCGTTGCAAATGCATGACCGGGTGTTCAGAGTTCACACCGCCTTTGGGGTCAACAACCAAAGGGCCCGGCACATAGCCGCGTGACCCAAGCCCGCGCTGTACGCTTTCAACCAGATGTATGTCTTCCTCAACGGTTGTTTCCCGGTCTTGTTTTGCCAGCAGACGCACCTTTTCATCTTCGATGCCATCAACCGAATACCAACCGCGCCAAACCACCACGTGGCCTGCATCAATGGCCCGCCAGTGGTAGGTGTTCAGCACATTGCCGGGGTAGACTTGGAAGCTGAACATCGGCCATAGGAACCAGCTGGAATATTCATGCGCATGGGCAAAGCCCGAGTTGATGTCGTAGGTCATCTGATCCAGCGCCTGACATTCTGTTGTGTGGCGTAGGCATTTGCCTTGCGGTTGGATGTCGTAGGTTTCGGGCTTGACCACACCATTGGCAAAGGTCGGATGATTAAGCGAGCAGTGATAGCACTCTGAGTAGTTCTCGACCGACACCTTCCAATTACAACTTTCAGGGATTTCCACCCATTCGAGCGGCTTCAACGCCGCCCAATTGGGCACCCATTCTTCCAGTTCAGCGCGGGCGCCGGGAAACCAGTCTTCCATCGGGGCGGCGTCCGGGTCTAGGTTGACGAAGACAAAACCAAGAAACTCTTCGGCGCGCACTTCGGTCAGGCAAATCTTCGATGCATCGAACCCTTCGACTGCTTTGATATTGGGGCCTGCACGCAATTGACCCGTTAACTCATAGGTCCAGGCATGATAGGGGCAGACAACGACGCGGGTGGTGCCTTTGCCGCTGACCAGCTGATGCGCGCGGTGTTGGCAAACATTGTAGAAAACCCGTATCTTGTCATCGCGTCCACGGATCGCAAACAGGCTTTCGCCGGCGATTTCAAATGTCGTATAGTCGCCGGTTTTGGCCAGTTCAGACGCATGGCAGCCAAATTGCCACGTCCGGGCCAGTAAGCCAGCCTTTTCCAGCCCGAACACCTGCGGGTCCGTATAATACCGCGCGGCAAGCGATCTGATGGGTCCACTCATGGCGCCTCCTTATGATAGAGGCCCAGCTGATGACGGCGCTTGTGGAACGTCTCAACCCTTTGCGGAATTTCATCGCTAGCGACGGCGATCACAAACGACAGCAGCGTTTCCAGCAGGGCGATGATGCTGACGGAGGACGGAAAGAATTGTGGCGTTTCCACCGATACGACAAAGCCGTGGTCAGCCATGCGAATGATCGGGCTGGCTGGGCTATCAGACAGTGCGACGATGATCATCCCTTGTTCGCGCGCAATTTTCACGGCTTCGACCACTTCTGATCGGTAGGGTTTGCAGGTGATGGCGATCAGAATGTCCTGCCCGTCGGCCCATGCCAAGTCATCCACCGGTGTTGAACCGGGGCGTGGGATCGCATGAAACTCTGTCATCCCGGTTGAGGCCAGATAGGTAAAGTTCCGCGCGACAGAGTTGTTGACCCCCACGCCCAGCGTAAAGACGCGGCGCGCGTTCCATATCGCCTCGGCGGCTGCTTTCATTTTGTCAGTGGAAATACCCGCGAAGGTTTCTTCGATATTGGTGATCACATCACGGACCATATCGGCGTATAGCCCGCCCATGTCACCGGATTTGGAAATATCCTGAAGCCACCTGACCCGGTCTGGAAAATCCGCCGCCCCTTTGCGAATGGCGTCACGGAATGGCGCGCGAAAATCCTCATAGCCTTCAAAACCCACCTGCCGCGCCATCCGCACCACGGTGTTTGGCTTTACATTGGCGGCTTCGGCGATTTCCCGCACGGTTGAGACACCCACATCACGGGGGTTTTCCAACACGTAAGTCGCCGCCTTGCGCGCCTCTGGCGTCAGCTCTGACAGCTCGCCTGCGAGCCGTTCGAGAATCATATTTGATACATTTGTCCCATTCATGATTGACGATGGTACTTTTGTCCGCTTAGCCTGTCGAGAGAAAAAGCGACTCAAGACAAGGAATGCGCTGTGCCTGCTGAATTTCCAAACACCGCCCGGGTGGTCATCGTAGGAGGTGGAGTCATGGGGGTCGGGCTTGCCTATCATCTGGGCAAAGAGGGCTGGGGCAAGGACACGGTTCTGTTGGAGAAGGCAGAGCTGACATCGGGCAGCACATGGCATGCCGCGGGGCAGATCACGCATTCAACCTCCAGCTTTGGGCTGGGCAAATGTGTGGACTACAATATCGGGCTTTATGCAGGTGGGCTGGAAGCAGAAACCGGCCAACCTGTCACCTGGCATGGCTGTGGATCTTTCCGGCTGGCCTATACCGAGGATGAGATGGACTGGCTGCGCCATACGCTGTCAGTTGGGCGCTCTTTGGGGTTCAACATCGAACTTGTTGGGCCGGAAGAGGTGCGCGCGCTGCACCCGTTCTATAACCTTGATGGCGTTTTGGGTGCCTTGCACACGCCCGATGATGGCCATGTCGATCCGACGAATGTGACGATGGCCATGGCCGCTGGCGCCCGGCAACATGGGGTGCAGATCATCCGGCAATGCCGCGCGACGAATATTACGCAACTGCCATCTGGCGAATGGCAGGTTGAGACGGGCAAAGGCACAATCACCTGTGAACATGTGGTCAATGCCGGCGGCACCTATGCGCGGCAGATGGGCGAATGGTCAGGGCTGCAGCTGCCGATGACCTCGATGACGCATCATTATTTTGTCACTGAACCCGTACCCGAGTTCGCACATCTAGAAACCGAGTTACCGGTGATCCGTGATGACAAGAAAGTATCGGGCTATATCCGCATGGAACAAAAACGCGGGTTGATCGGGATCTATGAGAAAGAAAACCCCAACTCTGTCTGGCATGATCATTGCCCGTGGGACTATGAAAACTGGTTGTTTGACGCAGATTACGACCGGGTCATGCCCTATCTGGAAGAAAGCCTGAACCGCATGCCGATATTTGCGGAACTGGGCATTCAGCGCGAGGTACACGGGGCGATCAGCCACCCGCCGGATGGTAACCCGCTGATTGGCCCGGCACCTGGTGTGCGCAATTACTGGTGCTGCTGCGGTACCCAGATTGGTATTGGCTGGGGCCCCGGTCTGACGCGGGAATTGGCGCGCTGGATGGTGCATGGTGCCGCGGATATTTCGATGCGCGAGTATGATCCGCGCCGCTTTGGCAACTATGCCACGAAAGACTGGCAAATCGTGAAGGCAGAAGAAGACTACTGCCTGCGCCACGAAATCCCGTTTCCGCATTTCAACCGTTTGGCCGGACGCCCCATCAAACCCTCCCCCTTGCACGACCTGTTGAAGTCCAAAGGGGCCGTGCATGAAGAGGTCTATGGTTTTGAGCGCCCCCGCTTTTTTGCCAAAGGGATCGCACAGGAAGATCACTATTCCTTCAATCGCACGCCAGTCGACGACATGGTCGCCGCCGAGGTGCGCGCCGTCCGCGAAGCCGTGGGCATTATGGATGTGACCGCCTTTACCAAGGTCAGAGTCGCGGGTCCCGATGCCTATGCCTTACTGGACGGTCTGACCGCCAACCGCATGCCGCAGAAGGTCGGATCCATCACGCTGACGCATATGCTGAACCGTGCGGGCCGGATTGAGCTTGAGACGACAATCGTCCGACTGGCCGAAGATGAATTCTATCTGGTCTGCGCTGCATTTTTCGAACAACGCCTGTTGGATCATCTGGCGTATGAGCAAGGCGCATTGAATGTAACAGTGACGGCGCTGTCGTCTGATTGGTCAGCGCTATCCCTGAACGGCCCAAAGTCACGTCTGGTTCTGGGCAGTTGCACCGATGCCGATCTGAGCAATGCCGGGTTCCGCTGGTTGTCGGCGCAGAATATCACGGTTGCGGGTCATGATATCTGGGCCTTCCGCATGTCTTATGCGGGCGAATTGGGCTGGGAATTTCATATGCCGAACGCTGCCTGTCTGGATGTCTATACCGCCCTTTGGGACGCTGGTGTGGCACATGGCATCACTGACTACGGTTCATTTGCGATGAATGTGATGCGGATGGAAAAAGGGTTCAAAGGGGCGGGTGAGCTGACCAATGAGGTGACATTGGCAGAGGCGGATGTGCTGCGGTTCGCGCGCAGCGACAAAACATACCTCGGCCGTGACAAGACGCTGAACACCGACTTGCCATGGATCTGCGCCTATCTTGAAATTGAACCTGACGGGATTGCCGATGGGCATGGCGGTGAGGCGGTACTGCATAATGGCCAAGTTGTGGGTTCAACAGCCTCGGTCGCTTATGGCCCGACTGTCGGAAAGATCCTTGCCTTTGCCTATATCAAACCTGCAGCAGCACTGCCGGACACACCGTTGGAGGTGATCATCCACGGCAAACCGCGGCCCGCCCGTGTGTTGGGCGCGCCTGCCTATGATCCACAAAGCCTGAAACCAAGGGCAGACGCATGACATTGCCCAGCACAATGACGGCAATGGTCACGATGGGGCATGGCGATCTGGATCAAATGGTTCTGCATGAAGATTGGCCGCGTCCTGATCCTGCGGCGGGCGAAGTATTGATCCGTGTCGGGGCCTGCGGGCTGAACAACACAGATGTGAACACGCGCACGGGCTGGTATTCCAAGACCGTGACCGAAGCCACGACCGGGGGCGCGTTTGCAGAAGTAGATGACAACGACCCGACATGGGGCGGCGCGCCCATCACTTTCCCGCGCATTCAGGGTGCGGATGTCTGCGGTAAGATCGTCGCCGTTGGCGCGGGCGTCGATCCGGCCCGTATCGGTGAAAGGGTGATTACCGATGGATGGCTGCGCGACGCCAGTGATCTGGGGAATATCAATAAAACCGGCTATTTCGGGTCCGAACGTGACGGCGGCTTTGCCGAATATACCACAACGCCCGCCCGCAATGCGCTGGCGGTCCGGTCATCGCTGTCGGATGCCGAACTTGCCACGTTTTCCTGCTCCTATTCCACCGCCGAGGGTATGTTGACCCGTGCTGCGGTCACCGAAGCCGATACCGTTCTTGTCCCTGGCGCGTCAGGGGGTACTGGGGGCGCCTTGGTGCAATTGGCGAAACGGCGCGGCGCGCGTGTGATCGCAATGTCATCCGAGGCGAAACATGACGCGGTTGCGCTACTGGGGCCAGACCTCATACTGCCGCGTGCGCCCGCCGATCTTAGGGCCGCCCTTGGGCAGGAGAGGATCACCGTCGTGGCCGACGTCGTTGGCGGCCCCTATTGGGCGACGCTCATTGATATCTTAGAGCGCGGTGGCCGCTACACCTGTTCTGGCGCGATCGCGGGCCCCATGGTCGCCCTTGATCTGCGAACTTTTTATCTGCGCGATCTGACCTTCACAGGTTCTACCGTGATTGCGCCCGAGGTCATGCCCAACCTGATCCGCTATATCGAGCACGGCGAGATCAAACCCGTCCTCGCCGCGACCTATCCATTGGCGCAACTGCGCGAGGCGCAGGCCGCCTTCATCGCCAAAAAGCACAGTGGCAATATCGTGGTGACCCCGTGAAAATCATCCGCATGCCCGACGTCGCCTTGGCTCATGGCATTGATATGTTTGTCATGGCCACCGGCGGCTCGGTCTTGGCGGATATGGAGGCGCTTCACCTTGCCGCGACGATCCCAGATGAGAATTGCCACGCCGTCTGGGCCTGTCAGGACATGATCACGGTGGATATCGCGAACGGGCGTGGCCCGCGCAACCAGGACGGCCACCTGCAGCTGCCGGAAGAACCGGGGCTTGGCGTACATCCAGATGAGGGGGCCCTGGGTGATCCCAAGGCTGTTTACCAATGAAAGTGAACCGTATCACACTATGGTCAGTCGATCTGACCAGCCATGAGACCTATTATATGGCGGAAGGAAAGGCCTGTGACACGGTGAAGACCCATGTGCTATGCCTTGAGACTGATACGGGTCTGCAGGGCTGGGGTGAGGTGTGCCCCATCCCGCATTACCTGCCAGCCTTTGCCGATGGTGTGCCCAGCGCAATCACCGAGATGGCGCCGGAAATTCTTGGCATAACCCCAACCGGGATCGACGCGCCCATGCACAAGTTGGATGGTTTTCTACAGGGCCACAACCACGCGAAATCGATCGTGGATATGGCACTTTGGGATCTGTTTGGCAAAGTGGCCGGTCTGCCGCTCTACCAGCTTTTGGGCGGGCGCACGCGGGCGGATATGCCACTATATCATTCGATCACCTGTATCGCGCCCGACGACATGGTACGTATCGCGAAAGAGGCTTACGCCACCGGCATACGCCAGTTTCAGGTGAAATTGGGGGCGGATGCAGATTGGCAGGCGGATGCCGAAAGGCTGATCCGCGTCCGCGAGGCTGTGGGAGACGGCCCGCTGGTCTATGGCGACTGGAATTGCGGGGCCACGAAACTGCACGCCACGCGTACCGGACGTGCGGTGGCGCATCTGGATGTCATGCTCGAACAGCCCTGCAAAACGCTGGAAGACTGCGCCAAAGTGCGCAAGGCAACCGGGCTGCCGATGAAAATCGACGAAGGGGCCTATGATCTTGCGTCATTGATGCGGGCGACGGAACTTGGCGTCTTGGATGCAGTGGCACTGAAACTATCCAAATTTGGCGGTCTATCTGCAATGCGCCGCGCACGTGATCTGACGGTTCATTTGGGGGCCGAAATTTGCGCCGAATGCACCTGGGGCTCTGACATCGTAACAGCCGCTTCGCTGCATTTCGCGGCCTCGACACCGCAGGGCGCATTGCTGAATACCTGTGACCTGTCATCCTATGTCACGCCGCGTGTGGCACCGGATTGTCCCACACGCAAGAACGGTCGCATTGCCCCGCCAGAGGGGCCGGGGCTGGGTGTTGAACCCGATCTTGATGTCCTTGGCACACCCATTTTGGAGTTGGATTAACCCGATGCAAAAACTGACCACCCAATCAGAATGGATCGCCCGCGCAAAAGCCGTGCTTCCGGCAGGTGGCTTTGGCAATTTTGACCCCGGCATCATCATTGCCCGCGGTGAAGGCAGCCACGTCTGGGATGAGGACGGCAAAGAATATATCGACTATTTGATTGGATCGGGCCCGATGTTGCTGGGCCATGGCCACCCCGAGGTGATGGAAGCTGTCCTCGAACAGCTTCCACAAGGGATGACTTTTTTTGCCAATAACGCCAAAGGCGTGGCACTGGCAGAGGCTATCGTCGAGGCCGTACCCTGTTGCGCGCAGGTCCGCTTTGTCGCCTCTGGCGGCGAGGCTGATATGTACGCGTTGCGTCTGGCGCGCGCCTATACCGGGCGCAACAAAATCCTGAAGTTCGAAGGCGGCTACCACGGGATGAGCGCTGAGGCACAGATGAGCCTTGCCCCTGCGGCCCGCGTGAACTTTCCCCAAGCCGTCCCTGATAGTGCAGGCATCCCACAAAGCGTGGCCGATCAGATGCTGATCGCGCCCTTCAACGATCTGGCAGCGGTCGAGGCGCTGTTGACAGAACACAAAGACATCGCGGCCATTATTGTCGAGCCTTTACAAAGGATTATCCCTGCCGCGCCGGGTTTCTTGCAAGGGTTGCGTGACCTTTGTGACAAACATGCCGTGCTGTTGATCTTTGATGAGATCGTCACCGGGTTTCGATTGGCCTATGGCGGTGCACAGGAACGCTATGGCGTGACCCCCGATATCTGTACCTTAGGCAAGATTATCGGTGGTGGCTTTCCACTGGCTGCCTTGGGGGCCAGCGCCGAAATCATGCAGCACTTTGACAAGGCGGCTGTCGGCGGGGACAAATGGCTGATGCAGCTTGGCACCCTATCGGGCAACCCGGTGGCGGCGGCGGCTGGGCTGAAGACTATGGAAATCCTGCGGCGGGATGGCAGCTATGACCGCCTGCGCGCCATCGGCAAAAGGCTGCAGGATATGCAAAGCAACGCGCTTGACGCAGCAGGCATCCCTTACCGGATTTGCGGTGATGAGACGCTGTTTGATATCTACTTCACGCAAACCGACTGCCGCGACTATCGTTCTGCAGCGCATGATGATCCGAAACATAGTGCGATCTATAACGCCACATTGCGTGAGAACGCCGTCTTTAAATCACCCGGCAAAATGTATCCATCCTTAGCGGTCACAGAGCTTGATTTGAACCAAACGCAAGAGGCCGTTGCCAAAGCCGTCGCTGCGCTGGCAATGGTCTGATAACCCAAGCGGGGCTTGCGCTTTCTGGGCCACGCAGGGCACTGGCTGGGCATGGGGCGGGCTGCGGCACGTTCCGGCAACATACAATTGCGTTCTGGAACCGGCAGCTTTCACCTGCAAAACGTAGCAAACGGCGATTAACCCTTGAAAAACCGCGCATTCAGGCGCATGTAAGCGCCGTCTGCACCAAGCAGATAACAGATATAGGAGATCACATGGCCAAGGAAGAACTGCTCGAATTCCCAGGTGTCGTGAAAGAACTTCTGCCAAACGCGACGTTTCGGGTCGAGCTGGAAAACGGCCATGAGATTATCGCGCATACGGCAGGCAAGATGCGCAAGAACCGCATCCGTGTTCTGGCAGGCGACAAGGTACAGGTGGAAATGACACCTTACGATCTGACCAAAGGTCGGATTAATTACCGTTTCAAGTAACGCAGGTACCGGTCGCAGATGACCACCCTGCCCCCCAATCCTGCGCTGAAACTTGTGTTGGGTTCCGGCTCGCCCAGGCGGCTGGAGTTGTTGGCGCAATTGGGCCTAACCCCTGCTGACGTCCGCCCCCCTGATATTGATGAGGATGTCCGCAAGGGCGAATTGCCCCGCGATTACGTCAAACGCATTGCTGCCGAAAAGGTCACG
>JBCAZI010000055.1:0-19553 GCA_038533095.1 Pseudomonadota bacterium
CTGCCGGAACCATTGAACATCCCATTCAGCGATCTGGATGGCAGCGATGGAGGCACATATCAGATCAAACGGCTCAGCCGCCCAATCCTGAAAGTGCGCGTGCCCGTAGGCGATGCGGTCGTGACCGTGTTCAACTGCCACCTGAAATCGAAACTGGGCGAATTGCCCCGGCCCGATGGGGCGCCCTTCCCGCCTGCCGCTGATCTGGTGAACTACGATCCCGCGACCCGTGCGATGGGCTCGCTACGGTCCGCGCTGCGGCGCATGGCCGAGGCTTGGGTGCTACGCCGCGCGGTGTTGGAGGAACTGGAGGCAGGCAACCCGGTGATGGTGCTGGGAGATTTCAACGACAGCGAACATGCGGTCTCATCCGAGATCATCACCGGCGAGGCCCCGTTCAAGAACTACGCATGGATGCGCAGACATGATGCGGAGACACGACGCGATCGGTATTCAGACGCAGAAAACGAGATCATTCAGGAAAAGATCAACAAGGTCCGGCTCTATTCAGCGGAAAAGCTGTTTGTGAAGAAATCCCTGCGGGACATGGTTTATACGTCGGCTTTTGGCGGCGTTTTTGAAAGCATCGACCAAATCCTGATGTCGCGCCATTTCTTGCCCGGTTTTGCCGACCGGATTGGCGAGATGGAGTATTTCAGCGTGCTCAACGACCATCTGACCGATGGGTCACACCCAGAGGCACCTTACAACAAACTGGCCTCGGATCACGGACAGATAATGGCGCATATGGTGCTGGGTGACCCGGATGCCTGAGGTCACACGTCAGGGCGTGACCCTGTATTATGAAGTGCAAGGGCCTGAAACCGGCCCAACGGTCGTATTTTCAAATTCGCTCGGCACCACCTTGCATCTTTGGGATCAAGTGCTGCCTCATTTGCCCGATAGGCTGCGCATCTTGCGCTATGATATGCGCGGGCATGGCAAGTCAGACGTCCCCAATGGCCCCTATACGATGGGACAATTGGTCAGTGATGCGGCGGCGGTTTGTGACGCTGCAGAGGTAAAAGATGCCCTTTTTGTGGGGCTGTCCGTCGGCGGCATGGTCGCGCAAGGGCTGGCGGTGAAACGGCCCGATATTGCGCGCGCCATCGTCCTGTCTTGCACGGCCGCAAAAATCGGTAATCCCAAGTTCTGGCAAGATCGCATTGCGTTGATCAAATCCAAAGGTCTGGAAGGCGCCTCCGCCGAAGTGATGCAGCGCTGGTTTGGCAAAGACTTCGCCCAAGGACCGGACATGGCCGCATGGAAAGCCATGTTCGAGGGCAATAGCGTTGAAGGCTACACAAGTGTTTGCGCCGCAATTGCAGGCACCGACTTTTACACGCCGACAAGTGGCCTGCGCATTCCTGCCTTAGGCATCGCCGGGACAGAAGACGGCTCAACCCCGCCTGATCTGGTGCGCGAAACGGTTGATCTGATCCCCGGTTCACAGTTCAAGCTGATGCGGCGCGTTGGGCATTTGCCCTGTGTCGAACAGCCCGCCGAATATGCGGCGCATTTAAATGCGTTCATGCAAGACATCGGGCATCTGCAATCGCCCGCTTGATGGCCATTGACCGGCAGGGCATGCGCAGTCCGCACTTGCAAAGTAAACCGAACAGTTTAATTCTGCGCCGATGAACAAACGCCTTGCCGTCACCTTTATCCTGATTTCCGTCATGCTGGATAGCATGGGGATCGGGCTGATCATGCCGGTGATGCCCGATCTGATCCAAGAGGTTGAAGGCCAGGGTCTGGGCGCCGCCGCTGTCTGGGGTGGTATTCTGGCCACGATCTTTGCTGCGATGCAATTTCTGTTCGGGCCAACGCTGGGCAGCCTGTCTGACCGCTATGGGCGCAGGCCGATCCTGATCACCTCGCTTGTGATTATGGCTTTTGACTATGTGCTGATGGCGCTGGCGCATACGATCTGGCTGTTGATCATCGCGCGGGTGATCGGCGGGATCACGGCCGCCACGCAATCAACCTCCGCCGCCTATATGGCCGATATTTCCAAGCCAGAGGAGAAAGCCGCGAACTTCGGCCTGATCGGTGCGGCCTTCGGCATGGGCTTTGTGCTTGGGCCCCTGATCGGCGGTGTTCTGGCTGAATATGGCACGCGCGCACCGTTTTGGGCCGCGGCCTTTCTGGCTGCGGCCAATGCCATCTTCGGCTACTTTGTGCTGCCTGAAACTGTGACAGACCGTATCCGTCGCCCCTTCGAATGGCGACGGGCAAACCCGCTGGGCGCATTCAAGAACATCGGGTCACTGCCCGGCCTGAAACGGCTGCTGCTGATCACCTTCGTCTATACCATCGCCTTTTTCGTCTACCCCGGCGTCTGGGCCTATTTCGGGGCCGAACGGTTTGGCTGGGGGCCGGGCATGATCGGGCTGTCATTGGGCATCTTCGGGATCGGGATCGCGATTGTGCAAGGGCTGCTGATCCGCCCCATCCTGAACCGGATTGGGGAGCGCAAGGCGGTGATACTTGGGTTATCGATTGATGTCCTGGCCTTCATCGCCCTTGGCTTTGTGACAAACGGCTGGGTCGCGCTGGCGATGACACCGTTGACGGCACTGGGGTCCATCGCGGGGCCCGCACTACAAGGGATCATGTCGCGCACCGCATCAGACGACCAACAAGGCGAATTGCAGGGCACGGTGACATCAATCAACGCGGTGGCGACGATCATCGCACCGCTGATGGTCACGCAGACCTTTTGGTATTTCACCGCCACGCAGGCCCCATTCTATTTGCCGGGGGCACCGTTCCTGCTGTCTGCAGTGCTGACCATTGGCTGCATCATAGTTTTCCTGCAAACGCCGCGTCCGAAGCGCGCCCGCGCGACCTGAATACTGTGTTCAGCCGGTCACCCTGACGAATCCATCGCGCGATCATCCCAATCAAAAACCACGATATCCTCTGTCTGGCGCGCGCCCATCGCGGCATAGAGCCCACGAGCCGCCGTATTATCCCCTTCTGTCGCGACCCAAATCCCCTCGCATCCGCGCGCCTTTGCAATCGCCCGCAGCCGTTCACACAGCCGCGTCGCAATCCCGCGTCGTTGGTATGCGTCACGCACGCCGACTTCGGCCACGAAGAATGCTGGGGGTTTGTCGGGGTGATACATGATTTGCCCGCTGGCCATGCCCACAACGGATGCGCCGTCGAGAGCCACAACCATCTCATGCAGCGGGTCGTCCAAAAACGCCCGCGCCTGCCCGGGGACTATCGGATTGTCAAACACGCCCTCTTCGACACCCAACAACACCTCCAGATCCTCTGGACCCACATGCAGAAGCGTGATTGTCTCGCCCATAGTACACCTCGCTGGAAAGCCACGCCCATGAAACTCGCCGATCTTGATATCATTGTCACGGCCCCACCTGCGCCGGGCTGGGGCGGGCGGTATTGGATCATTCCGAAGGTCACGACCGATACTGGCGTGGTGGGCTATGGTGAATGCTACGCCTCTTCCATCGGGCCCGAGGCGATGAAGGCCGTGATCAAGGATGTCTTCGCGCGCCATATGGCGGGCGAAAACCCTGAAAACATCGAGTTGATGTTTCGCCGCGTCTATTCCGCAGGTTTCACGCAACGCCCCGATTTGACAGTCATCGGTGCATGGTCAGGCTTGGAAATGGCCTGCTGGGACATTCTGGGCAAAGATCGCGACCGCCCCGTGCACGCCCTAATCGGCGGGCGCATGAACGACCGCATTCGCGCCTATACCTACCTCTACCCCCGTCCCTCACATCCGCTGCCAGATTTCTGGGCCAGCCCCGATATGGCCGCCGAAGTGGCGCTTGATATGGTCGAGAAAGGCTACACAGCCGTCAAATTCGACCCCGCAGGTCCCTATACGATCCGCGGCGGGCATATGCCGTCGATGCATGACATCAGCCTGTCGGTGGCCTTTTGCCAAGCGATCCGAAAGGCGGTGGGCGACCGTGCGGATCTGCTGTTTGGCACGCATGGGCAATTCAGCACCGGCGGGGCCATCCGGCTGGGCAAAGCCTTGGAACCCTACAGCCCGCTTTGGTACGAAGAACCGATCCCACCCGATAATGTGGCCGAGATGGCCAATGTTGCCAGCGCGGTGAACATCCCCGTCGCCACTGGCGAGCGGCTGACGACCAAAGCCGAATTCGCACCGGTGTTACGGTCCGGTGCAGCAACCATCCTGCAACCCGCACTTGGGCGGTCCGGCGGCATCTGGGAGACCAAAAAGATCGCGGCCATGGCTGAAGCCTATAACGCGCAAATGGCCCCACATCTTTACGCAGGCCCCGTGGAATGGGCGGCAAACATCCAACTGGCGGCGTCAATCCCCAACATCCTGATGGCCGAAACGATTGAGACGCCGTTCCACAACGACCTGATCAAAGGGACGATCACGGTCGAGGACGGCTACATCCCGGTCCCTAAGGCCCCCGGCCTTGGGATCGAGTTTGATGAGGCGCTCGCCCGCGCGCATCCTTACACAGGCGACGGGCTGCATCTGGAGATGCAAGAGGAGCCGATCGGGTATCATGAAGTGAACAGCTTTGCCGGTGGGGCTCCGGTGAAGGCCTGAGCGAAAGCGCGCGGTTCATTCGGATCCACCCGAGACAATAGCAGCTTTGACCCCAATGCAACGCATTATTTAAATGGAAAAGAAGAGGCCGTATGCGCCATGCCTGACCTCGGGAGGGCCGAGCGGCAAATCAGAGCCCCATTCGAAACAGCAACAGCGCAACAAAAACCACCCGTGAAATGAAGAATGCCCTCCCAGGGGGAGGTCGGGCATGGCGCATACGCTCCGGGTGCGCTGTGTGACAACCTTCGCGCGTGACGCCAAAGGCGGAAAGACTCTAGTAAAGCGGTCCTCCACTCCGAACACCAGCTCTTCATCGAACGCAAGGAACAGCTTTCCAATCTAGCCAACCTCCCGTATCATTGAACTACGTTCATTGCTGAGAGACCCCCCTATGGCAACCAAAACCGAAATCCGCCGCCAGGAACTGCGCGACAAGCTGATCATCATCGCCGAACGCACGATCGCGCAAAAAGGCCTCTCTGCCCTGCGCGCCCGAGACCTCGCGAATGAGGCGGGCTGCGCCGTGGGTGCCATCTACAATGTCTTCGGTGATCTAACCGATCTGACGCTCGCCGTGAACGCGCGCACCTTTCACCGCTTGGGCGCAGATGTGGCAGAGGCATTGGCGGATGCCCCCGAAGACCCGGTTGAGCAATTGGTCGTCATGGCGCAGGCCTATCATCGCTTTGCTGCGGACAATCACCTGAGTTGGCGGGCCTTGTTTGATGTGGAACGTGCGCCGGGTGAAGCGGCCCCCGATTGGTACCTGGCCGAGATGGGGCGATTGTTCACCTATATCTCTGATCCGCTGGCGGTGATTTTCCCCGATCGGGACGGCGAAGACCTGGCGCTTTTGACCCGCGCGCTGTTTTCTTCGGTCCATGGCATTGTGCTTTTGGGGCTGGATGAGGCCAGCGCAGGCGTGTCGACCGAGAATATCGACCGGATGATCGCCCTTGTTTTAAGGCAGTTTGCGCGCAATCCAAAATAGTTTGAACATTGTTCAACTTTCTTCTTGCAATGTAGAATCGCATTCGCTATCTCTAATTTATGAACAGTGTTCACGCACTGAATTGAAACGGAGAGAACAATGTTTAAGACACTTGCCACACTGATCAACGGTCAGAACGCACGCGCCGAAGACCGCGTTCGTGATGCTTTCGCGATAGAGCTGATCGACCAGAAAATTCGCGAGAGCGAGAACAGCCTGCGCGCCGCCAAAGCAACCCTTGCCAGCCTGATCCAGCGTCAGCGGTCCGAGGAAAAGCAACACGCCGCCCTGAAAACCCGCATCAGCGACCTGACCAAACGCGCGAAAGACGCGCTGGACAACGACCGCGAGGACATGGCGGCAGAGGCGGCACGCGCGATTGCCAATATGGAAAATGAGCTGACCGTACGCAGCGAAACGCTGGACCGGTTGGATCAAAAGGTCATGCGCCTGCGCACCTCCATCGAAAGCGGGCATCGCCGGATCATTGACCTGAAACAAGGTGCCATTCAGGCGCGTGCGGTGCGTCGCGAACAGAATATTCAGGTCCAGATGGTCAAAACAGGCGTCCAAAACGGCAGCGTTGAAGAGGCCGAAGAGCTGATCAACCGCGTGCTTGGCAAGGATGACCCCTTTGAACGAACGGAAATTCTGGCCGAGATCAACAGCGATTTGGATGGCGACAGCCTGACCGACCGTATGGCTGACGCAGGATTTGGCGACGCGACACGATCCACCGCCGATGAAGTCCTCGCTCGCCTGAAATCAACCAAGAAATAATCAACACGTTTCTCCTGTTCCTGAAAGGATAATCCAATGCTTAACAAGAATTCCGACAATGGCCTGATCATGTTCGTCAACCTGCTGGGTGTAGGTGTTTCCTACGGCATGCTTGCCCTCTCGCTATACCTTTCGCCAGATGTACCGCTGTCGACCAAAGGGTTCTGGGCGATCTCGGTCATGATGCTGACCCTGTCCTTGGTGAACTTCGTCAAATACCGCTTTGATGAGCGTATGTCCGAAGACCGCATCCAGCGTCTGGAAGCCGCCAAAAACGAAAAACTGCTTGAGGATTATGTTGGCGAGCCCCTCTGATCGCCTGACATAATGGCCCTGCCCCTATCCCCGGGGGCGGGGCTTTTCCCTTTTCAAACGCCCCACCCTTCGCCAAAGTCGGTTCCATGAAATTCTTGCGTCAGTTTGCAGCCCGAATTGTTGGGCAGTCCATCCGTATTTTTGCCCGTGCGATCACCGCCGTGCGCGCCGATTGGAAAGGGATCGAGCCGGTCCCGCGCCAACGCGTCTATTTCGCCAATCACACCAGCAACGCTGATATGCCGATGATCTGGTCGGTCCTGCCCCCATCCATGCGGCGCACCGTGCGCCCGGTGGCTGCGGCTGATTACTGGCTGAAAAACAAAGTACGCGCCTTTGTCGGGCCAGAGGTGTTTAACTGCGTGCTGGTCGACCGTCGGCCGGAGGTGAAAGACAAACCGATGGACAAGATCATCGCGGCCCTCGACGAAGGATCATCCCTGATCATCTTCCCCGAAGGCAACCGGAACATGACAGACGACCCGCTGCTGCCGTTCAAGGCGGGCCTTTATAACATGGGCGTCGCGCGGCCAGATGTTGATCTGGTTCCCACATGGGTCGCCAACCTGACCGAGATTATGCCGAAAGGCGAAATCATCCCCCTGCCCTTGATCTGCACCGTGACCTTCGGTGAGCCGATCCATGTGAAAGAAGGCGAAAGCAAGGATGATTTCCTCAAACGCGCCTCAGACGCCCTGCTGGCCCAGCGCCCAGAGGTGCGGTCATGACCGACACAATGACCGATATCCTGCTACTGACCATCGGCAGCTTTGGTATCCTGATTGCCCTGACCTTTGTGGGTGAAGTCCTGCGCGCGCGCGAAGAACCTGGGTTCGTGAACCCTGTCCTCGATACCTACATGACCCGCGTGCAAAGCTGGTGGGGGATGGTCGCCTTCGTGGGGTTCGCGCTGATTTTGGGGCGCATCGGGGTGATGGTTCTTTTCGCTTTCGCCTCTTTCGCCGCGTTACGTGAATTCCTGACGCTGACAACCAAGGCGCAGGCCGATCACCTATCTTTGGCGCTGGCCTTTTTTGCCGTTCTCCCGTTGCAATATGTCTTCGTCGGGCTTGGCTGGGACGGGCTTTATGCCATTTTCATCCCGGTCTACGCCTTCCTGTTGCTGCCCATCGTATCCGCCCTCCGCGGCAACCCGGACCGTTTCCTCATGCGCGTGGCCGAAACGCAATGGGCGCTGATGATCGCGGTGTTCTGCGTCAGCCACGTCCCCGCGTTGATGAACCTAGATATCGACGGCTATGGCGACCGGTCCCTGCTGTTGGTCGCCTTTATGGTGATGGTCGTGCAATTCGGTGACCTATTGGAGTATTTCTTTGGGCGTCGGATCGGGCGCAGGAAAATCGCGCCGGGCCTGTCACCCAAAACATGGGAAGGGCTGTTCTGCGGCGTTGGTTGTGCCATGCTGATCGGCGCGCTGCTCAGCTGGATCACACCTTTCGGCATCGTTGGAGCCATGGCGATGGCGGGCGTCGCGTCATTGGTTGGCATGTTCGGCAGTCTGGTTGTCGCCTCGATCAAACGTGACCGTGGCGTGAAAGACTGGTCACACCTGATCCCCGGCCAAGGCGGCTTTGTCGATCAGCTGGACAGCGTGATCTTCGCCGCCCCGATCTTTTATCACCTGACCAAGTATTTCTATACCTGACCGCGCCCCACCAATTGCGGCAGCTTTGACAGGTTCTTGGCCACCAAAGTTCCCACGCCGCCGACACCGTGGCGCCGGATCGCGCGGTAATCCTCGCGGCTTTTGCGGATGATATGGGTGAAAGACCGGTTGCTGACGCCCCCCATCTTCATATGCACCATGACCTTGGGGATGTAGCCCAGCCGCACTTGCCCTGCCGTCAAGAAGCGCAACATCGCCTCATAGTCGCCCGCGATGCGATAGCTGGTGTCATAGAACCCTGAACGGGCAAAGACTTCGCGTCGCAAATAAAGTGTGGGATGCGGCGGCATCCAGCCACGCCGCAGATGCGCTGCTGAGTATGGTCCAGCCTGCCAATGGCGCATGACACGGGTCGGATCATCGCGCGACACATATTGCAGATCGCCATAAACGCCATCAATAGCCGGGTCTTCCAAGGCCAGTGCAACCCAGGCCAGCACATCGGGATCAGCGAGCGTATCATCTGCATGCAGCAGACCAACCACATCACCTGACGCGCGCCAAATCCCTTGGTTGATGGCATCATAGATGCCGTTGTCAGGCGATGATTGCAGCGCCATATGCGGATGCCCCTGCCCGGACAAATACGCCAATGTGCCGTCGGTTGAACCTCCATCCTGCACCACATGTTCGACGTTGTCATAGGTTTGCGCAGTCAGGCTTTGCAGCATCGCAGGCAGCGTTTCGCGGCCATCTTTCACCGCTGTAACAACCGAGATTTTCATGCAGCAATAACCTTTTCGTCTATTTGTGATTGGATCACATCAATCCCCAAGACTGCATGGATCGCCTGCGCGGGCGACGCCTGTGTCGCAGCCATATGGCGCTGCACCTCGGCCAGTTTCGCATCCACCAAGTAGCGGTACCAAAACCCTTGCAGCACATGGAATGCGCGGGCTTGGGGACCATCACGAAACCCACCGCGCAGGATGTAACGATAAAGAAAATACGCCCCTGCGCGCAGGCCCGATGGCAAGCGCGCGTATAGATGCAGCTTGATCCAGCGTTTCACAGCAGCGACGCCCGCACCCGGCAGATCTTCTGGCGCCGGCTGAAACCGGTACTGCCTGTTGAGAATATCCACCACCTCGCGACTAGCATAGCCATTGTGTTTCGCTACCCACCAATCCAGCGGGTTGCGATTGTCATCAATGATCTGACCGCGCAGATGTGCGGTGGGGCCATCCACCACGATATGTTCGTCCATCCAACGCGCTTCACAGCGCCCGCGCCCGTTTTGAAACAGGCGGAGTGTCGGCACCGGGAAAACCCCGCCGTAGCGCACAAGCTGCCCCATAAATTTTATCCCACGCCCGACATAGCAACCGGCCACCTCGGGCAGGCCTGCCGCAATTTCGGCAGCAAGCGTGAGTGTCACCACCTCATCCGCATCCAGCCGTAAAACCCAGCCTGCCTGCCCCGCAATCTGATCCAGCGCCCAATTGAATTGCACCGCGTGATTAACCCAAGGGTGATACAGTACCTCTGCCCCTAACCCTCGCGCAATCCGCACGGTGGCATCCGTTGATCCGCTATCGACCACCAGAATGCGCGTAGCGATATCGCTGACAGATGCGATGGCGCGCGCGATATGTTTGGCCTCGTCCTTTGTCAGGATGATCACGGTCAGCGGCGTCATGCGACCACCTCCTGCCGTTTGCGTGCCATCAGATCGCGATAAAGCGTGTCAAACCCGTCGACCATTGCCACGGTCGAAAAATCGCGCCGCATCCAAGCCCGCCCACGCTGGCCCATGTCCACCAGATCACCGCTGGCCAGCGCCGTGATTTCAGCCGCCAAATGGCTGCGCGGCAGGTCAATGCAGCGCCCGCACCCATGGAGGTCCAGATCCTGCCAAGGCGTTGTCTGCGTTGTCAGGACAGGCACGGCATGGGCCAAAGCCTCTGCCACCACGATGCCAAAATTTTCCGAATGCGAGGGCAGTACAAACAGATCGGCCTGCGCGAAAGCCGCCGTCTTGGTTGCACCTTCTACGTGGCCATGCAAACGAATGCGCCCATTCGACAGGCGCGCGCGCATCTCCAGCATCCGCACATAACCCGTATCGCCCGTCCCATAGATGTCCAGCGTAAAACCTTCAGGCAAATGCCCCATCGCATCGAACAACGCCTCCAGCCCTTTTTTGGGGTGTAGGCGGCTGAGGAACATCAAACGGCAGTGCTGATCCAAAGGGTCCTGCCGGGATAGCGTGACGGGCACGTCAACCGCGTTGGGGATCACCACATGGGCCATATCACCCAGCCTGCGCAGGCTTTGCCGTGCTTCCTTTTCAGCCGTCACATGCAAGATAGCGTCGCGCGGGCGCAAGATATTAGCCACGCGCTCAAACCCGCGTTTGATCGCCAAATTGGGTGCATCCGGCCAATCCTCGGTCGCTTGCAATGCCCCGCGCGGCGACCAGACGACAGGTTTACCCATCATGCGCGCCAGCACGAACGCAGGCAGGGTGGGCATGTTATAGGTCCCGGTCACATGCACGATATCGGCCCAGGCGACGGCTCCTGGCAGACGCGCCAAAAGATCAGGTGCAATGCAATGCCCTGCGATCCGGCGGGCATAATGCACCGGATAAGGCAGTGCTGCAGGCATGACGCGATCATTGATCGCGGGCCCTGCTGCGTCTGACGTCAGCACGCGCAGGGCCACATCAGGAAGGGCGGAGATACCGTCACAGATCGCTTTGGTCGACCAGATCGGCCCGCCCCAATAGGTGGCCGGATAGAAGGTGGGGACGACATGCAAAATCTTCATGCCGCGACCTCACCCACGTCACGCTGGCCGATGATCCGCGCCGGGTTGCCCGCCACGATGGCACCCGCTGGTACATCTTTGGTGACAACCGCTCCCGCGCCAATCAACGCCCCCGCGCCGATTGTCCGGCAAGATGGCAGGATAATCGCGCGCATGCCGATCCAAGCGCCTGCGGCGATCACCTTGGGCGCAGGTCGGGGCGCTGCATGAGGGTCATGGCCGTGGTCATGGGTTGAAATCACCGCATGTTCCGAGACCAGCACATCATCCCCCAAGGTCAGCCCACCCACCGTATCAAGCAGGGCAAAGCGGTTAACCTGCACCCGGTCCCCGACGGTGAGCGCGGCGTGATCACCCTCTGCCGGGGCGCCGACACCTTGCCAGAAATAACAATCCGCCCCGATCGTCACACTGCTGGGACGATCAAAACGCACACCGGACTGAAACCGCGTCCCTTGCCCAACCTGCGCAACGACAGCACGATGAATCTGGGTCGACACCCAGGTGCCGGTGCGCCTGCAAAAGGCCCCAACAGCGCGCGATATCCAGAACGACAGCCTAAACATGCGCGCCCTCCATGCCTCTGTAACGGGGCGCAGGGCGATAGCGCGGCACGAAGAAAGCAATCATCGCACCAATCAAAACTGCCTGTGCTGCAGCCCCCACGATAAATCCGCTGAAGGATGAATGCAGGGTCGCTTGCACAAAGGGGTAAAGGATCAACGGATAAAGATAGAACGCCCCAAGGCGCAACGCCGGTTGCGGCGATAGCACCCAAACCTCTGCCTTGCGATAAATCCACCCCAGCACAAAACCAACAGCGGCCCCCGCCCAGCCAAAATTCATGAAAGCCTCACCCGGCCCCGTGACGTTGAACGCCCCCCCGGTTGTGACCTGCATCACATCGCGTTTCAGAAAGACGCCCAGATCAATCGCAGGCTTATCCACCCAGACCGCACGCGGCACCCAGCCAAATGTCCACCAACCATAGGTTTCGCCCATCAGATAGGATGCGGGTTTCACCTGATCCGTCACCATAACTGCTGCGTTGATATCTAAAAAATAGGTCGATCCAACGATCTGATAGAGCAGCCCTGCATCATTGCCGCGCAGCACTGTCATATAGGCGCTGAGCAGCAACACCGCTGCCGAGGCAGCAATCATTAGGCCAAGGGCACGCAAGCGCACGCGCCCGCCTAGCATCACATAGGTCGCGCTGCCAAAGACCAGCAGCTCCACCAGCTCAAACCGGTCGCCGGATATCAGGGCAATCCACACCAGCAGCCCCGCCAGCACAAAGGCTTGCATCAAAAGCCGCGGCGCGCGCAGCACCAACCCCTGCGCCAGCAGCAGGACAAAGGCAAATTTAGGCACGATAAATAGCGTCTTGATCCCGGCCAGCGTGGCCCCGACACCGTCGTCATTGACGTTGATCTGCTTGTCTTTGTTAAAGGCCGACAGCACATCGGCCGAAAATATGGACAGCCCCCGCGCCTGCAACAACAGCGCAAAGGTCAGCGCGGCCACGGCAAAAGCCACCGCAAATAGCCAGCCCTGACGCAGCAGACCACCGGCGACGTGCCGGATTTGCGGGGTCGCGGCCACCCCATCGGTTGGGCGCACAGCACAGCGGTAGCCCATACACATCAACAAAATGAAGCCCGCCAGATACAGCGCACCCAACTGCATCGCACCCGGCGTATCAATATAGCGGCTGTAAAAGGCATACTCTGGCCTGACGCCATAGACCGTGACCTTCACCAGAAAGCCAAAGGCGCAGAAATAGCCCAGCAAATGCATCGGCGACACAAGGCGCAGCAACCCATAGCGCGTGCCCATCCACAACGGCAGCACGGTGCAAATCAAGGCGAGCGACACGATCAAGAGGGTCTCCATACCCACCCCCGTGCATGCAGCAAAACCAGTGCCGACGTATCCACACCCAACTGCCGCCAGACCGCCCACCACAAGGCAACCCCGCCCAATGTCAGCGCCCCGACATAGCCAACCGCATTCATTGTCGCGGTCAGCGCAGGACCCCAGCAGACGAACCACAACAGGTACAGCAAGACCATGACCAGCCGGGCCCCCATGGCAAAGCGCGGCGCGCCACAAAGCGTGGCCAGGGTAAAGCTGGAGGTCAGGATTACCTGCCCCAAGGCACCCAACAGCAAAATCACAAAAATCGGACTCAGGCCTTGCGCGGCCTGTTCGGGAAATGCAAAAGGCAGGGCTGGAATGGCCAGCAGTCCGATCACAAACAGCGCAAGCCCCGGCAAAATCGCAATCTGGCTTCCCCGCGCACTGGCCCGCACCAGCGCCTTTTGATCATCCGCACCATATGCGGCTGACACGGCAGGCGCGCTGACCCAGGTGGCCACGGTCACGGGCAAGGCCACCAGATTGGCAATACGGCGAAGCACCGCATAGACACCCAATTGCTCGGCCGAAATAACGGCCCCTCCGATGATCAGATCAATCTGTGCAACGACCATGCCCAACACTGACGCCGCCCAAAGCGACGTGCTCCAATACCGACGGCGGACGGTGGCAAGCATCACAAAGATATCCTTATGACGGCACACCCAGATCAGGCCAAACAGGGCTAAAACAGCCATGGCTGCGGCCGCATTGATAACAATCCGATCTGCCGCCGCGGTTGCCCCGATCATACCGCCCATGCCCAAGGCCACCTGTGGCCCGGCATCCCGCAAAACCATCGAGGCCTGCACGCTGCCCAAGGCCCGCATCACAGCAGCCAGACAGCCAAGCAGATTGGCCACAAACCCCGCAGAAAGGATCGCGGCCCAAGGCCAGCCTGGCCAAAATGTAACCGAGACAGCGCAAAGACTAAGCCCCAGAAGCGCGGGATAAACCACTGCAATCATGCAGATATCACGGGCCCGCATGCCCTTTCCATCGGTCAGCAAGCGCAGCAGAATAACGGGCCCACCAAGCGATAAAACGGTCCCGGCCACCAGCGCCCCACCCCACAGGGCCGCCAAACGGCCAAAGGTCGCAAACCCCAAGAACCAGGCAAGCCACAGCATGACGGCAAAATTGACACCCACCACCGCAGCCCGCAGGCCAAGGGTCTGGATGGCCCCTTGCTTTGCCAATTCTGCCAGCTTTGATCCCAACATCACACGAAAACCATCTGTGCGCGCCATTAACCAAAGATGACGCCAGCTTTAGTCCTCATTCATTGTGATTAATTAAAGGTTAACTCCTTTGTGGTGTCTTGGCGGTGACGTAGAAGGCAGCCAAGGCGCGGTTCACGATGACACAACACAATCAGGCAACAGCACCAGGGGGGTATGATCCGGCCTTGGGTGGCCTAGATCAAATCCAACCGCTGGATGTGGTCGCCATGTTGCGGGTGCTTTGGCACGGCAAATGGCTGATCCTTTGTGCAACGCTCCTAATGGTCATATTGGCGGGTTACTACGCATTTCGGGTGGCTACGCCCCAATATGAGGCGGTGGCCACAATACAGCTGGAGGGCGCGACAGATCCGCTGGGTGGTGCTGACCAAGCAGTTGTTGATGATGCCGCATTAAACACCAAGGTCGCATTGGTGACTTCAAACGCGGTGCTGGCGCAGGTGGTCAGCAGGCTTGATCTTTTGTCTGACCCAGAGCTGAACCGATATTTGACCGCGCAGTCACCGTGGTCGTTTCGTAATTTGCGCACGCAGGCACGGCATCTTTTGGCCGGCACCACGCCGCAGGCACCAAGTGACACAGCAATCCATGAAAAAACCATCCAGAACCTGCGTGGACTGCTAACGGTGTCGCGCAAATCCGACACTTATATCCTGCACATTCGCGCGCGCAGTGGTGACCCAGATAAGGCGGCTTTACTGGCCAACCGCACAGCGCAAGAATTTCTGACCCATACCCAAGCGCTACAAGCACAGGCGCGGGTAGAGGCGGATGTCTGGCTGCAATCGCGCATCACCGAACTGCGTGGCCAGATTGAAACCCAAGAAATGCAGATCGCCGCCTTGATCGCAACAGCGCAACTGCAGCAGGACCGCGGGCTTGATACGCTCAGCGCGCAGATCCTTGCCGCCGATCAGGACCTGACCGAGGCGCGCAATGCGCTGGCCATGCTGGAAATCGCGCCTGACAGCGGCTCGGCCCGCAACACTGCCGAAATGGCGCAGATGGAGCGCCGGATCACTGATCTGGCCGCGTCGAAAGAGCGGTTAAGCGCGCAATTATCGGTGCAATCTGCAGGTTTGGCACAATTGCACCAACTGCAATTGCAAACCGATGCAACGCGGCAATTGTATCAAACATTTCTGGGGCGCTTGCATGAAAACCGCATGCAGCAAGGGTTGGGAACACCACAAGCGCAACGCATAGCACCCGCGACGGAGGGCAGCTATATCGGACCACGCAAGATGCTGATCCTTGCAATCGCAGCCATGCTGGGGGCAGCGATCGGCGTGTTGTTGGTGATCATCCGGCACAATATGCGCAAAGGGATCATTGATGCGCGCGGCCTGCGTGCCGCGACTGGGCTACCTATCTTGGCGCAATTCTCAACCCGCTCGATGCGGCCTTTGCGCAGGGGTGCGCGCGCTTTTCCTCTCTCACCCCAGTCCGATCTTTCGCAGGCTGCCCAAGCGCTGAACACAGCGCTCGCCCTTGCGACCCGCAGCAATCCGGCACAGGTGATCCTATCGACCTCCAGTATCCAAGCCGAAGGAAAATCAGAGCACGCGCTATTGTTGGCGCAGACTATGGCGCGTGCAGGCAAACGCGTGCTGGTCATCGGGGCCGATGAAAATGACAGGCAGCTGGCCACATGGCTATCCGCTGACGTGGTGCAGGCCGCGCAAGCCAATTGGAACACCCCGGACGCTCAAACACATAGTGCGGCTTTGGGGGCGGATATCCTTATGCTGCCACCAGCCAAAGAACGACAAGGCGTCGTCATAGGTGATGATCTGTTGCGCAGGCTGGAAGGGTTGAGAAAACGCTATGACCACATCATCATCGATGGGCCGCCGGTGCTGCTTACGCCTTTTGCGCGGCTGCTTGCCGCCCATGCAGATGCGATCATCTATGCGGTCCGCTGGTCAACGACCCCGCAAGATATCCTGCAACGCGGGTTAGAGGCTTTGGCCGAAACGGGCTGCCCCGCGACCGGGTTGATCCTGTCCAAAGTCAACCTGCGCAAGATGCGCAAACTGTCCAATGATCCCTATGTGAGCATGCTGCAAACAGCCCACACATGATAGGCAGGGGCCGCAACGCGGCCCCTGGAATGGGTCAAGGCGTCACCGACAAAACATGCCGGTTATAGAAATGCACGATGTCACCGCTTTGCAGTGTCATGCCGCCCTGCGGGCTGATCCCGACATAGGCTTTTGCAGGCCAATCGGTTGACCCGCTTGCCGTGCGCCCATCAATATTGGGCAAGACAAAGGCATCCATTTGATCCAGCCGGTTTCCCGCAACAGGCAAGGCACCCGCCTCATGACCATAGCTGAAATCAACCACGGGGGTGCGCCCGACCAAACCCAGCCGCTGGACCATCGGAAAATCGACCTGGTCATCGGTCTGACCAGCATAGTCGGCCAAGGTGACCACCGTGCCATCAGCACTGCTCAGCGTGTCGATCACAGTTGATGCGGTTTCGCCCTCCCAGCGGACAAAGGGCGGCATGCCAGCATAAAGCCATTCCACATCCATCGCAGCGGCGGTGATGTCGACCTGCATGCTATGATGGATCTGGCCCGCAGTGATGCTGCGGCTGGTCTGGCAATTGGCCAAAGGGCCACTGCCACCTGTTTGCCATGTCGTCGACTCAATAATCGCAATCTGGGACCCCACGGTCAGGCCGTTTCCACCGCTCTGCGGCACCCATGGCGCGCCATCCACGGTGATATCCTGCGATACTAACGCGTCATGGCCGTGGGTCTGGCCACCAACCTCGATCACATCACCGGCCACATCCAGGCGGGCGGCATATTCACGCTCTGACGCATAGTCGATGATCGTGAATTCAGGATAGGTCGGGCGATTGTCGGCACGCCAATCCATCGCACCATCCGATCCGATACCACTCACGTGGCTCGGGCCAGCAGTGCCGCTGGTGGCATTGGCGCGGGCCGCGTAATACATGCCTGCGAAGGCCACCTCATCCCCCATCTGATAGGCCGTATTTGGCTGCCAAGCAGGCGGCAGGATATGCGGGTCGTCCAAGGACCCGCTGATCGTCACGGCCTCGACCATAATCGCGCCACCACCGGGGGTGGCCGCACCGCCAAAGCGCAATGTCACCTCATGCGGGCCGGTCAGCCCGCTGGCCACTTTGATGGTTTGGCGGCGGGTCAGGTCAGTTGGCGCATAGCTCGAAAACGCCTTGAACCCCAGC
Source organism: Pseudomonadota bacterium (assembly GCA_038533095.1). Taxonomy (GTDB): domain Bacteria; phylum Pseudomonadota; class Alphaproteobacteria; order Rhodobacterales; family Rhodobacteraceae; genus Yoonia. The sequence goes on from JBCAZI010000055.1 coordinate 17,518, forward strand.
CCTGCGGGGTCATCAATTTCATTGACCAGCGCTTGCGCACCATCAATCTCGACCCGGATGTATCCGCCACTGGTGCGGCCCGTGTAGTTGATCCACAGATCATAGGGGCGGGTGCGGTCAACTTGCACGCTGGCAATGGCACCGACCGAACCCGTGCTGACAGCACGGTTCCCGGTGTAGCTGGCCGCGCGACCAGACCCTGATGTCTGCAATTGCGACCAGCTGCCCGTCAGGGTCATGGCACCCACCGGGTAGACATTACGCAATTCTGCCAATTGCGTTTCGCGCCATGACATGCGCAACCCAGGGTCCTGTTGATCCAGGCGCAGGCGGGCTGCATGATGCGGGCCGATTTCCGTCCAAACCGTCAGACCACCATCCAGCCCGGGGGCAAGGGCCACCGACTGGCCCCCGCCATATCCGAAAAAAGACGCCAAAGGGCGCGGCGCAGGCAATCGGCCCGCCCCCACCCCTGGCGAAAGTTCAAAACCGATCATGCTTAGTACCACGCAACCAGTTGCGCGGTTGTGCCAGCGGCCAGCACACGGGTCGGACGGATCGACAAAATGCTGCCTGCCGCCAGGTCATAGGTCACAGCCTCACCACTGCTGTCTTGCAGCACGGCGGTACCTGCAGCGTTCACATAAATCGCGCGCGGACGCACCGGTAAATCAGCGCTGTCAGACGGGGTAATGACATAATGCGCAACGGCAGGGGATGTCAGGTTGACATAATCGGTGTCGAAGGGATCAGGCATTCTGGGTCTCCAGTTAGGAATGATCCCCCATCCCTAAAAGCCAGACCTTACCAAGCGCCTTGGCAACCGTGCGCCAAGCCACGCAACACATTGGCGACATGACATTGCAATCGGCAGCCTGAAAACGGGCAAACGTAGCGATCACGGTTTCCATGACACGAAAACGGCAATCGTGTTGCCAACAGATCAAATCTCGGAGGGTCGATGCGGGGACTTCGACAATCACATAACGCACTGCCGAAGGCATAGATCAGAGTGACAAGCTACCGGCCCTTGCGCGCCACAATCACGCAAATCGTGCGCCACGCAATCCACAGATCAAACCGGAAACTCGCATGCATCGCATAGTAAAGATCGGCCGCGACCTTACGCTTGACACCTTCTTTCCCATCAACATAGCCCACCTCGGTTTGGGCATAACCGCTAATGCCCGGCACCATTTGCTGACGCCGCGCATAACCGGGGACTGATTTCAGGTAAACGCAGGCATGATCATACAGATCAGGACGCGGGCCAATCAGGCTCATCTCGCCACGCAACACATTCAATATCTGGGGCAGTTCATCAATGCGGGCCTTGCGCAGAATACATCCGAAACGCGAAATGCGATCCTCTTCCAGCCTGTCATAAGCGCCACGCGCAGTAGTCGCCACCATCGGCCGCATTGTCCTAAATTTGAAGGCCCAAAACGGCTGACCACCCTGCCCCATCCGCCGCTGATAATACATCAGCCCGCCCCGGTTAAAGATGGGGTTCAATACCAACAGCATCAGCCCGAAACAGGCCAAGACAGGCAATAAAGCCACTGATATTCCAATATCAAAGACACGCTTTGATATTGGAAGAACCGTGCTCTCAGCATGGCCCATATCCTGTTGCGCGGGGCCCTTCTCTAACCCGAAGGTGTTCTCGTCGAAATGTAACAAAGCCACATGTGATCCAAAACGGAACGAGCCCACATCAGGCTCGTCTTCCTGCGTCACTTTGATCGAGATGCGTTAATGCCAGATTAATGGCGCTGCGATCACTGCGAAAACCAATGATGCATTGCCCCAAACGCAAAAGGCCGACACCTTTTTACAGGTGCCGGCCCCAGGAACAGGAAGGGTTTGCCTTCCTGTTTAGCTGTCGATGTCGAAGTCGCGCTGTGCGACGGTCTGGCCATCAACTTTCAGGACAGCGATCACGTCCTGCTTGGGACGGATGCCGACGTTGACACGGACGTCAGAGTTTGCACCAGCATTCACAGCTTCAGTGCCCAACAATGCGCCGATTTCGC
>JBCAZI010000056.1:0-19221 GCA_038533095.1 Pseudomonadota bacterium
TTCTAAGAGAACAGCATGCCGCCGTTGATATCGATATTTGTGCCCGTCATGAACGCGCTATCATCGCATGCGAGGAACAGGACAAGGTTTGCCGCATCCTCTACAGTGCCTTGGCGCTTCAAGGGGGCATTCGCTTCGAACCCCCGGCGGCCCGCGTCAGGCGTGTGGATATTGTGAAAATCCGTATCAATCATACCGGGGCAGAGCGCGTTGACGCGGATATCCGGGCCGATTTCTTTGGCCAAACCGCGCGTCATGGTCATCACAGCGCCTTTCGAGGTCGCATAGGCCAATGAGCCGGGCCCACCCCCATCGCGACCCGCCTGAGAGGCGAGGTTTACTATTGCGCCGGTATTCATATGTTCTAGGCAAGCTTTGGTCATCATAAACGTGCTGGTCAGGTTTAGCGTCATGACCGTATTCCAATGGGCAAGGTCCATTTCAGCCATCGTCTTGCGGGCAACCAAGCCGCCAGCGTTATTGACCAGCACATCAACGCCGCCAAATGCAGACACTGTGGCATCAACCAACGCATCGACACCCGCTTGTGTGTTTAGATCGGCCTGAACTGCGATCACCTTGCCGCCGGCACCTTCAATCTCGGCCACAACAGCATCGGCCCCTTTTGAACTTTCGAAATAGCTGATCGCAACATTTGCACCTTCAGAGGCAAGTTTCTTTGCCGCCGCTGCGCCAATATCCCTGCCGCCGCCAGTGACGATGGCCGTTTTCCCTGCGAGTTTCATGATGGTCCTTCCCCGTGTCTCCGCGCTATGCCGCGTTATGTCTTAAGCGCTTTGAAGTAGTCAAAGATTTCCGGAACGTTTCCGTCCCCCATGCCAGCATCGACAGCGGCTTGCAGGTTATGCGCAGTGCCTTCTGCAATTTCGGCCCGCGTTTCCATGTCGGCGGCCATTTCCAGAAAATACCCCAAGTCCTTGTTGGCGTTGTTGATTGAAAAACCAAGGTCGCTGATCCCATCCACGGCGTATTTCTTGCAAAACGCCATGAAGGGTGAATTGGATGGGCCAGCCGACATGATGTCAAAGAGCTGGCCTCGATCAACGCCCGCACGATCCGCAACAGCAAAGGCCTGGCTCATTGCGCAGACGGTCGTCATACCCATAAAGTTATTGATCAGCTTGGTCACGTGACCTGCGCCAAGCGCGCCAAGGTAAAAGACGTTTTCGCCCTGTTCATCCAATACCGGTTTGACCTTGTCGAAAACTGCCTTGTCACCTGCGGCCATGATGTTGAGCAAACCATCTTTGGCATGTGCTGGCGTCCGCCCCAACGGTGCGTCAATCATGCCCGCCCCCTTGGCTGTCAGGTCAGCACCGATCTTGCGGGTTGAGGCCGGGATCGAGGTGCCGAAATCGATCAGGACAGCGCCTTCCTTGATGCCTGCCAGGATCCCGTCGTCACCGTAGACAAGGGACTCCACAACATCAGAGGTCGTCACACATAACATGATGATGTCACAGGTCTGCGCCATCTCTTTGGGCGATGCAGCGACGCGGGCATTGCCGCGTTCCATAACAGCAGCGACGGCCTCTTTCTTGCGCCCCATCACAACCAGTTCGAAGCCGCGGTTTTGAAGGTTCTCGACCATATTGCCGCCCATAAGGCCAAGGCCGATAAAACCGATAACGGGTTTGGTCATGATACTATGCTCCGATATGTGGGTATGTGTTTCTGGTCTAGATGAAATCTTCACGATGCGGCGTGAAGACATCCAGCAACATGCCGGCCTCCAGACATGTCGCGCCATGTTCGATATTGGGTTGTTTATAAAGCGAGTCTCCGGCGCCGACGATGTAGGTTTTGTCGCCGACCGTGAACTCGAACTTTCCGGACATCACATAGGTGATTTGCTCATGCACATGGTGGTGCAAAGGTGCTGTCACCCCCGCCTCAAAATGCACCTCTACAATCATGAGGTTGTCGTTATAGGCTCCGATTTTTCGCGATAGCCCGTCAGCGACGGTTTCAAGTGTGCCTTGTTCACCGGGAAAGTAGTTTTTTGCCGTCATATCATGTTCCATGTCGTTGTTAGCTATTCGCAAGTTTCTTCATAACGACCTTAAACGTATGCTCATCAGGGTCGGTGAAATAGAGATCAGCGTCATACCCCTGATCGTCCATGAAATTGAAAATCCGTATTGGCGCATCCAGCTTATAGGGCACCAATAGCGTCGCAATCCGGTGGCGGGTCGCGGCGGGATAGCGCGCTGTTAAGACTGTGCTGACAGGCAGGCCTTCGTATTCCGCCGGATCGACATCAGCGAAAGCTGCGTCTTGCATGATCTTGGGCTTGCCTGCCTCTGACCAGACGACCTGGCCATAAAAACCGGCCCGCGCGCCTGTGTTACGAAACGATGTTTTGCCCAGCTCATATTGGTTATTGGCATGCAACAGCCAATCAACGGTGACAGGGCTTTCTGCGTCGACCTTATCAATGATGACAAAGTAGGAATTGCGCACAAAGTAGATCTCACGCCCTGCGCGGGTCACTTCGGGCGAAAGGCTTTGATAGGCGGGCGTCGCATCACCGTGAATAAAGATGTGATCTTCGCGTTGTTCGGCCGCCAGAATACGCCCAGTCGATGCCATCGCTTTGGATTTGTCTTTTTCGGCATATTGGCCTTTGCCGTTGATCAGGATGGCGTTCTTTGACCGGGTCTGCCGCCGCCAGTTGCGGTGCATTGAGGAATTGAAGGCAACGTAATGGCCTGACTGGATGGCCATGTCTTCGCCAAAGGCTGACATGCAAAAGGCGTTCTGGTCGCCATGGCTGTGGCTGATCGACCCGAAAGGTGAGGATTTGAAGACGAAGTGGATATGGCTATCAGGGTCATCCATCGCATGTTGCACGCCAACCCATCCGATCCCCTTAAAGTGCCGCAACCCGCCTTCAGGAGGGGTTTCTGCGACCGCCGGAAAATCGGTTTGGAAGACAAGTTCATCAAAATGCGTGTCCCACCAGCCCCAGTTGTAAAACGCCATTTCAGTGCCCGGATTGGTTCGCAGGTTTTCGTCGCAGTACCATTGATAGGCGCCGTTCCCGGTGGCACCTGCAAATTGACGCAGGTTGAGGCCCGTTTTGATGCAAGGCAGATCCCCCATAGTGGCGTCATCCCCCATTGTCGCGCGGCGCGTGTTGGGTGCCTTGCAATAAAGTGGGAAATCGCCCGTGTTCTGGAAAAATGGTCGCTTGTACAGATCCAAACCGGTGTAGGATTTCAGGCGGTTCGCAGCGTCGATCAAATAGGCGATACCCATCATCCAATAATGCGTGCCTTCGGCCCAGCCGCCATCGCTGTCGCCCCAAGGCGAATAAACCGTGGACAGAAACTCGATAGAATAGTTCAGCCAATTGCGTGCCTCGTCGTTGTCATCATCCCCAAGCAGCGCGATGCAGGCGGGCACGATGGTCAGCGAAACTGACCGCACCGCATGGCTGTCATAGGGAAACAAGTGGATCTTGGCGTTCAGGATCGCGTGTTCGGCAATGTCGCGCGTGCGTGCAAGAAGTGCTGTGCGTACAGTCGCGCGTTCGTCCTTGGACAGATCGTCATAAAGCCAGTCATACCCCCATGCGATGGCATTGCAGACACGGTAGGCCCATTCATCAGTATAGGCGCGCGATGTCACACCCATCGGGTCCCAACTTGCGGCGTCTAACAGCCATTCCTTGGCCCTTGAGGTCATTTCGGCGTCACCGATGACCTTACCACCGATCGCAAGATGGCGGATCGCGTACCAGACTTCTTGCAGGTCGATATAGGTCTGGCGCCAGACAGGTGCCGTGCGCTGATGGTTTGGGTATCCGGCGGGTTCGCGAATGATGTCGCGGTCCATCCAAGGCAGTACGGATTTTTCGTAGAAAGTGGACCAGGTACAATGATCAGGGTTGGCCTTCACGGCGGCCTTGAAATCACCCAGCCTGTCGTTTGTCATCCAAAGGCGCGGGTGATCTTTTGCAACCTTTGACAGGCGTGTCTTGCGCGGTGGCAGGGGTGTTTCTGCCAGACCATCAGCAACGGTAAACTGACGTGCGCTGCTCCACCCGCAGGAGGGTGAGCCGCTCTCTGCGTCCCAGGTCGCATATGACCAATGATAGGTACCGGGTTTCAACGTCTTGTCCGGCGTAAAGAAATTCAGCGGCAGGTCCTCGAAAACCTTTGTCTTGCCTTTTGGGAATGCAGGGTCGGTCGAGACACGCAAGACATAGCGCGCATCATCATCGATCACTGGGATCCACATGAAACGGGGCGGGTTCTCGGTCACCTCGGTATCCGCGGTCGGGCTATATTGAATGGTCAAGCGACCCGCCTTTGGTTCATCGAGGAGTGGAAGAGTGGTGGCTGACATTGGTCAGTGATCCCGCATGTAAAAGTTCAATCAATTTGCCCGGGGCGACAAGGCTGCCGCCCCAAGCGGGAGGAATGGGTTAGCCGCCGTATTGACGATCGTAGGCGGACTGCATGACGGCCAACAGCTCTTGCATGCCCATCTCATCGAGCTGTGCAAGATACGCGTCCCAGTCGGCCATCACGTCGCCATTGCCCAGGATCCAGCCTTGTTGACGCTCAAGCATATAGTCGCGAATGCTGCCCCAAGTCCGGTCATAGACCTGCTGTTCGTCGGCTGTGAATGCCACGCCCAGGAAGTCAGGGATCAGGTAATCGCCGGTGTCATATAGGGCGATGCCTTCCAGCGCGAACTCGTTGCTCCACTGGATTTCATAGTTGTAGTCCTGGAAGTAACCACGGCCCTGAAGCTGCGCACCAAGCTGATACAGCGAACGGTTGACCGGTCCAGAGTCGAGGAACTCTTGCGTAAAGGTCGGCTTGCCGTCGACCATTTCATATTGCTGGCCTTCGACGCCAAAGTTGGCCAATCGGCGACCTTCTTCGGTGAACCAGAAGTCAAAGTATTTAATGGTTTCGACAAGATGTTCGTTGGTGTGGCCAATGGCCCAGCCGTCAGGCTTGACCAGAATGCGGCGGTGCTCTTCGATGCGGCGCCCTGAGGGCGATGCAGGCGGCAAGAATGCCTCAAATGCAAAGCCGTCGATTTCTTCTGACAAGCGGTTATAGCCAGAGGTGGATGCGAACCAATCATGAGTCGACCCTCCCAGGTTTTCCGACAACAGGAAGTCACGTGCAGACGAACCGCGCGTGAAGATTTCCGCGTCGATCAGGCCTTCGGCATACCAGCGCGCAAGGTTTGCGATGCCATCTCGGTAGCCTTCACCGATGTAGCCGTGACCGATCTGGCCGTCCTCAACAAGGAAGTCATGGTACGTGTCAGACCCATGCGCGCGACCATCCCAAAGCGTGACCAAGCGGATCAACTCTGGCCACTGGCGGGCAAAAAAGGGCACTTCGTCCGCAAGGCCGTTACCATTGGGATCTTCTGTCTTGAAAGCGCGCAAGACGGCTTCGTATTCGTCAACTGTTTCTGGCATCTCAAGACCAAGCGCATCCAACCAATCGGTGCGGATCCAGTAGGCGCGGCCATATTTGCCATCGGGCAGATAGGGAATGTAATACATCTGACCATCGGACGCTTTCACGGCCGCTTCGATGTCAGGGCGTGTTGCGTAATAGGCTGCGATGTTTGGCGCATGTTCTTCAATCAGATCGTTCAGCGGGACAAACGCGCCTTCTGGGCCGAACTGGTTGACGAAATCGCGGATCCGGCTGGAACCAACGATGTCGGGAATGCTGCCCGACGCCAGCATCAGGTTCAGCGCCTCTGTCCGACCGGTGTTTTCATCTGTGCGCATATTCGCGCCGACCGTGTCATTGATCAGGTGGATCCCCGTCAGTTCGCGCGCGGCCTGTTCAACAGGCCAACTTTCTTCATAAATCGGATAGCGGGCATGGTTCATTTGAATTGTCAGTTCCAATGGCTCATCGACAATTTTCAGGTGGCCGTCTGCTATGGCGGGTGTTGATATCGCACTCCCCGCCAGCAATAGGGCCGCTAGGCTTAATTTACGCATTTGATTTCCTCCCATTTGCGATTTCTTATTCTTTGACACCCCCAAGAAGGATGCCCTTCTCGAAGTATTTCTGGATGAACGGATAGACGATCAGCACAGGGATGATCGAACAGACGATAATGGCGGCGGTGACGGTTTCCGCGCTGAACCCTGCGGCAGTCTGGACGATGGCAAACTCATCGTCGTCGCTGAGGGTCGCGATGGTGTGGCGCAGGAAAACCTGCAATGGGATTTTGCTTTCTGATTGCAGCAGGACCATGGCCCAAAAGAAGCCGTTCCAGCGTGACACAATGCAGAACAAGGTGATGGTGGCGATGGCGGGCTTGGATAGCGGAATGAAGACTTTCCAAAGCACTTGAAAATCATTTGCCCCATCCATCCGGGCGGCTTCTTCAAAACTCTGCGGGATGGATTCAAAGAAGTTGCGCAGCAGGATGATGTTGAAGGCATTGACCGCAAAGCCAAGGATAATACCGAACATACTGTCCAGCAGGCCAAGGTCACGCATGTTCAAAAAGAATGGGATCAAGCCAGCGTTGAACCACATTGTGAATGCGATAAAGAGGTTGAAAAACCTGCGGCCCTTCAGTTGCGGACGCGACAGCGCATAGGCGCAAGGGATGATGAACATCAGACTGACGATGGTGCCGCCGATGGTATAAATGAAGGTGTTGCCGTAGCTGATCCAGAACTGCGGATCGGTGACGATATATCCGTAAGCCTCTAACGTGGCATCAATCGGTGCCAGCACCACTTTGCCGGCTTGGGCGGCAAACCCCGAACTGAAGGACACCGCGGCGATATAGATAAACGGGTACAGCGTCGCGACCGTAAACATGCCGATCAAAATAGACACGACGATAGCGAACACCTTGTCGCCACGCGAATAGAGGTTCCAATTCATCATTGTCCGATCCCCCCTACCAAAGCGATGTGCGCGAGAAGCGACGCGACAAGGTGTTGGCGGTCATCACCAGAACGAAGGCGACGACGGCGTTGAACAGACCGCCCGCTGCGGCAAGATCGTATTGACCGGACTGCAGGCCCTGACGGTAAATCCAGGTGTTGACGACATCGGCGGTTTCGTAGGTCGAAGGCTGATAAAGCAGAATGACCAGCTCGAATGAGACTTCCATGACGTTGCCAATACGGATGATCAGCATGATCAGGATCGTCGGCAGGATCGACGGGATCGTGATCTTCCACATCATCTGCCAGCGGTTCGCGCCGTCCACCACAGCGCTTTCGTAAAGCGATGGGTTCACGCCCGCGATAGCCGCAAGGAACACGATCGAACCAAAGCCAGCCTCTTGCCAGATGCCTGTCCCGACAAAGATGGGGCGGAACCACTGCGGCTGGGTGAGGAAGTAAACCGGATCAAGCCCGAACCACCCGATGATCGTGTTGATGATACCAGCGGTGGGTGAGAAGGCGGTGATGACGATACCCGCGATGATGACCGATGAGATAAAGTGCGGCAGGTAAACGATCGTCTGCGCTGTGCGCTTGTAGGTTGCGTGCAGCACTTCGTTGAACATCAGCGCAAGGATGATCGGTGCGGGAAAACCGAACAGCAAATTGTAAAAGCTGATCGTGATCGTGTTGCGCACCGCCCGAATGAATTGATCATTTGAAAACAGTGTCTTGAAGTGTTCGAAGCCAATCCATGGGCTATCAGCAACACCTTTGAATATCGAATAGTCTTTGAATGCAATCTGCAGCCCGTACATCGGCTTATAAAGAAACACCAGAAACCAGATAATCGTGGGCAGCAGCATCGCGTAGATCTGCCACTCACGCTTGAAATGGTCGTAAAGGCGCACCCATTCCTTGTCAGGCGTCCGGGTTTGTTTGCGATCACGCAAAGCCTTCGGGCCGGATCCCTACGATCACATCGCGTCCTGCGTGTCCGGCCGTCGCCCCATTAATTCTGATCTCTGCATCGCCGATCTGCGCGCCGCTTTCGGTCAGCTGACCCTTCATCTGGTTCATCGGAGGAGAGCCAAGAAAGCCCGCCACAAATGTGTTGGCGGGGTTGTTAAACAGCTCCATCGGTGTGCCGACCTGTTCGATCCGGCCGTCATTCATAACAACGATCCTGTCGGCAAGGGTCATCGCCTCGACCTGATCGTGGGTCACGTAGATAGATGTTACGCCAAGGCGATTGTGCAGTCGTTTGATTTCGGCGCGCATCTGGGTGCGCAGCTTGGCATCAAGGTTCGATAGTGGTTCGTCGAACAAGAAAACCTTGGGGTGGCGCACAATGGCGCGGCCCATCGCGACGCGCTGTCGCTGCCCACCGGATAAATCGGCGGGGCGGCGATCAAGATAAGGAGTTAGCCCCAAGATTTCAGCGACATTGTCGATGGTGGTCTTGATTTCGTCCTTTGGCATTTTGCGAATACGCAAGCCAAAGGCCATATTGTCCGCGACATTCAAATGGGGGTAGAGCGCGTAATTCTGGAACACCATGGCCACGTCGCGGTCTTTGGGGGCGATGCGGTTCATCCGGCGGCCGTCGATCATCAGATCGCCATCGGTAATGTCCTCCAGCCCTGCAATCATGCGCAGGGTTGTCGACTTGCCGCAGCCCGACGGGCCGACAAGCACGACAAATTCTTTTTCGGCGACGTTCAGATCGATCCCATGGACGACCTGCAAGGCACCATAGGCCTTGATGATACCGCTCAAATTTACACCGGACATTGTCCCCTCCCCATGGTGCGCCCTTTCGGGCTTATCGGCATGAACGAATCATGTTCCTCAGTCTGGTATACTAGTCGATCATTTCAAATACCAGTCTGGTATACTAGTTTTAGTTCTGCTAAAGAGAGGCGAGGTACGGGCTCGAAAGGAGCTTTCAGAATGGTCCAGACGATTGCACAAAATGAACGCCGCACGAGCGTTGATGACGTTTTTGATGATCTGCATGAGCAGATCGTGACGTTAAAACTCAAACCGGGTGACCGGATTTCCGAAGCCGAAATCGCGGCCCAATTTGGGGTGTCCCGGCAACCTGTCCGTGATGCGTTCAGTCGGTTGGCCAATCTTGATCTCCTGTTGATCCGCCCGCAACGCGCGACCGAAGTACGCCGATTTTCGATGCGGCGTATCGAAAAAGCGAGGTTCATCCGCGAGGCGATCGAAAAAGAGGTACTGCGCCGTGCCGCTGCCCATTGCACAACCGAGGGCGAGGCCCGCTTGAACGAAGCCTTAGCACAGCAAGACGCTGCCGTTGCCGATAAGGACGTCGAACGTTTCGGCCAACTTGACTACGCCTTTCATGAGGTGCTCTGCGCCATCGCCCAGGCGGACTATGCGTTTGACGTGATCCTTGAAGAGAAATCCAAAGTCGACCGGCTTTGCATGCTTGGGATCGAGAAAGAGCAGCGCATACCAGAATTGGTCGCAGACCATAGGGCGATTGCCCAAGCCGTGATCGCACATGATCCAGAGGCCGCGGTTGCCGCTGGCCGGAAGCATCTTTCGCGTCTTGATACCACGATCAAGCGGATCACAGCGACAAACGCAAATTACTTTGAAAGCACAAGTTCCTGAAAACGGCGTGACCGGTCGGAAGGTCTGTTCCTGAGGGGGTGCACGGGTACGGAACCGGTCCATGACCAAGACAGCAGAATTTGTATCGGCCAAACCTGCCCCCGGCGCGGCACAGGTCTTTGCCTTGGCATGGCCTATGACGCTCAAGGCGATCTTTTTGCATGGCACGATCGTGATCGACGGCTTCCTTCTGTCGTCCTTGGGCGAAGCAGCACTTGCGGCAATGGGTCTGGCGGCGGCTTTGGGTGGTATCGTGCTGGGGGTGATCTTCGCGTTTTCCCATGCGATGCAAATTCGCACAGCGCAGGCGTTCGGCGGCGGCGACCCGGTATTTCTCAAATCCGTACTGGCCTCTGGCTTGGTCGTCAGTCTGGGTATCGGGGTGATCGGCGTTGGGGTCATACAGATATGGGGCGGCAGTTTGATCGCTGCACTAGCCCCCACGTCCACCATCGCGGATCAGGCACAAACCTATCTTACGATTTTTGCCATCGTCATTCTGTGCGAGGCCGTGGGCCAGTGTATCGCAAGCTTTTTCAACGGCTGCGGGCGCAGCAAGCTGCCACTTTATGGCTATCTTTTGTCGGTCCCCATCAACGTTATGGCCAGCATAGCCCTGATCCACGGCTACTGGGGGTTTCCCGCTCTAGGTGTGGCCGGTGCCGCATTGGGCAGTGCCATTGCAGTAACGGTTCAGACGGTGTTCTGGGGCATCCTGCTGTTGCGCACCAATGGGCATTTGCGCCGGGTCATAGGTTGGCACCACGATAGCTTTGTTCCCACTCTTCGGCGGCATCTTGGGTTTGCCTTGCCGATCGCAGCGACCTTCGTGAGTGCGACGCTGGCGGCCCATGTCTGTTCCCTGATGTACGCGAAAATGTCCTTGAACGGGTTTGCAGCGATGACGCTGATCGCACCCTGGAACATGCTGGCAGGCCAAGTGGCAATGCAATGGACCCAGGCAACGGGCATCTTGGTTGCCCAACTGCTGGGGCAAGGCACGCCAGAAGATACGCTGGACCGTTTCCTGTCGCGCGCATGGATAGGGGCCTTTGTTGCGGCGGGGATCGTCGCGGCGATCTTCTTGTTCATGTGTCTGTCTTTGGATTGGCTCTATCCCAACCTAGAGGTTGAGACGCGCGCCATCCTGTTGGGGTTCTTGCCCATCCTGCTGATCATCCAATTCCCGCGCGCCACCAACGCGATCTGTGGCAATACACTGCGGGCGGCGGGGGACACGGTTTATGTGATGCACATCTTCATCTGGTCGCAATGGGCCTTCCGTGTGCCTGCGACAGCGCTGTTCATCCTGTATTTTGACCTCTCTGCGTTTTGGATATTGTCGCTGTTTCTTTGGGAGGAAGTCCTGAAATTTCCCGCATTCCATCGCCGCCTCTGGCGCGGTGATTGGAAGCGATCAAACGTTGCGGCATGACCTGCTGCCCCCCTAATCGATCAATGAAAGGACTAAAATGAGCCGATTTTCCCTAGCAAATACCCGCGCCTTCGTAACAGGCGCCAACACCGGTATCGGTCAGGCCATCGCGGTCGATCTGGCACAGCAAGGCTGCCATGTGATTGCAGTCGGACGGTCATCAATGGATGAGACGCTCGCTAAAATCGACGCCGCGGGCGGCAAGGCCGGTGCCCTGAAGGCCGATCTGGGAACAGTCTCTGCTGCGCAAGCGGCCTTTGTAGAAGCGGAAAAGCAGTTTGGGCCCATTGATACGCTTGTGAATAACGCAGGTATCATCCGCCGCGACGACAGTCTGGAATTCACGGAAGAGGACTGGGACGCTGTCATGGACATCAACCTGAAGGTTGTTTTCTTTCTCAGCCAAGCATTCGCCAAGGCGCGGGTCGCCGCTGGGCAGGGTGGTAGCATCATCAACATCGCCTCATTACTGTCGTTTCAGGGCGGTATCCGGGTGCCCTCTTACACCGCATCGAAAAGCGGCGTTGCGGGTCTGACGAAGATCCTGTCGAACGAATGGTCAGCACAGGGCATTACAGTGAACGCAGTGGCACCCGGCTATGTGGTCAGCAATAACACCACCGATTTGCGCAACGACCCAGAGCGGAACAAAGCGATCCTTGATCGCATCCCCTTGGGCCGGTGGGCAGAGCCCGAAGATATCGCCGGGGCAGTCACCTTTTTGGCGTCACCAGCCGCGCGCTATGTGACGGGCATCACACTGCCGGTTGATGGCGGATGGTTGGGCCGCTAGACAGCCAACGACCCTACAGGGTTCCTGTTGTACGACTTTTAGGGGTGTCATCCCGGCCTGACGGCGCTAGACCTTGCGCATTATTGCAATAAGGTCCGCCATGCAGGTCGTCACATTGATCGCCACACCCGCTGAACGCAATCTGGATGCAGCTTTGGTTGATAGCCTGCGCAACGCCTGGGGCGGGGGGGATGCCACTTGGCTGGCCATTGATGAGGCGGCTGAGTTTGTGGTGCCTGCCGTCCCGGACAACAGGTGGGATGTTTGGGCCGATCTGCAAAAGGCTTGCGTTGATCTGGTGGTCCAACCGCTGGACGGGCGGCGCAAGTCCATGCTGCTGGCCGACATGGACAGCACGATGATCCGGCAAGAATGCATCGATGAACTGGCCGCAGAGGCCGGGGTTGGTGAGCGTGTTGCGGACATCACGGCGCGCGCCATGAATGGTGAGCTGGATTTCGAGGCGGCGCTGATTGAACGTGTCGGCCTGCTGAAAGACCTGCCCGAGGCGATGATCGATCAGGTCCTGGATCAGCGGATCACCTATATGCCGGGCGGGTATGAACTGGTGAACACGATGAAGGCGCATGGCGCCTATGCAGCATTGGTGTCCGGCGGGTTCACCGCCTTTACCGCAAGGGTCGCAGCGGCGCTGGGATTTGATGAAAACCGAGCCAACACATTGATCGCCGCGGATGGCAAGCTGACGGGCGATGTCAGCCGGCCAATCCTTGGCAAGGCGGCAAAGGTGCAGGCGCTGGAAGAAATCACCGCGCGCCGGGGCATCACAGAACAGGATGTTCTGGCCGTGGGCGATGGTGCAAATGACCTGGGCATGCTTTTGCGGGCCGGTACCGGCGTCGCCTTACATGCCAAACCAACGGTGCAGGCGGAATGTGATGTGCGTATCAACCACGGTGACCTGACCGCCCTGTTATATTTGCAGGGCTATAGCCGGGATGCGTTTGTGACATAGTCGGCACTTGCATTCAGCCCGTGCCACGCGGCACAAGACGGTATGGATAGACACGCAAAACCCGCCACCATCGCAGCCCATGCTGCAGGCGCCATCGACCCGCAGTCAGGCGGGGTCGTCCCTGCCATCCAACCCTCGACCACGTATCTGCGGGACGAAGGGTATGATCTGGTGCGGCCCGACAACATCTATTCACGCGCTGACTCGGATAACCTACGGCAGGCAGAGGAGGTTCTCCGCAGGCTGGAAGGTGCGGAAGAGACGTTTCTGTTTCCATCTGGCATGGCGGCGATCGCAGCGGTGTTTCGCACCTTGCCAAATGGGGCCACCGCCATGGTGCAATCGGGTATCTATTGGGGCACGACGGCTTGGATCAGGGATTTTTGCGCGCGACGCCATATCAGCTTGGTCGAGGTTGATGCCGATGATCTGCAAACCACCTGCGCAACCACGAAGGCCGATATCGTCTTCATCGAAACCCCATCTAACCCTTGGCTGAAAACCGTTGATATCCGCGCCATCTCCGATGTGACCGCGGCGACCTTGGTCGTTGACGCAACCGCCGCGACACCGATCCTGACCCGCTGTTTGGATTTTGGCGCAGATATCGTGATGCATTCGGCCACCAAAGCCATCAACGGGCATTCCGACGTCCTGGCCGGGGTGCTGTCGACCAAATCCAAACACGCGCAGATCTGGGATATGATCCGCGCTGACCGCAAAATGGCCGGCGCAATCCTTGGACCTTTCGAGGCATGGATGTTGACACGTGCCATGCGCACCTTGCCTTTGCGGGTGGAACGTATGTCTCAGAACGCGCAGGCGTTGGCCGAACATCTGTTCGCGCATGATGCGGTGGCGGATGTCTTTTACCCCGGTTTGCCGTCACATGCGGGGCATGAGACGGCCAAGCGCCAGATGTCCGGCGGCTTTGGCAGCCTGCTGTCTGTCATCGTGAAGGGGGGCAAAGAAGATGCCCTGCGGGTCGTCGGAAAGCTGCAGCTGTTCCTGCGGGCCACATCGCTGGGCGGGGTCGAAAGCTTGGTGGAACACCGGTACACGATCGAACCGCACACCGGTATTCCAGAAAACCTGATCCGCGTCTCTGTCGGGATCGAGGATATTGGCGATCTGATCGCCGATTGGGATAAGGCGCTGAGCTAGTCCTCGGTCGGGCCTCCAGCCTCTTTCCAATCGCTAAATCCACCGATGTTCGTCACGTTTTCAAAGCCCATGTCTTTGAGCGTCTTACCTGCAAGTGCGGCCTGACCGCCAGCACCGCAGATCAAATAAAGATCGGCATCTTTCGCCAGTGCTTCGTTGTGGAAAGGCGTCGCTGGATCCGCCACAAATTCTATCATGCCACGAGCAATACGCTGTGCGCCTTTGATCGTGCCGCTTTGCGCGATGGCCCCACTATCGCGCACATCGACGAAAACGCCACCACCGGCATTGTATTTCGCGATCGCATCTTCCGCACTTATCCGCGGCACAACGGCGTTTGCCTCATCCATAAAATCTTTGGCAGCTTTCATTTTGGGATCTCCCTTTCGTGTTGTGTCTCTTCACATAAGCATGGGTCTGCAAATAGCCAGAGCCAAAAAAAAGCCCGGACACGAAGGTCCGGGCAAGTCCAACAGGGAGGTGGAGATATAACCCGATCTCCGGCGGGATCTTGGGAACCCGGTGATCAAGAGAAGGGAAGGCTTTTAACCACCGGGTGGAGTACTACGCCACTAATCTATAGCCACCGGATTCGGTCACAAGAAGGCGCGCATTTGACGGATCTGGTTCTATTTTTTGACGAAGACGGTAAATATGTGTCTCTAATGTGTGCGTGGTCACGCCCGCATTATAGCCCCAAACCTCATGCAACAGCACGTCTCGGGCGACAACGCCTTCGGTCGCGCGGTAGAGGAACTTGAGGATATTCGTCTCTTTTTCCGTCAGGCGCACCTTCTTGTCATCCTCGGTTACCAGCATCTTTTGGGCAGGTTTGAAGGTATATGGCCCAAGCTGGAAAACGGCATCTTCGGACTGTTCATGGGTGCGCAATTGGCTGCGTAGCCGGGCCAAAAGAACAGGGAATTTGAAGGGCTTAGATACATAGTCATTCGCACCGGCATCCAACCCATAAATGGTGTCTGCATCGGTGTCTTGCGCGGTCAGCATGACGATAGGGCACTTGACCCCCTGCTTGCGCATCAGGCGGCACAGTTCGCGGCCATCGGTGTCGGGCAGACCGACGTCAAGGATCATCAGATCGTAAAGACCTTCCTTCGCCTTCACCATCGCGCTGGCACCGTCGTCTGCCTCAAAGACGTCAAAGTCTTCGGTCATCAGCAATTGCTCGCCCAGAGCTTCGCGCAGGTCATCGTCATCATCGACGAGTAGAATCTTTTTGAGTTGTCCCATGACATCCTCCTTCGTTACGAGAATAGATTTGTGCTCTGTTTACGTTTCAGACAACCAGTCCCTTCACTGTCTCACACGGACGTGTGATTTGCCGGAGAATTGTTTCACTTTGCGGGGGAAACAGCTATCAGTTGAAACAAATGGAAGGTTGAGACCGATGGGATTTGCCCCCGACGTTACAGAAAAACTGGCGCGTGCCCGTGCTGATTTGCGCATGGGCGTGCCTGTGGTTCTGGATGGTGGCGCGCTTGTTCTGGCGGCGGAGACTTTGGATGCGGCACGGCTGGCCGCTGTGCGGACCTTAGGTGGGCAGGCCGTTCTGGCAGTCACGGGTTGGCGTGCGAAGACGTTGAAAGCCCATGCTTACGATGGTGATCTTGCCCGCATTGTCCTGCCACCTGATGCGACATTGAATTGGGTCCGGTCTGTCGCTGATCCTGCCGATGACCTGCGCGCGCCAATGAAGGGCCCGTTGCAAGCAGAACGTGATGGTCAGGCTGATCTGCACCGCGCTGCGATTGCCATGGTGAAAGCCGCACGGCTTTTGCCGGCTGCCGTGGTTTTGCCGCTGCAAAATGCTGCGGTCTTTGCGAAGGGTAACAACCTGACGCTCGTACCAGCGGCGGCCGCACTGGATACAGGGCTCAGCCCGCTCAACCCGATCATTTCTGCCCGCTTGCCCATGGAAGTGTCCGAGGCGGGTCGGTTGCATATATTCCGTCCCGATGATGGCGCGGAAGAGCATTATGCTATCGAAATCGGCAAGCCTGACCGCAGCGCGCCGGTTTTGTCGCGATTGCACTCTGCATGTTTCACTGGCGATATGCTGGGTTCGCTCAAATGCGATTGTGGGCCGCAATTGCGCGGTGCATTGGCCCAGATGGGCAGTGAAGGGGCCGGGGTGCTGTTGTACCTAAACCAAGAAGGTCGGGGTATTGGGCTGGCCAATAAGATGCGCGCCTATTCTTTGCAGGACCAAGGGTTTGATACGGTCGAGGCCAATCACCGGCTGGGGTTTGAAGATGATGAGCGCGATTTCCGGATCGGCGCAGAGATCCTCAAGCGGATGGGATTTGGCGCGGTCAGACTGCTCACCAACAACCCCGCCAAAATCGCCCGGATGGAAAGTTGTGGGATCGCTGTGACCGAACGTGTCCCGCTGAAAGTGGGCGAGAACGCCTATAATCATGCTTATCTGGCAACCAAAGCTGCGAAATCAGGGCACCTGCTCTAGCCTTTGGCAGGTATTCCGGTCGGCTTACCATCAATGCTTTCGGCATTCCGGCGCTGGCAGAAATCTGCGACACCATCAGCGCCCATATCAGCATAAAAAGGTAGCAGCTCATCCGGCCCACGGTCATGGTCAAAGGTCATCACGGGGACGCCCGTGCCGCAGGAGGTTTGCACAAGATCAATCGCCAGATCAAAGATTTGGCGACTGCCCGCCATTTCAGGGAACTGGGCAATGGCGGTATCCCAACCATCATCGCCCGGATGTAGCGTCTGCGCCTGCCCATAGGTTCGCAGGATCAACGCGTCACCCTCAAAGGCGCAAAACATCAATGTCATGCGGTTCACATCACGCAAATGGGCAGCGGTTTCATTACCACTGCCCGTCAAGTTCAACCAGACGATGCGGTTGTCATCAATGATCCGCAAGGAATCCATACCCTTAGGCGACAAGTTCACGCGTCCGTCCGCCGCAGCGGTCGCGACGAAGAAAAGCTTCTGCCTTTCGATGAAAGTGCGCAGCGTTCCGTTCAGTTTTTTTGCGGTGGGCATGATATGTTCCTTCTACTGATAGGAACATATCATGAACAAATATTGCTGGCTATAGCGAAGCGTTTTACCCACTCCACCAGTCAAACCGCTCTTAGAAGCTATATCCGACGCGGAGCGCGAGTGTAGACACTTGTGATGAGGTCACGTCTACGTCTACGTCGTCGTTATCTGCATCACCCTCAAGCAAGCGCACGGTATAGTCGCCGCCAACAAAGAACCCACCATCCAAATGGAATTCGGCACCCGCCCCGACAGATAGACCGCTGATTGAATAGTCAGAAACGCCAGGCTCGACATAGTTGACGAAAGAATAGCCAAGGGCGCCATAGACCAGCAGGTCATCGACGGCGTAGCCAAGACGACCACGCAGATCGAAAATGTCTTCGAGTTCGTCGTCGTCACCAAACGCGCCCGGCACAAACATGTCTGAGACGGAGCTGTAGCCTAATTCATACCCATAGACCAAATCGCCGCTACTGACATTCTGACCAGCGAAGACAGAGATCGCGGTCCCGTCATTAAAATCGAATTTGTCGTCGCCAAGATCGCCTTCGACCTCGATGTCACCCTGCGTGGTGCCAAAGCTAAGCCCCGCGTATGCGCCATTGAAGTCGGCAAAAGCCGCAGCAGGTGAGAGAAGCGCTGCAGCAGCCAAAAATCCAAGTCTTTTCATAGTTTTATTCCCCAATTTGTCCGTTCAGCGCAATATCGACAGCAGTTTTCCAATTGGTCAACGTGTCTGACCGGGATCACATCGTCCCGGCACAATCCCGCCGTTTCAATAAAAATGATCGGCGGATTGGCGTCACCCGGCGACTTGCCTGAACCGACCGTTTGTCACATCATACCGTTGAATACTGGCACGCGATGGGCCCCGCCTTGCCCATCTTGCACTGAAAACAAAGGGCATGCGGCACCCCAATATCGCATCTGACATGAAACAAACCGATCTTGTCCTGACCCCAACCCACTTGCGCTTCATGAACCGGCGCTTTCCCTGCACAATTGGGCGCGGTGGGCTGACCATGCGCAAGAAAGAAGGCGATGGCGCGACACCGCGCGGCACCCATCGTCTTGTTGGAATGCTCTATCGCCCGGATCGCATGGCGCGACCCGCTGATTGGGCGCTCCCAATTGGCCCATTTGATCTTTGGTCTGATGATGTGGGCGATAAGGACTATAACATGATGGTACGCGCGCCTCATCGCTTTAGTCATGAACGCCTGCGCCGCGCCGATCCGATGTATGATCTGGTTATCCTGACCGATTGGAACTGGCCCTATGCTGTCAAAGGGCGGGGGTCTGCCATTTTCATCCATGCTTGGCGGGGGCCGGGCCGCCCAACGGCAGGATGCGTGGGCTTCCGCCCGGATCATCTGCGCTGGATTGCGGCCCGCATCCGCCATGAAACCCGGCTTGTTATCGCATAACCGCTGGTGTTGGCCTTAGTCTTGGGTCAAACGAAAAAGGTAGCCCACATGAAACACCAAGGCCCATTTATGACACCTGACGAAATCGCCGAACTGCCCTATCGCCCCTGCGTTGGCATTATGTTGGCCAATCCGCGCGGGCATGTCTTTGTGGCCCAACGCAAGGACCGCGACACGGATGCATGGCAAATGCCCCAAGGCGGCGTCGACAAGGGCGAGAAATGTCGCGATGCGGCCCTGCGCGAATTGGAAGAGGAAACCAGTATTTCCCCCAAATTCGTCACGATCGAAGCCGAAAGCGCAGGTTTGATCCGCTATGACCTGCCCCATGCATTGGTCCCCAACATCTGGAAAGGGCGCTATCGTGGGCAGGAACAAAAATGGTATCTGATGCGCTATCATGGGTTGGACAATCAAATTGATCTGGAGACCAAACACCCCGAGTTTACGGCTTGGAAATGGATGCCTGCCGACCAGATCGTGGACAGTATCGTGCCCTTCAAACGCGCAGTCTATGAGCAGGTGGTGGCAGAGTTCGGTCCGAAGCTGTAAAAATCTGACACCGCGACCAAGACTTGCCCCTACAGATCCGTCAAAGCCTTGACCCAACGAAAGGATCGCCACGATGAAATCACTTCTTCTTGCCGCTACCCTTGCGATGATTGCCGGGCAGTCCCACGCGCTCAGCTGTATCCGTCCTGATCCGATTGAGACATTCAAGCGTGTTGCGGCGGCACCCGAAAGCTATTTCGTCTTATATGGCAAGCTTACGTTTGATGAGGCGGAACTACCCTCTGGCGTATCGATCAACCAATCCCG
>JBCAZI010000057.1:0-19156 GCA_038533095.1 Pseudomonadota bacterium
TAGAGGATCAAGTTCTGGAAATCCGGCCGTTCAACGCGCTTGACCCGTGTCTCGCCATCTACATCGACAACGTAAATGCCTGATCTTGCCTTTCCTTTTGTCTGCGGTCGAATTGGCGGTTCGCGACGGGCAGTGTCGATAAGCAGTACATCACCATCGACGATCTTGGGTGCCATGCTGTCACCGCGCACGCGCAGCATGGCAGCATTTTGCGGGGCGACACCTAGTCTTTTGAGCCAATCTCGCCGAAATGCATAACTCTCGATAGACGCATTGGGATCCGCTGCTGCTCCAGGGCCTGCGGATGCCGGTACATCGTAAAATGCAATCTTCGCGTAGTCATCACCCTCAATGATGTGATGAGGTGCATCCCCGGTTTCCCTCGGTGGTCCAAAATACAGTTCGAGGTCCAAGACCTCAGCTAGCTTTTCCAATGCCGCGAGGTTGTAGCGCTTTTCGCCCTCTCGCTTCATGCGAAAGTTCTTGATCAGAGATGTATGGCCGACTGCCAGTCGAGACGCAGCTGCATCCGACAAGCCCTTTTCTTTCAAAGCCTTGTCAATTTGAGACAGAATCAGATCCATGTTGTTAACTAGCCTGTTGTGGCTAGTCCGTAAATAGATAGCCAGTAATGCCTTGACGAGCAAAGCCGGTAGTGGCTACAATTTTAGCATGAGCGGCGATATCAAAAACATTCTCATACTTGCTGATCGTCTTGGTGCGCATCTCGGCATTACTCACTGGGCAGTGTCGATGCGCGTCTCATCGAAAGGCGATTTCATTCATCGGCTAATCGAGGGCTGCGATCTGCGGACTAAGACGGCGGCACGCGTCATGAGAGAGTTCGATGACATCTGGCCCGACGATCTTGAGTGGCCGTCCAACATCCCACGTCCCGAACAATTGAAGGAGGCTGCCCAATGATCGGCAAGCGCATCGACTCTTTGGAAATGGCGCGTCATGCGTGCCGAGGCATGCCCGAAGAGCATCGACTGGCACTCGCAACGGAGCTGTTGAATTCGGCAACATCACCCAACTCGCAACGCCAGTTGAAATGTGCCGAGACGGCGGCACGCGAGGCCCGCTTGGCACTATCCCGCGACGAAGATGTTCAGAGGGCCACCGCATGATCCGACGCATCGTAAAAGCCATTTCTGAACCGCTGTCTTGGGAGGCACGTTTGTGCGGCGCGGCTATGTTGATCTGGTTGCTCTACGCCATGCTGCTTGCGGTGCGAAGCCTATGAATACCGTTCTGACTGATCCAATCACACCGGTCACGGCATTTGCAGATCTGATGGATGCGCTGACGCGGATGACCGCCCTCGAAGAGAGCATGCAGGTCGATCCAGATGGTACAAGCTGGTCAGACGCATTGGCACACTTTGACAAGCAAGTGGATCGCGCCATCGCTGCCCACAGCTGGTTGGTGCAACATGGCGACGCACTGCGTGACATCACCGACCTACTCGATTTCATCTATGACGGTGGTGCGCCATGAGCTTTGAGATTGAGCGACACCGCTACGCTAACGGTCACCTCGGCTACAAGGTGGTCGACGCAAAGGGCGCTATGATCGGCCGGCCAAAGGGTAGCCTGGAGCTGGCTGAAACCTTTCGCGACGAGCAGATGCGAAAGCTGAAAGATGCTGATGGTGACCTCCGCGCTTGTATCACCTGCACCACTCCCTTTGTGAGCGAAGGCATCCACAACCGCATGTGCAACACTTGCCGGGCGCGCGCCAATGATGCGGGGATGATTTGATGCACGCAGCACCACTTACATCCTGGCGACTTCAGGCCATGCTGGATGTGCTCAAGGACGGCCATCCGCATTCGACCAAAGACATCGCCCGCAAGAGCAAGGTGCTGGCTATCAGCGCCTGTGTGTCAGAGCTACGTCATCACGGAGCTGAAATCATCTGCGAGCGCAAGAAGGTCGACGATGGCGGCAACCGGAAATGGGTTTTCTGCTACACGATGTTGGAGGCCCCGAAAGACTGATGGCCGAGCAGTTAAAATCCATCTCCAGCATAGATCCGAAAAGGATTGTTGTCGGTCAGCGGCTGCGTCCAGCCTCACCTGCCGGTGTTGAGGCGGTCAAGAGCTCGATCTTGGCGCTGGGTGCAATGAAGTACGGCATTCATATCCGCAAGAAGAAGGACGGACACTTCCACCTGATTGCGGGCCTTCATCGGCTTACAGCCGTCCTGGAACTTGAGTGGGATGAAATCCCTGTCGTTGCATGGAAATGCACCAACGACTGGGCCCGCATGATGGAGATCGACGACAACTTGGCGGGAGCTGAGTTAACGCCATTAGATACAGCCATCTTCCTCGCGGCACGTAAGGCTGTCTATGAGAAAATGTACCCGGAAACCAAGGCGGGCGTAGCAGGTGGTTTGGCGCGACAGGGTTTAGCAACCGACATGATGTCGTTTGCTGAAGCCAGTGCAGAGAAATTCGGTCTTTCGCGTCGACACATTGAGCGGCTCATAAAGGCAGGGGCCGCGCTTAGTAGCGATCAAATTGGCTGGCTCCGGGATGCTCCCAAGTTG
Organism: Pseudomonadota bacterium; assembly: GCA_038533095.1. Taxonomy (GTDB): domain Bacteria; phylum Pseudomonadota; class Alphaproteobacteria; order Rhodobacterales; family Rhodobacteraceae; genus Yoonia. The sequence goes on from JBCAZI010000057.1 coordinate 2,557, forward strand.
GTCACACTTGCGGATCTGCAGACCTTGTCCAAAGTCGCCGATGACAGTGACCGATCGAAGATCTGCATCAGCCTTTCTAACGGTGACGCCAAGAGCGCCGCCGACGCCATCAAACGTTACAAAGATCCCGTTGCTTCCATTAAAGACCCTGTTGAAGAGGCGTTTAGATCCCTGCGCGATGCCTGGAGCCGGGCTCCGAAAGAGGCCCGCAAGCGCTTCCTGAAAGCTGAATTCAAAGACATCCATGCCATGCAGGTTGCGGGGTATCTCAAGTGAGTAACCTCGCACCAGCCAAGGAGTGGTGGAGCGCGGCTGAACTTGCCGACGCAAATCTACCTGACATGCCAACGACGACGCAGCGTGTTACGGCCAGGGCTGTGTCACTGAATTGGCGTTCTGACCCAGACCATGCCCGCCGCCGAAAGGGCCGGGGCGGGGGTTGGGTGTATCACTGGACCTTGTTGCCATCCCGCGCTCAAGCGCTGTTGCTGAGCCAAGGCAAGACCACGCCCGCTCTAGATGAGAGCCCAGATCGCGATGAAGCCTGGACTTGGTTTGATCAACTGCCAGAGCGGCCGAAGAGCGAGGCGCGTCGTCGCTTGAAGATCATTCAGCTTGTCGAAGCTTTCGAGGCAGGTGGGTCGACGCGCAACCTCGCAGTCACTGATGCAGCCCACCAGTCAGATGTCTCCGCGCGTACCATTTGGAACTGGCTTGATCTGGTTTCCGGTGTTCGTGTCGATGACCGTCTGCCTTACCTAACCCCACGTCACCGTACCGGCCAGCGGTCCAAACGTGCTGCCGAGATCAATCCGCGTTTTGCGGAATTGCTCAAGGCGGATTACCTGCGTCCGGAGCAGCCAAGCTTCAAATCCGTCTATGACCGCTGCGTCAGGATCGCCAAGGCCGAAGGGCTCGACACGGTACCGCTTCATACGGCGCAGCGCTGGCTCAAGCGCACCATCTCGCCAACGGCCATGGTCTATGCCCGAAAGGGCTATGATGCGCTCAAGCGGATGCGGCCTTCGCAAACCCGCGACAAGACAGCCATGCACGCCCTTGAAGGCGTCAACGGAGACTTTCATCGGTTCGATGTGTTCGTTCGCTTCCCAGCCAGCTCGGATGGGCAACCAGAAGAGGTGGCGCGTCCGCAGATGTGCGCCTTCCAGGACATCTATTCTGGCATGATCCTATCGCACAGGCTTGATCGCACGCCAAACAGCCACTGCGTCCAGCTCACCATCGGCGACATGATCGAAGAGTGGGGCATACCGGAGCATGTGCTCCTCGATAACGGTCGCGAATTTGCCGCCAAGCTTATAACCGGAGGCAGCAAAACACGCTACCGCTTCAAAGTAAAAGAAGACGATCCCTCCGGGCTTCTGACCAGCCTGGGCTGCGAAATCCATTGGGCGCTGCCTTACAGCGGCCAATCAAAGCCAATCGAGCGGGCGTTCCGGGACATGTGTGACCGGATCGCCAAGCATCCGGCCTTCGCAGGCGCTTACACAGGCAACAGGCCGGATGCCCAACCGGAAAACTATGGCGAAACCGCCGTGCCGTTGGCGGTGTTCAAGGCCATCCTCGACGAGGAAATCGTAGCGCATAATGCACGTCCGGATCGGCGCTCCGAAGTGGCCTATGGCCGCAGTTTTGAGGACGTGTTCCGCGAAAGCTACAGCAATGCGCCGATCCGCAAGGCGACGGCAGAGCAGCGCCGCCTATGGCTGATGGGGGCCGAAGGCATCAAAGCGAATTCCACGAACGGACAGATCAATTTCATGGGCAACCGTTACTGGGCGGAGTGGATGAGCGACATTGCGGGCCAAAAGGTGGTCGCGCGGTTCGACCGCCAGGCGCTTTGGGAAGGGATCCACGTCTACAGCACTGCCGACGCCTATCTGGGGTTTGCCCCATGTCTGGTGAAGGCTGGTTTCTTCGATATGGACGATGCACGCGCTACGGCCAAGGCCAACAAGAAATGGCGCAACGCCCGGAAGGCCGAACTGGATGCCTATCGCGAGCTCACCGTCAAAGATGTGGCGGCCGCGCTGGCCGATGCGACAACGGCACCATCCGCCGCGCCGGTCGAGGCCACCGTTGTGCGCCCATTGTTCGACGCGCCGAAACCGCAAAAGCCAGCATCAGTACTGGACAAGGTCGCCGAAACTCAGTCGGCCATGATCGCCGACCTCGATGCGCGTCGCGTCGAGAAGCAAGAGCGCAAACCTGATGGTCGCGACAACTACGTGCGGGCCCGCGAGATTGAGCAGCAGATCGCCGCTGGCGCACCCGTCACCAAACAACAGCAGATCTGGGTCACCGGGTACCAGAACACGGCTGAGTACCGCACCTGGAAGAGCATGGTTGCGGACTTCGGTGAAGAGGTCCTCGCCAAATAAGAACCGCCGCCGGGCTGCAACCCAAACGGCGGTCAAACGGAGTGAGAAAGTGATGACAAACGACACGCCACTTTACAACACGGTTGCCCCACTGCGGAACGTCGCCGCTTTGGTGGAGCTGGTCGAGCGGGTACAGGGCCGCGCTTTGAACCTGCCGGGCATGGCCACGTTTTATGGCCCCAGCGGCTTTGGTAAGAGCTTCTCGGCGATCTTTGCCACCAACAAGTTCGAGGCGATCACGGTGCAGGTCAAATCGACCTGGACGCGCAAGAAGCTCTGCCAGTCGATCCTAACTGAAATGGGGCTACCCCACGCGACAACCGTCAGCGATATGATCGACGACATCAGCCAGTTTCTGGCGATGCAGGACCGACCCCTGATCATCGATGAGGCTGACTTTCTGGTGCAGCGCAAGATGATCGAGATCGTGCGCGACATTCATGAACAATCTGGCGCGCCGGTCATTCTGATAGGCGAGGAGCTGCTGCCGCAAAAGTTGAAGACATGGGAACGGGTGCACGGTCGGATGTTGGATTGGGTTGCCGCTGAGCCCGCCGACATATCGGATATCAATCATCTGGTCCGTCTCTATGCGCCAGGCATCACCATTGCGCCGGAGATCCTGCAGACCATTCTGAAGGCATCGCACGGCTCGCTACGACGGATATGCGTCAACCTTGATCAATTGCGCGAACTGGCCATGATCGAAGGTCTCGCACAGATCGGCAAGACGGATTGGGGCAAGCGCCAATTCTTCACTGGCGAAGCGCCTGCACCTTGGAGGGCTGTCTGATGGTCAAACGGGTGTATAGCAATGTGCTTGAGACGCTCTGTGCCAATAGCGCTGCTGACTTGGGCACATTCACGTATTTCGATTTGGCCGCGCGTGCTTCGACCCAGACCAAGACGGTCGGCAACATCGTTCAGCGCTGGGAGAAACAAGGGCTGGTCGAACGTCTCGGCAAGGGCCCGAAGAACCGGATGCAATTCAAGGTAACCGAGAAAGGTTCAACCCGGCTAGGCGCACCGTTGGACAAGGACGCCTTTTCGTCAGTCTCGCCAGAAAAGAACATGTGGACGGCGATGCGGATGCTGAAGATGTTCACGCCGCGTGACATTGCCGTTCAGGCGCGGACTGATGCGGTCGATATCACCCTCGAGCAGGCGCGCGCGTTTTGCAGGATGCTGGTGCGTGGCGAACAGCCCTATCTGAAGGCACGCCGCACCGCCATTCCGGGTCGACGAGAGGCAACCTATCAGTTGATCCACGATACCGGCCCCATACCGCCGCGCGAATGCCGCGTGCGGGCAATTTATGACGCCAATCTCGCGGCGTTCACCCACATGCCGGAGCCTACCCCATGAGCGGGCCGGTCGCCGCTGCCAAGGCCGCCTGGGGTGCTGACATGCCGGAGTGGGTCCTGCGCCTTGCTGAAAGTTGCGAGGCCAGCTCGCAAAGCAAGGTCGCTGGCCAGCTCGGCTACACGCCCGGCGTTGTCAGCCAGGTCGTCCGCAATTGCTATGCCGGAGCTATCGAGAATGTGCGTCAGCGCGTCGAGGGCTGTCTGATGGGCGCGACACTCGACTGCCCGGCTCTCGGCAATCTGCCACTGCATCAGTGTGCGTCCTGGCGCGCCAAATCCCGCAAGTTCTCCGGCGCGAACCATGAACGCGTGATGATGTTCCGCGCATGCAACCGCTGCCCCAACAATGCAAAGGAGACGGGCAAATGAGCGGCCACGCACCCGAACGGTTCACCCAGCAAGAGGTCACACGGCTTGCGGGCAATGCGGTCACAAAGGTCGATCTGCTGGGTGAGCGTGGTGCCACCCTTTGCACTCAGAACGAAATCATCGCGCTGACGATCTTGGTCGCGGCCAGCGGTGCGATCCCCGCCTTGCCCGACCGCGCCCCACCTGAGAACCCGAACCTCAAACCACAAGGAATGAAGCCATGACTGATCAACCCCAGTTCCAGATGCCTGACGGCCGCGAGATCGTCGACGGCAACATCTACATGCGCAACACCAAGGGTGGCCTCGATCCCGTCGAAAACATCAAACCCCAGCATCTGCTTCAGGATGAGGCGGTGCGTAAAATCATTGGTTATGCCGTGCCACTCTCAGATCAGGTGGCGCGTTTCAAAGAACACACCTTTGCTGACATTGGTGCGCTCGACGCGCTGTTGGTACAAGAATATGGTGCCAAGCTCGGCGGTAAGAAGGGCAACATGACCCTGATGACCGTTGATGGCCTGTTTAAGGTCTCCGTCCAAGTGGCCGACCATATCGACTTTGGACCGGAATTGCATGCCGCCAAGAGCCTCGTTGATGAATGCCTCAATGAGTGGGCCGCCGACGCCGGGCCTGAGCTGCGTGGCATCGTGACCAACGCCTTTAACACCGACAAAGAAGGCAAGATCAATCGCTCCGAGATATTCATGTTGCTGCGCCAGAACATCGAAGATCCACGCTGGGTGCGCGCCATGAATGCTGTCCGCGATGCAATGCGGGTCGTCGGCTCCAAGACCTATGTGCGCTGCTATCGCAGGCGCAACCATAACGAGAACTGGAACCCCGTCACAATTGATCTGGCGAGGGCCTAAATGATGCCCGATTTCTTCGCTTACTGTTGGAGGACAGGTCTCATTGAGTTCGGATCTGTGCTGCCGGACGGAGCGCTCGAGATTACGAGTGCCAGCCAGCATGACCGAGTAACAGTGATTGATCGAGTAGCCGTTCGTGCGCGCCATGGTTGGGATAACAGCCTGCTCGTGCCTGGTGTTCCAGAAGCCACCTCTGATGCAGAAGCATTTGCTGCGTTCCAGAAATGGCGCAGCTGGGGTGACGTAAGCGGTCGTATCGAGTGGCAGGTTTCAGACACACCAAATTGCGGAGTGGGGAACACATGACCGATTTCAAACTAGGTATCACAACAACGTTTATCTTGCAGGGCTAGTCTAAGTGACACGAGCGCTGCAGAAACTGATCCACGTCGGATGCCGTGAACTTGGACTGGACGCACAGGCCCGCCGCGATCTGCAGATGGCGACCTGTGGCAAAGCCAGCATGACAGACATGACAGCGGTCGAACTGACCGCGGTTCTGGATCGGCTGAAGGCAGATGGGTTTCAGATCAAGGCCGCAGGACACCGTCCTGAAGCCCCGCGCAGGGATCTGAAACTCATCCATGTCCTCTGGTCAAAGCTCGGCGATGCCGGCGCGCTCAAACGCCCAGGGCGAGCTGGGCTCAATGCCTTCATTCGATCCAAGTTTGAGCGGAGTTGGGACTCTGTTCCTGCGGATGTCGATATGCTGCGCGATCACGCCAAGATCGACGCCGTGATCCGAGCACTAATGTCTTGGGGTAAGAGAGAAAACATCGATTTTGACTTCGGGCGGTATCACGCATGAAGCGGTCGCGAATCCACGTCACCGACCACGCAGTCCTGCGCTACATTGAGCGCGTGATGGAGATCGATGTCGGTGCAGTCCGTGCTGCCATTGCCGAGACGGTCTCCTTTGCCGAAGCGCATCCTCATTGCACTGCGGTGAGATCAAACGGGTTCCGCTACGTGCTGGTGAATAACAGCCTTGTCACCATCAGGCGGGTCGAGCGCTCAGGGAACAGCAGATCGCGCAAGACGCCCAAGGCGCACCTTTCATGACCAATAAAGTGCGTCCAACGGCTCAGGTGGAACCTTTCGTGCGCGTGCTGGGTGAACAGAAGGCCATCGAGTTCCTGCTCAGGTTCGGTGGCGCGGAGCTTTACTTATCGCGCAGACCACGCCCTAATTCCACGCTCGCGAAACTTGTCGGTCGCGACCAGGCAGCAGCATTGGCAATCGTGTCGGATCGCTTGCCGAGGCGCATTCCAACTGCCAAACCTTGGATCGCGAAAGTCCTCTTCAGCCAGGGTCGTTCAAAGGCGTCGATTGCGCGTGAACTGCATGTCAGTGACGTGAGCGTGCGCAAATGGCTGAAAGACGAAGATGTCGTACCAAAGGACGATGATCGCCAACTGCCCCTATTTTGAACCCAAACCCGCAAGCCGTTGCGGGGGCAATCCGATCCCAAAAAGGATCATGATGGCATTGCACGCGGAGGTTGCTCCGCAAATACGATTTGCTGGGGTCAATAATGCAGTTTGTTCGTCACAAGGCTAAAGACGCACCTTTCAACCGTGCCGCACATGTCGGTGGGGTAATCAAGCCCGAAATCGTCGTACTGCATGATACAGCCAGTCGTCTAGAGACGGGAAACGCGGCCCGCTTTCTGCGCGACAACGATGCAAAGGTCTCCGTTCACTTTGTCATTGAACGCGATGGCTCCTTTGTACAGCAGGTGCCGGTTAATCGCCGTGGCAACCATGCAGGCAAGTCCCACTACCACGGTAACGACCAGTGCAACAATTTCTCGATTGGCATTGAGATCGTGAACCCAGGGCGCATGATTTCTGCCGGGCCTGGCAAAGCCCGCACGTGGTTCAAGCAGACCTTCGACATCGCCGCCAACGATATTCACGAGATCACCACGCCAGAACATGGGCACGGCTTATGGATGGACTATACGGATGCGCAAATCGATACGCTGCTCTATTTGCTGACGGGTCTGTTCGGCTACATCCCCACACTCAAAGACATCGTCACCCATTGGTATATCTCGCCAGGCCGCAAGGTGGATACCAATCCACTGTTCCCGCTCGATCACATCAAGACGCGTGTCTTGGGGCGCAATGATGCCGTGGCTGATGAGGCTGACAAAGCCGCCACGACACCGGAGCAGGGGGATGAAATGGTCCAGATCGAGGTGCCCGTAGCGCACCTCAACATGCGCCGCTGGCCGTCGTTCAACCCGAATGTCATCGCAACCATTCCCGACGGTGTGCATGTACCGGTCATCCGCAAAGGCCTCTTCGCAGGGCGGGATTGGATCAAGGTTCAATATGCCGGTCTCGAAGGCTGGATCGTTGCCTGTCACACAGCACCAATCACATTTTCAACCGCCGCTGGAATGCGGCTTTAACCACACTGAAGGGGATCTCCAATGTTGAGCTTAACTGACCCAAAACACCCACTTGCATCGCGCGGCGTCTGGGGCGGCCTTGTTGCTGTCGCTGGCGGCCTTGGCGGCCTCTTCGGTTGGTCGATTGCACCTGAGGATGCGGTGCAATTGCCCATCCTGTTGGCGAGCATCTCATCAGGGGTCGGCGGCGTCTTGGCTATTGTTGGCCGCATCGGCGCAACACGCGCAATCAAGTAAGGCGGAGCTCTTGGACTGGATTACTGCTCTTGAGACGACGAAACTGATTGTCGGTGTTGTCGTCTCTATCGTGACAGCCATCGCTGGTGCTATTTGGTGGATGCGAAAACGCATGCATGCGGTCGCAGAAGACGTCAGTGAGACTATCGAGGCTGCGCAAAAGGCCTCCGAGGGGAAACTGACGGCACTGGATGAAGATGTGCGCCGCAATTCGCGCAAGGTTGAAAGCCTCGAGCGCGAAATGGGCGACGTCAAGAACTCGCTAGAGAATGTCACCAATGCGATGAGCTCAATGCCGTCGCGTGAAGACATCCACAATCTCACTCTCGCCATGCAGCGCAGCGAAGGCAACATCCAGCGTCTCGATGACAAGTTTGAAGAGCGGCTCAAACCCATCGCTTCGATCATGGAGCGGATGCAAGAACTGCTGTTGCGCGGAATGAAGGACTAGTAGCTATGAGCAACCCGACAGACATGGCAACGCTGATCCGCGAGCAGGCACGCCTTGTCATACTCAGGGCCCTTGAAGCGCAGATCGATGAGACCCTCAACAGCGACCTGATGGTGTTTGAGCTTGAACAGTTCGGTATCCGAAAGGACCGGGCATGGGTCCATGATGAACTGGCTTTCCTTTTAGAGATGGATGCAGTCGCGCTGCGCGACGTCGGAAGTGTGAAAGTGGCAACCCTGACGCATAAGGGACATCGCCACCTCGACCGGCAGATTGAGATCGAAGGTGTGAAACGCCCGTCGCGGCCCGGTGCCTGAGGTGGGGCGCGGTCGTCTTTCCGCCATTGATGTGATGCCGCCCGAAGCGGACGGCATCATCGCCTGGGCGTCTGTGGAACTGTCCAATCGAGATCGGACACAGACGGAGATCTACGCCGAATTCGTGGAGAAATGCGACGCGCTCATAAAGGAGCATCGCAGTGAGCTCGAATTCAGGATCCCCAGCTTCTCATCCTTCAACCGCTATAGCATCCGGATGGCAAAGCTCACGCGCCGCCTCGATCAGACCCGCGAGATCGTAGCAGCGATTTCGGAGAAGTTCGACACCAAGGACAGTGATGATCTGACCATCATGACCGCCGAGACGATCAAATCGCTCGTGTTGCATATGCTGGCAGACGCAGATGATACGGTCACGCCCAAAGATGCCATGCATCTCGCGTCGGCATTCCGCCAGGCGGCCCAAGCGATGAACATCTCATCCCGCGACCGTATGACCCGCGAGAGCGAGTTCGACCAAAAGGTTGAGCAAGCCGTCGACGCAGTAGCCAAGGCCAAGGGTCTGACGAAGGAGACGGCCGACTTGGTCAAGGCGCAAATCCTTGGGGTCACGCAATGACGGAGCTGCTCACCAAAGCCCAATGGGAAGAGCAGCGGCGTCTGGCGACCGCGGTCCTGCCTGACGTCATAGATCAGGTTGGGTTGCCAGCGGTGCTGCTCCCCTATCAGCAGAAAGCGGTAGGACTTCTCGATAGCGTATCGACGCAGGTCCTGTTCATCGAGAAATCCCGTCGGATCGGAATGACCTGGGGGCTGGCGGCTTATGCTGTCTTGCGTGCTGGTCGGCAAAAAACGGCGGGTGGGATGGATGTCCTGTACATCTCTTATGACCGAGAGATGACACGCGAGTTCATCGACGCTTGCGGCATGTGGGCCCGCGCGTTCTCGGTTGCGGCTCTGGCGGAAGAGGAGCTGCTCTTTGAAGACGGCGACCATGAGGGTGACAAGGCCATTCAAGCCTTCCGCATCCCGTTCGCATCTGGCTTCGAGATTATGGCGCTGAGTTCAGCCCCGCGGGGCCTGCGCGGCAAGCAGGGTGTTGTCATCATTGACGAAGCGGCCTTCGTGGACAGCCTCGAGACGCTCATTGAGGCTGCCATGGCCTTCCTGATGTGGGGCGGACAGGTCGTGGTCTGCTCGACCCATTACGGTGTCGACAACGCCTTCAATCAAGCCATTCAGGATGTTTTGGCAGGCCGTGCGCCGGGTGATCACATGCGGATCGATCTCGATGAGGCACTCGAAGACGGGCTGTTTGAGCGCATTAGCCTGGTGAAGGGTGACGCGTGGACGCCGGAGGCCGAGGCCGAATGGCGGCAGAGCATCATTGATTTCTACAAGGACAGTGCCGACCAGGAATTGTTCTGCGTGCCGAGTGCTTCATCCGGGACCTGGTTGCCGTCGCCGCTGATTGAAGCACGGATGACCGTGGCCAGGCCGATCATTCGACTGGAGCTGCCTGATGACTTCCTCCATCGCAGCGATCTTGAGCAAAGATCGCTGGTTGGCCCTTTCATGGAGGAAATCGAGGAGGCGCTTGGTGGGCTCGATATGTCGTTGCGCTTTGCACTGGGATTTGATGTGGGCCGGGTGTCCGACCTTTCTGTCGTGCCTCTGCTGGCGATTGATCAGAAACTCAATCGGTTTGTGGCGCTGTGTCTCGAAATGCGCAAGGTCCCCTATGCCGAGCAACAGGCGGCCGTCGATCTGGTGCTGCAATACGTCCGGGCGCGACTCGTCGGTGCTGCCATTGATGCCACTGGGATCGGCGACATGATCGCGGAAAACCTCGGCCGCAAGTTCGGGATCCGGGACGATGAAGAGGGTTCGGGCCTCGTCTGGTCGATCAAGCTCAGTCAGGATTGGTACCGGATCAATATGCCGCCAGTGAAGGCCGCATTCGAAGAGGATACGATAGCGCTCATCCCCGACGATGATCACCTGTCGGACATGCGTGTTGTGAAGATCATTCGTGGTATACCGCGCGTTCCCGACACGCGAGAGGGCGACAGGGGCAAGACCCGTCACGGTGACTTCGCCATCGGTCTGGCGCTTGCACATTACGCATCGCGGATGCGCTGGGTGGAATACGGCTATCGCGGTGTCAAACCGCAGGCAACGCAGCCCGCCGGTCACCGGAAGCTTCAACGCCACCCTAACGCCGAAACCGACACGAAGCGCCGCAACTGGTGGGAAAGCCCACTGGGCGCGGGCGTGCGCGGAGGGGGTATCTGATGATGGACGCACCAAACCAACCGTTGTCACCCATTCTCTTGCGACTCGACTAGCAAAGAAGGCGAGGACAAACATGGATCGCAAACCAACCCTGCTGGATCAATATGGTCGTCCGATCAAACGGCGTGAGCTGCGCAAGGAACAGTCAGCCGCCACCTGGGGCGGTGTGCGGTCGCCACTCACAACATATCCCGGTGATGGGCTGAACCCGCTCCGCCTGGCGAATATCCTGCGCGCGGCCGACCGTGGCGATCCCATCCAGTATCTGGAACTGGCAGAAACCATCGAGGAGCGCGATCCGCATTACCTGGGCGTCCTGGGCACGCGCCGCCGCTCGGTCAGTCAGATCGACATCACGGTGGAGGCGGCCAGCGACGAGCAGATCGATGTGACGCGCGCTGAAATGGTCCGCGATTGGCTGAAGCGTGATGAGCTGCAGAGTGAGCTCTTCGACGTACTGGATACCATCGGCAAAGGTTACAGCATGACGGAGATCATGTGGGATACGTCTGAGGGCCAATGGAAGCCGGAGTATCTCGAATATCGAGATCCGCGCTGGTTCCGGTTCGACCGCATCAGCCTGAAGCGACCGATGATGCTCGATGCCAACGGCCAGGAACAGGAGCTGCCGGGCTTCAAGTTTATCTATGCCAATATCAAGGCCAAATCCGGATTGCCGCTGCGGTCCGGTCTGGCGCGGGTGGCGACATGGGGCTGGATGTTCAAGGCGTTCACGCAGCGCGACTGGGCGATCTTCACGCAGACCTATGGCCAACCCTTGCGGGTCGGTAAGTGGGGCGCGGGTGCATCGGAGGCGGACAAAGACACGCTCTTCAACGCCGTCGCGAATATCGCCGGGGATTGCGCTGCCATCATTCCAGAAAGCATGACCATCGACTTTGTCGAGACCAGCAATGTCAGCGCGTCGTCCGCGCTTTATCTTGAGCGGGCGGAATACCTAGATAAGCAGATCTCAAAGGCAGTGATTGGTCAGACCGCGACCACGGATGCGGAGACCGGCGGACTGGGATCGGGCAAGGAGCATCGTGAAGTCCAGGAAGATATCGAGACGGCAGACGCCAAGGATCTCAGCGCTGTCATCAACCGGGATCTGGTGCGCCCCTGGATGCAGCTCGAGTTTGGGCCGCTACAACACTATCCGCGCATCAAGATCGCCCGACCCGAGCAAGAAGACCTCGAACGCGAGGCAAATATCCTGGTGACGCTCACCGATGGTGGGCTGCGGGTGAAGGCGTCACAGGTCTATGACAAATTCGGCTGGGAAGAGCCTGGAAAAGGGGATGCGGTTTTTGGCCAAACGGCCCAAAATCCGCCCGCCACTGGCGAGCCCAGCGACCCGGCAGCGACCGATGAGGTTTTTAAACGGTCTAGAGCGATTTTTAAACGGGTAGGGGCGCGCTCAGCGAATAATCCGATGACCAGCGCCGCTCAGGCCGAGACGGCGCTCACAAAGGCGCACAGCGGCTCGGCGGATTTGTCGGTTTTGGTGGATCGGCTCGGCGCTGAAGGAGATCCGCATGTTCTGAGCATCTTGGAGCGGATTGAGGGCATGCTGCAGGCCGCCAACAGCTTCGAAGAGTTCCGTGACATGTTGTTCGCCGGATTTGGCGAAATTGATGCCACAGACCTCGAAGCTGTGATCGCAGATGCAATGACGGCGGCACATGCTGGCGGTTTTCTTACAGGTGATGACGCCAGCCCGACTTAGGAGGCCGTTATGGCAGAACCACTCAGCGCCACCTTTCGAAAGCCCTTTAACGCGCAGTTAACGGTGCTTCGCATCCGCATGCTTGAACTGATCGCTACGTCAGCCTGGGACGATTTGCTGCGCGCTGAACATAATCGCGCCTTTGTCGTTGCCGGTGCGACCAAAGCCGATCTGCTCGCCGACCTGGCCGAAGCGGTTGAGAAAGCAGTCGCCGAGGGCAACACCTTCGAGACATTCAAGAAGGACTTTCGCAACATTGTGGACCGGCGTGGTTGGCATGGCTGGACCGGCGAGGGCACCAAGCGCGGTGAGGAGTGGCGCATGCGCGTCATCTATCAGACCAACCTGCGCACGTCGTACATGGCCGGGCGATACGCAAAGCTCATCGAGGGCAACTATCCGTTCTGGGTCTACCGTCATGGCGGCTCTCTGGAACCTCGACCGCAGCACCTTGACTGGGACGGCCTTGTGCTTCCGTCGGATCACCCGTTTTGGGCCACGCATTTCCCACCAAACGACTGGGGCTGTTCCTGTCGGGTGTTTGGCGCGCGGTCGCGTGAGGGAGCCCGCCGGGTCGGTGGCAAACCGGAGCTGCAGCTTGAGGAGGGCTGGGATGACATTGAGCCGAAGACCGGCACAGCTGCGGGCATCGGCAAGGGCTGGGACTATGCACCCGGTGCCAGCATCGCGGATCTTGTCAACAGCCTGGTTGCGAAGTTCGAACAATGGCCCGAGAGCATTAGACGAGATTTCCTGGCCTCACTGCCCGATGATCTGCGCGCACAGTTTGTCGAGGCGCTGAATAGGAGTGACGGATCTTGATCACCGTTGAGCTTGAGACTGAGGAAATTGATCGGATTCTAGGTCAGCTCCTAGAAGGGTTGACCGATGCCTCGCCGCTTATGAATGACCTTGGCAACTACCTGTTGGCGACCACGCAGGACCGGATGACGCGCGGCGAGCAACCAGATGGGCAGCCTTTTGCACCGCGCTCACAGACGACCTTAGATCGATATGGGCAGATCCCACTTGGCCCGCCGTTGCGTAAGACCGGCACAATGCGGCAGCAGATCGCCTACAACTACGGTCCAGACTGGGTCGGGATTGGGTCAAATGCCATTCAAGCGGCGGTCATGCAGTTCGGTGCTCAGAAACACAGCCTAGGTCCGGCATCGCCCTGGGGTGATATTCCGGCGCGTCCATTCATCGGATTGTCTGACGAGGACCAATCCCAGATCCTCGGCATTATCATTGAATGGCTGGATAGCTTGGCGCAGTGATGCGGCGAGGTTTAGCGAATAGCCAGTGTCAGCGCAGAGCAGCCCGTGCCTGAAGCGCCTTGATTGAGTCGTCAACGGTACAGTGAAGACCTCTTTTAGATCGAGGCAAAAGTCGTGTGACACATCTTGCAGGAGAGTGTATCGCATGCAATAAAATTAAGGATTGAATAACTAGTCTGTCACGGCACCTTTTCAGACTCTTGGAATGGAGGCGGTATGCCGTCAATTGTGATCTACGAAATTAGTGGTGACCCGCTAGGAGCCGCGAGCGTTGATGTCGATGCAGCTTTCACCGTCGATATCATAGATGATGACGCTACAATAGAGGATCCCGACGCGAACGGAACGCCACAGTTTGACGTGAGTGGGATTCCGGGTCTATCGGATTCGATAAACTTTCAGGTGTTCGAAGCGTATGACGGGACAGTTGGGGGGGTGCCCGTCTCTTTTACTCTCCTTCAGTTCGCAGGGACACAATATATGTTTGTGACTGCAGGGACCGTCGATGTCGGTGATACCATTGACGCGCCGATCCTCGATACTTTTACCGCACCACCCAGTAATTACGAGGATTTGCCGACATTTGTGTGTTTTGCCAATGGTACATCGATACTAACCCGGCACGGTCAAGTCGCGGTTGAGTGCTTACAGATTGGTGACGAGGTCTTAACAATGGACCGCGGTTACCAACCGATCCATTGGGTCGGCTCACGCGTATTGGAAGCGGCTCATCTTGCTGATCATCCCAACCTGAAGCCAATTAGGATTAGTGCTGGTGCACTTGGTAGCGGGATGCCGGAAAGAGACTTGCTCGTTTCTCCACAACATAGGGTGTTCATTCGTTCGATCGTGGCGCAGCGAATGTTTGGTACAAGTGAAATCTTAGTACCCGCCAAAAAACTAATTGATCTTGATGGTATTGATGTTGACCATTCAGCCAACGGCGTGACCTACAATCATTTCCTACTGCAGCGCCACGAAATTGTATTCTCGAATGGAGCGCCGACAGAGAGCATGTTCACGGGCACCGAGGCACTAAAGTCCGTCAGCAAAGCTGCGAAAAGAGAGATCACAGCACTTTTCCCAGAGATTGTATCTCCCGATTTTTCGCCTCAGTCAGCGCGCCCCATTCAACAGAAGGGGAAGGTGGTGCGGCAGTTCATTGGTAGAATATCCAAGAACAAGAAGGACCTGGTCGAGGTCGTGAGCTGACATCTGAGTTGCCGTCAGACTACCAACTGTCACCATGGCTTTGTCGCCGATGTTCGCGCCGAGTGCAGCATCACGCGTTCTGGGCTTGGTGCAGACATCTCACGGTTTTGGTCAGATGACGGCAGCCTGCCCAAAGCGGGCCGTGGTTTGAGCATACTACGCGGAGGGAGGGTAGCAAATTTCTCAGTTTTTTGGGGCCGGCGCCAGGGTATCGCGCGCTGACTTCTGGACAGTACAGTTGAGTGCAGTTAACCAGATATCATTGAGTACGGGAGAAGTGCCATGAAGTTGAGACTGCCTTTGGTTTTTGCTTGTTTCATTGCGCTTAGTGCATGTGAAGAGCCCACTTACAGCGCTGGAGGTTTGATTGATGCTCAAACCGTTAGTGTAGCGGTTCAAGGTGTCAGTTCGAACGGAATTGTTCTGGATGGGCAGCGGGTGTTGATCAACGGCGAGGACGTAGGCGTGGCCAAGCAGACACCGGGTCAACAAACCAAGTTGTTTGAAGACAACACTTATACCTATGATCCCATTGAGACTAGGTTTGGCCGCCTAGACTTGCGTGGTGATTTTCCGGCATTGGGCAACGCAACCTATCAAGTCTTTATTGATGGCGCGCTTATGGCGGTAATACCAATCCCACCCGATCCAGTATTGATAGCGTACTGACGATCCTGTTCTTCAATTTGAATCATCAACGATTGGCTGGCTAGGAACTTTCAACCGATCTCCACACCCATTTTAGCAGTGGCAGTCCGGAGGAGACATGGTTGGTTTTCGCGTCAGGAAACAGGAGAACACTGCGGTTCGGTTGACCAATCATGAATTTGATGAACCCAGGTCCCTTTTGCGTCCTGCGCGGTGTTAATACTCAATGCCTGCCCTGGTTGAAGCTCTGTAAACCCTGCGCTTCGCATTGCGCTTGCGCCGACAAAGACATCTTCCAAGCTTCCGAAGCAGTTCACAAAACCGTAGCCCTTTTGCGCATCAAACCATTTTACACGGGCGGGGATGCAGCAATTGGAGACAACAACTTGGTCATCGTACTCACCTGAAGCTTCTAGCTGATCGTCCTTTTCGACAGAAAGAACCTCCTTGACCCTCAGTCCCTTGGAAGAAGAGAACGCGATAAACGTGATCTTTGCGCCCTCTGCCAATGTATCCATGCGGATGCGCTGTAAGACGTAACGATGTAACAAAAACTCTTCATCGTATCCATCCGAGAGGACAAATCCAAAGCCCTTAGAATTGTCGAACCACTTGACCTTTCCAACTAAGATGTCGCCATCCTCTATGAATTCTAGCGTGGACTCTTTTGACATTTTCACCTCCAACACCTTTCGAAACAGCTCAACCTTAACGACAGCACGCAATCAAAACCTGAGTATGACGCAAAATTGGCAATTTTTGGTTGTGTGGATGTCAACTCTCTGATGCGCTGGCTGCAGTGGTCATTCCGGTCCTCTGCGGAACGCGCGATGCCAAGCAGATTTTCCAGCTTCACTTATGGAAACCAAGGTACCTCTGCGTTCAAACAATGGATTGCGAAGCTGAGTTTTTCGGCCACTGCCTTGGCTCAAAGCAGTCTTTGCTTGTCGCGTTGCGCCATATCTTTCGACGTACTCGATCAAGGCAGCCTCTAGGTCCACAATTTGG
Organism: Pseudomonadota bacterium; assembly: GCA_038533095.1. Taxonomy (GTDB): domain Bacteria; phylum Pseudomonadota; class Alphaproteobacteria; order Rhodobacterales; family Rhodobacteraceae; genus Yoonia. The sequence continues at coordinate 19,120 of JBCAZI010000057.1, forward strand.
CTTTTTGCTCGCTTCTCAAACATTTCGCGTCCTCTAA
>JBCAZI010000058.1:0-19060 GCA_038533095.1 Pseudomonadota bacterium
GGGGCTGGCCTATGAACCGCATCTTGTCACGCTCAGTGATGCAGATGTGAAAAGCGATGCTTTTCTTTCACTGAACCCCAACAACAAAATCCCCGCGATCATTGACCCCAATGGCCCGGATGGCCCGATCGGCCTTTTTGAAAGCGGGGCAATCTTGCTGTACTTGGCTGAAAAATCAGGGAAATTCCTTGGGTCTTCCGCATCTGACAAGGCGAAGATCACCCAATGGCTGATGTTCCAGATGGGTGGCCTGGGTCCCATGTTGGGGCAAATGGGCTTTTTCTACAAATTTGCAGGTGCCGAGATTGAAGACCCGCGCCCCCGCGAACGCTACCGCGACGAAGCGATCCGTCTGCTGGCCGTTTTGGACAAAGAGTTAGAGGGCAAAGACTGGATCGTGGGCGATTATTCTATCGCCGATATGGCAATTGCACCCTGGCTGAACGCGCTGGAATTCTACGGCACCAAAGACGTGGTCGGTTACCACGACCTGAAAAATGTGCCCGCCTATGTTGAGCGGTTTTTCGCGCGTCCTGCGGTGGAAAAGGCCAGACGCATCCCCGATCCATCTTAAGGGTCACGGACAGCCCCGACCTATGGCAGCGTGCCGTTCAACACATATTGCAGGATCTGCACAACTTGCTGCGGTTCCTCAACAACGGCCAGAGCGGCGGCATCTACCTCTTTCAGCGGGTGCTGATGCTCTGGCCCATGCATCACAATCAGTGACTTGCCCAAGGCCGCGGCATAGCCCGCGTCAAAGGCCGCGTTCCATTGTTTGTATTTTTCGCCAAACCGCACAACGACGATATCGGCATTCTCAATACCATGCCGGGTGCGGATCGCGTTGAGGTTCGCACCTTTATTATCATGCCAAAACTTATCAGGCTCTGCCCCCATGATCGCAACACCACAGTCATCGGATGCATCATGATCGGTGACAGGGCTGTTGAACGTCACATCCAGCCCTGCCGCCGCAACGGTAATCTGGTCGCGCCAGTCAGTGTGGATTTCACCAGAGAGATAGACTTTCAAGGTCATAGGACAGGTTCCTTTGTTTTATCCCAGCAGTAAGTAGCCCTGACCGCCCGCGCGGCCAGTGTTCGGCAGATACATCGCCTGCCAAATGGCAGAGGTCAGATCACCCCCGCAGGCTACCACCCGTGGCCTTCGTCACTTTCTCGACGATCTTGGCGCTTACCGCTTCGATATCGGCGTCTTTCAAAGTCTTATCAGTCGGCTGCAGACGCACAGTCACCGCGAGGGATTTTTTACCCTCGCCCAATGACCCGCCAATGAATTCGTCAAAGACCCGGACATCCGTGATCAGCGTCTTGTCAGCGCCAGCTGCGGCATTGACCAGCGTCAGCGCCTCGACCTCTGTGTCGACCACAAAGGCAAAGTCGCGTTCCACCGCTTGCAAATCCGTCGCGGCCAAGGCCGGACGGGTGGCTGATTTCTTCTTGGGCAAAGGCACTTCATCGGGCCAGATGGTGAAGGCCACGGCGGGTCCTTTGATATCCATCTCGCGCAGCACCTTCGGGTGCAACTCGCCAAAGATCCCCAGCACCTTTTTCGGGCCCAGGCAAATCTTGCCGTGCCGCCCCGGATGCCACCAAGCATCAGCCCCGCGCAGGATTTGTACCTTTGCAGGGGCGCCGATAGCAGCCAGCACAGCCTCGACATCCGCTTTGGCGTCATAGACATCCACGGGGCGCGATGTGCCATGCACATCCTTCGACCCGGTGCGCCCGATCAGGATACCAGCAACCGCGTTATGCTGTTCCGCCGGTTCCCCGCCATGGAAGGCGGCCCCCACCTCGAACAGCCCCATATCCATGAAACCGCGCGCCTGATTGCGGGCCGCGGCGCGCAGCAGGCCGGGCAACAAGTTGGGCCGCATATGCGACATTTCCGAACTGATAGGATTTTCCAGCATGGTCGCATCATCGCCACCGCCAAACAGCTTGGCGGCCGCAGCATCGATGAAACTATAGGTCACGCATTCATTATACCCCAGTGCCGCCACAGTGCGACGCGCCGCCTGCTGGCGCGACTGGCTTGGCGTCAGGATCGGTTTGGGCACACCCGCATCAATGCGCGGCAAGGGCTTGCCTTCCAGCTTGGTCAGGGAGGCCACGCGCGCGACCTCTTCCACCAGATCAGCCTCGCCCTGTACGTCAGGGCGCCAGGATGGGACATGCGCCATATCGCCATCCATCGCAAAACCCAAATCCGTCAGGGTTGCACGTTGCACAGCCTCTGGAATGTCCATGCCGACCAAAGAAATCACGCGTTTGGCGTCCAGCCTATAAGCGCGTGACGTATCCGGCACAGCACCCGCCTGGATCAGTTCAGATACTTCACCACCCGCATGATCAACAATCATGCGCACCGCATGCTCCAACCCTTCGGGCGTGAAGGCCGGGTCAACGCCGCGTTCAAAGCGATATCGCGCATCAGAATTGATCTTGAGCGCGCGGCCTGTGTAGGCAATCTGGATCGGGTCCCAATAGGCGCTTTCGACAAAAACGTTCACTGTGTCCTCGGTGCAGCCCGTCTCGGCCCCGCCCATCACGCCGGCAATGCTTTCAGGACCATTGTCGTCGCTGATCACCATCTGGCCTTTTTGCAGCGTATATTCCTTATCATCCAATGCGACGATACGCTCGCCACCCGCGGCGCGATGTACACGCAGGTTGCCTTGCACTTTATCAGCGTCAAAAACGTGCAGAGGGCGGTTCAGGTCGTAGGTAAACCAATTGGTGACATCGACAAGAAAGCTGATCGGGCGCAAACCGATGGCGCGCAGCTGCGCTTGCAGCCATTCAGGGCTTGGGCCATTCTGGACACCTTTGATCAAACGACCACAGAAAATCGGGCATCCATCGTGCGTATCGTCATCAATGGATACATTCAGGTCAGCCTTGAAGCTGGCTGGTACTGGATCTACGGTCACAGGCTTCAGCGTTCCGACCCCACGCGCGGCCAAGTCGCGCGCCACGCCACGGACGCCCAGCGCATCCGGACGGTTCGGTGTAATCGCAATCTCGATCACCGGATCAACCTTCGCCGGGTCGTGCGCGGCCAGCCAATCGGTAAAACGCTCACCCACTGCGCCCGAGGGCAATTCGATGATCCCGTCATGTTCGTCTGATAGTTCCATCTCGCGCTCGGAACACATCATCCCATAGCTTTCGATCCCGCGGATTTTGCCAACCCCGATGGTCGTATCAATGCCGGGGACGTAAGTACCAGGGCTGGCGATCACGACGATGATACCTGCCCGTGCATTGGGTGCGCCACAGATGATTTGGGTGGGGCCATCGGCGGTATCGACCTGACAGACCTTCAGCTTATCCGCATCGGGGTGTTTTTCGGCGCTGATGACCTTGCCGATCTTAAAATCCGCCAAACGTTCGATCGGGTTTTCGATGCCTTCCACCTCTAGCCCCAGATCGGTCAGCGCATAGGCGATGTCAGCGACAGAGGCGTCGGTGTCGAGGTGGTGTTTCAGCCAGGAAAGCGTGAATTTCATCGGGTCGGTCCTGCGGGTTAGATATGTTGCACAGGGCTTACCGGATAAGGGACAGAGGGGGAAGAGGGCGTGACACCGTCCCGGGTTTGATCCAGGACCTCGCGCGCGACCAGAGGCCCCGGATCAGGTCCGGGGCTGCGTTGGGTCTTTTTGATGCGCCGCCGCCCATTTCGACACCAGCCATGCGGGGATCAGGATCACCGCCCAGCCTGCCGCATTGATCAGCGTTAGCCGCAAGGCCAGATCGCGTGGCATGTCAGAGGTCCACATCGCGATGTGGCCGCCGATTATGAAGATCGCAAGAATGATCAGCCAGATACGTCGCATGCGGTTGAGTATAGCGTCGCGGATGCCGGGGAAAACCCCGGCCTACAATGCGCGACCGGCCAAATCCTCGACCAGTTCGAAATGTTCAAAGACCAGCATCATTTCCGGATGAAACCCGCCGTTGCGTTTAAAATAGGCTTTGTGATCCTTGCGCCAGCCCAAAAGGCTGTCGTTCTCGCCCTCGGCCAGCGCCATCTCTTCGGTGACGTCGCAATAGCGGATTTCCTGCACGCGGGTGGTGCGTATGACCAGCGCGGGGGTGCCATCCCAATTCGCCGCGATATCGCAACGGCCCACGACCGGCATCGCCTCCGGCTCGCCCTCGAAGTCTGAAAGGGCCCCACAGGTCGCCGTCTTTTTGCCTTGGCGGACAAGGGCGATCAGGTGCTGGCACAGCTGCGCGTTGTCGCCAAACTTGAAAGTGCCCGCGCCGGGGTATGTGTCTTGCAGGTCTTCGGTGTCATCGGTCATGATGGGCCTTTTCGCGCGTGGGTTTCACCCACCCTACATCGGTTTGACGCGGAACGGGAGGGCAGCGCCCGGACCTCGGGGAGGCGCCAAGGCGGTGCTGTTTGGCGGGGCGTCGGCACAATCGCTGATCTTAAAGCATGGTGCGACGTTGCAAAAGCGCCCTCCCCATGGGGGAGGTCCGGGCGCTGCCCGGCAAGCCGGGCGGACTTTGTCTTATGCTTTAAATGCCAAATGTATTGACAGCTTAGCCATTCAGACCAAGCGATACTGTCAGCCATGCAATGAGAAGTGCATTAGTCACAGCCACAATATAGCTAGGAAGGTTTTCTCTTATGTGCTCAAACCAGCCTTCGATGACTGGCCGATCATGATCCTCGATGTAGTTCCAACCAGCAAGAGTGAGTTGTAGCAACCACTCTTCGCCATCTAACTCTCCACGTAAGACTTTTTTGTTGTCGGGGCCTGCATCGACAAAATCGTTCATGACGGCCAAAGACATGTATTGCCGAAACTCATCCGAACTAAAGGTGGGGGACTTGGAAATCATCCACCTCCCCTTCTTCGAATCGTAAGTCTTGCGTGTCAGCATGCCGACAGCAGAGTCATACTTGTAACCGTCTAGTCCCGCCTCTCCGACAACACAGAGGGCATGCGCCATCCGCTCACGTGTGACGGGTGCTGTCACCGACTCAACCCACCATACAACGTCGGCTGATCTAGCGCCGCAAACCCATAGTGCCGCAGCCACCGCAGGTCGCTGTCAAAGAATGCCCGCAAATCAGGGATGCCGTATTTCAGCATCGCGATCCGGTCGATGCCCATGCCGAAGGCAAAGCCTTGCCATTGGGCCGGGTCGATTCCACCCGCCTCAAGCACCTTGGGGTGGACCATGCCGGAGCCCAGGATTTCCAGCCAATCATTCCCCTCGCCCACTTTCAGTGTGCCGCCTTCCCAGGAACAGCGGATATCGACCTCGGCTGAGGGTTCGGTGAAGGGGAAGTGCGAGGCGCGGAAGCGGATGTCGACGTGGTCGACCTCGAAATAGCTTTTCACGAACTCTTCCAGCACCCATTTGAGGTTCGCCATCGAGATGTCGCGGTCGATGGCCAGCCCCTCGACCTGATGGAACATCGGTGTGTGCGTCTGGTCGTAATCGGCACGGTACACGCGACCAGGGCAGATGATGCGGGTGGGGGCGCTTGTCGCCTCCATCGAACGGATTTGGACAGGGCTGGTATGCGTACGCAGCACATGCGGCGGGCGGTTATCGCCCGGCTTGCGATGGGTATAGAACGTGTCCATCTCGGCCCGTGCCGGGTGATGGCCAGGGATGTTGAGCGCATCGAAATTGTACCAATCGCTTTCAATCTGCGGGCCTTCGGCGACGGCAAAGCCCATATCGGCAAAGATCGCGGTGACCTCTTCAGTCACTTGGCTAATGGGATGGATTGACCCCTGCCCGCATGCACGTGATGGCAAGGTCACGTCCAGCCATTCGTCTTTCAAGCGCGCATCAAGGGCGGCATCGGCCAGCGCCGCTTTCTTGGCGGCTAAAGCGCTGTTGATCTCATCCTTCAATGCATTCAGCGCGGGGCCTGCGACCTGGCGTTCCTCGGGCGTCATCTTGCCCAACGCGCGCATCTGCAAACTGATCTCACCCTTTTTGCCCACGGCCTGCACGCGCAGGTCTTCGATGGCCGCTTCATCCGCAGCATCCGCAATCAGGCCAAGGTATTTTTGTTTCAGATCGTCCATGCCGCACCTTTTGCAATCGTCAAAGCGGGGTTAGCGAAATGGGGGAAAGGTTGCAAGAAGGGTTCAGCCTTGGCGCAAGAGGCGGGCCAATTGTACGGGCAGCGTCGGGCGCGCCAAGGGTCCGATATCACGCAAGTCGAGCTGCGGGAAAATTGCAAACAACTCAGCCTGTGTGTCGCCCGCCCACCCGGCAGCTGCATAGGCGACGGGGTAGTAACTTTCGCTCCAAAAGCCGTGGCTTTCGATGATCTGATGGGTGTCAAAAAGCAGGTGATGATAGGTCACGCGGCGGCACGGTATCTGCCGGACGCCTTGATCGTCGATCAACGCTTTTGCAGGCACAAGCACCTCTGCCTCACCAAACAACAATTCAGCCTGCCAGCCTGTGACCAGCACGCGATGCTGCGGCGAGATTTGCACGTCAAGCTGCGCCCCATATCGCCCTGCGCTGATCGTGATGGGCGCAAGGTGGTGCATGCCCGATACCGTCTGGCTGGCCGCCCAGCGCACGGGTTGCGCGCCGTGATCGCGTGTCAGCACCAGATCACCCGCTTCCAAATCCTCCACCGCCACTGGCCCGTCAGGTGTCATCACTTGCGTGCCTGTGACGAAACAGGCCAAACCAGTGTCCCCGGCAGAGACATCATCAAAGACAAACGTATTTGGGTTTGGCTGGTTAAACTGGATAGAAGCCCCAATGGTATTGGGCCCGGTCGGGGTGGGGATGTTCACGGACACAACGCTGCCCGCTGGCCCTGTCGCCGCAGCGGCACCACCCCCGGCGACAATATTCTGCGTCCCGCCACCAATATCGTAGAAATCAATCAGCGTGTTGGTCGCGACATTCGTCAGCGCATAGGCTTCGTAATTCGTCGCGCCACCGCCATCTGGATCGGTCAGCAGAATAGGATAGTTATCTTCCGAGATCACATAGACCTTTTCGCCATTGTCAGGGTCGATCACTTCGGTGATCAGCCCATCATCCAGACCATCCTGCAAATTGATATCCAGACCATGAGAACCGTCGGCCTGGTAGAACCCAACAGTAAAATCGGCCGGGTCCTCATTTGCGCGCAAGGCGATCTCGATAAACTCGGACACCCCAGTCTGCGAAGAATAGGCGTTTGAGTAGTGAAGTTCGCTGATACGCGCCATGCAAAGGGTCCAGAGCGGCCAAAGTTGAACGATATCATAAGTGCGACCGGGTCAATTGCACGTTAAAATGCGCATAGCTGGCAGGGACGCGCGCAAATGCGCCGGTCGCCCCAAAACAGAGGCCCGGTTCGTTCATCCAATGCTGTCACTGTCTTGCGATTGTAGGGGACGTATCCAAAAGGGGACGGGCCCGTCACAAACGGTCTTGGATGCCATAGGCGATTGCGCGCCTATCGGGGCAATTGCACAGCTCTGCACCCGGTGATGGGTGGTCTGAGAGCTGGAACAAAACCTGATCTTGGGTCGTGGTATGGGTCGCATACCACGGGGGTGGATATCCGAAAGTGACGTTAAATCAATGGCTTTGCCAAAGGGTGAACGGCCCGTCCGAGAAAAATTAACCAAAAGTTAAAAATTTTTGAAAAACCGCAGAATAAGTCAGCGGGTTTACGCGTAGTCACCGTGGAGCCCCCCGCTATGGGGCGGGGCGCAAAACATAAAACGGATAGATTATGACCAATAAGATTGCCCGACCTATTGCCCATCATCACGCCCCCTCTTTCCAGTTTCGTGCGGCGCGCTGCGCGGTGTCACCCATTGCCCTGATGCTGGGCCTGCTGGCCTATCAACCCGCCATGGCGCAAGAGGTGACCATCGCCGCAGGGGAGGTCCGCACAGATCAGGTTGTTCTTGATGAGGACGGCGGCAGCCTGACCATTGAAGGTGAGGGGGTTGATCCCGACACAAGTGACCCGCTGCCACCCGGCAGGCTGGATGTCTTAGATGAAAACGCCGTTGAGGCGAGCGGCGACAACGTGGTGATCGAGAACGGAGGCGAGATAGCGGCGTTCGGTGATGTTACGACGGGCATTGCATCTAGCGGCAACGATGCCTTGATCACAAACAACGGCCAGATCACGACAGAAGGCGAAGCCGTTGAAGGCATCTTCTCGTCGGGTAATGGTGCGAGCATTGTCAACAACAACCAAATCGATGCAAGTGGCGAAGAAGCAATCGGCATCTTCAGCGTTGGCGACAACAGTAGCGTCACCAATACAGGCAATCTTTCCGCCAATGGAGAGGGCGGTTTCGGGATTATTGCCAACGGTGCTGGGAGTACGGCTAACAATACTGTTGATGCGATCATTGAAGTCGACCGAGGCGATGCAATGAGCATTGCTGGGGCGGGAACCACGGCTGTCAACAATGGCTTCATCGCAGAAAGCGACAGCGCAACCACCGGGACTGATAACAACGGTATGGTCGGGGCCGAGGATGTTGAAAGCCTGATCAACAATGGTGACATCACCCTGACCGGCGATGGCGCAGGCATGCTGGCCACTGACATCGAAGGGTTTGAACGGGCCGCCGACGACCCGCTGATCATGACCAACACAGGCGATATCAGCATGAGCGGTGGCAGCGGCAAAGGCATGGTCACAAATGTTGACGGCACGGTTGCGACAAACACAGGCAGCATCATCACGGACGGCGTTGGTGCGGCTGCGATGGAGGCGCAAGCGGATGACGTCGTCGAAAACAACGAAGGCGAGGTGATCACCCTTGATGACGACAGCAATGGCATCGACGTCACAGGTGACCGTGCGGATGTCGATAACGCTGAAACGGGGACGATTGACACCTTTGGCGACAACTCTGCCGGTATCTCGGTCGTGGGTGCGGATGCTGATGTTGATAACGCAGGTCGGATTAGCACATTTGGCGCGGGCGCAAACGGGATCGTGGTCGATGGCGCAAATGGCGACGCGACCAATGCCGTGGACGCGATCATTGAGGCCAACCAAGGCGATGCGATCAATATTGCGGGTGCTGGCACGACGGCGCTGAACGCTGGTATCATTGCAGAAAACGACGGCGCAGCCGCCGGGACTGACAACAACGGCATGGTCGGTGCCGAGGATGTTGAAAGCCTGATCAACAATGGTGAGATCACGTTGACCGGCGATGGTGCAGGCATGCTGGCCAATGACATCGAAGGTTTTGAACGCGACGCCAACGATCCGCTGATCATGACCAACACAGGCGATATCAGCATGAGCGGCGGCAGCGGCAAAGGCATGGTGACCAATGTTGATGGCACGGTTGCGACGAATACAGGCACGATCATCACAAACGGCGATGGCGCGGCCGCGATGCTGGCGCAGGCCGATGATGTGATCGAAATCAACGAAGGCGAGCTGATCACCGAAGATGACAACAGCAATGCCATCGACATCACAGGTGACCGTGCTGAAGTCATCAACACAGAGACAGGCACAATTGAAACATCAGGCGACAACTCTGCCGGTATCGCAGTTGTTGGCGATGATGCTGAGGCCCTTAATGCGGGCTCAATTGAAACCTCTGGCGTCGGATCTGACGCGATCAGCGTGGAAGGCGATGATGCTGAGATCATCAACGTCGGAAGCATAGACACCACAGGCGCAGACAGTGATGGCATCAGCGTTGCGGGCGACAACGCACTGATCGGCATCGATTTTGATGGTGACATCACAACAGAAGGTGACGGATCGCAGGGTATCGCCCTCACCGGTGACGACGGCGTGGTAGTCAACCTGGGTTCCATCACGACAAGCGGTATCGACTCAGAAGGGATCAGTGTCACCGGCGAGAACAGCATCGTTTTGAACGGCGGGGCGCTGACAACAACAGGGTCCGGTGCCGAGGGTATTTTCCTTAGCGGGGGCGAGGCAGCCGACGCCACTGTGATCGACTTGGAGAGTATCTTTGAGAGCATTGTGAACGGTGAGGGTGATCTGGACACCTTCGGCGGTGCTGTCTTGAACCTTGGCGCCACTGCGACCACAGGCGATGACGCAAGCGGTATTCGTGCCGAAGGCAGCAGTGTTGCCGTGATAAACGGGGCCGCCATTGATACAATTGGTGAAAATGCATCGGGTATCACCGTTGATGCGGGCGCAGGCGTGACAGTCAACGCAGGCGCAATCACGACCACCGGCGACAACGCCGAAGGGATTTCCATGACGACAAGTCTGGACGGTGTCATTGATGTCGCTGAGGGCGAACTTCCGACGCAGTTCATCACCGGCCTCGCCAACACGAACGACATTACCACATCTAGTGACGATGCTAACGGCATTGCCGTTGATGGGGCCAGTGCTCTTGTCCTGAATTCTGGCGCGGTCACGACAGAGGGCGCTGACAGTGACGGTCTGTCTGTGACAGGCGACAATGCAATGATCGTCAACGGCTTCGACCTCAGTGCAATAGATGAGGACTTGGGAGATTTTCTAGGAGCACCGGCAAACCCCGGCATCGCCACGGAAGGCGATCAATCTAACGGCATCTCGCTCACAGGCAACGACGGCATGGTCATGAATGAAGGCGAAATCACGACCGCTGGCGCCGACGCCGACGGTATCTTTGCGGAAGGCAAGGATAATCTGATCGTCAACAATCAATCCATCACGACGACGGGTGATTTCAGCTCTGGGATCGATTCATCCGGTGACAACGCGCAGATCACAAACAATGCGACAATTCTGGTAGAGTCTGACGCAACGATTGGTCTTATCCCGTTCGCTGCAGGTATCGCGTCTGACGGAGTCACCGCTCAGATTGTCAACAACGCCCAGATCACAACAGACGGTGAGGCTGTCGCTGGCGTTCTGTCTCAGGGGTCCGACGCGCGCATCATCAATCAGCTAAGTGTGACGACCTTAAATGATGGCAGTGCAGGCATTCTTCACTTTGATACCGGCGGAGATATCGACAACAACAACATGATCTCAACCGCGGGTGAGACTTCTAACGGCATTGAATCTTCTGGTGCAAACACTGAAGTTGACAACCTTGGTATGGTTGCAACGACAGGTGACAACTCAAACGGGATCGACGTGTCAGGCGCGGGTAGCAGCGTGACGAACACCGGCGCTGTTGTGGTGTCGGGCACCGGATCTGATGCATCCGCACTTGGTGGCGACGACACAACGCTTGTAAACAGCGGTATGATGATCACCACCGGTGACGGCTTTGCGGCTGTTGTGCGCGGTGAGGACGGTGATCAGGATGTGACCATGGCCGCCGGTGCGCAGTTCATCGGGATCTTTGATCTGGGTGAAGGTGCCGCAGACAGCTTTGCGCTGGAGCGTGATGTGCTGCCGGAAGACATCTCTTGGCGTATCTCGACCTTTGAGACCGAAGAGTTTGACGTTGATGAGGTCTATAACGCCCAATTCGTCACATTCCCCGACGACCAAACCGATATCTTCCGCATCGAGATGACAGCCGCTTCGGCCCTGACCGAAGCGACCGGCACCCTGGCCGATAGCACCCGCGAGACGATTGCCAAAAACGCCGGTCAGTCCGGCCTCTGGGCCAGCGTGATGGGTGGGCAGCAGACCTTTGGCGATAGCGAGACCTCGCTGGCCTATACACAGGATCACGCAGGGTTTGTTGCAGGCTACGAGGGCAATTTCTACGGGCGTGAGCTTGGGTTTGTTGGTGGCTTTGCCGAAAATCAGATCGCTACGGATGTCAGCTCTTCCAGCGTGGACAGCGAGGGCTTTTTCGGTGGCGCTTATTTCACCGAGCATGGCGAGAATGGGTATTACACATTCAACGTGCTTGCCGGTGTGCAAAGCCATGACAGCAGCCGAACTGTGTTGGACACCACGATCGTCGATGGTCTGGAAACTGCAGAAGCCTCTTTCGACAGCACATTCCTGAGTGCGGGTGTCAGCGCTGCTGGTTTCTTCCGTGACGTGGGCGTGTTTGAACTGCGTCCTTCGGCTTCGGTCAACTTGACGCTGGTGCAGTTTGATGCCTTTGAGGAGACAGGCACCACCGGTTCAAATCTTAGCGTTGAGAGCCGAAACGCGCAGACCCTGAATGGCCGTCACCAACTGGCGCTGGGTTATAGCGATGGCGGTTTCGACGGTGAATTGCGCGCCGGTATCGCCGGGCGGCTAAGCTCGGAAGGTGCATTTGATGCCACTATCACTCAGGCAAGCGCAGGCGGTCTGATCACCAGCGACCCATTCTCTTTTGATGCGACGGACAATAACGCCTTCTTAGGCGGATTTGTCGGGCTGGGTGCAACCTTTGCCCAATCCGGCGGGCTGAGCCTGTCAGGTGATGTCGAATACCTGCGCGGCACTGAAGATACAGAGGCCGCAAGTGCCGGGCTGAGCATCCGCTACACGTTTTAAGCGTGCGGGAGAGACGTCATGCGGCCGGGACAACCACAAAGGTGGCCGCATGACGTCGATAGAATACCCATCAAAGGGTCCCACTCGTCCACCACTCACTCTACTGGCGGACAAACGGGCCGCGCTGGTAAATATAACTCCCTCGTGACCAGCGCGGCCCACCAAAACTGTTAAAAATATTTTTGAACCATCGCGACGGAACATCTGCGGCCAACCGTTAAAGCCACATCAGTACCCACTCTGAAAGACGACCACTCACGACCCCGGCCGCGCTGGCCGCCATATTCCTCACCACCGGCGCGGCCATGTTGCCCCCTGTCGCATATTAGCTGACAGAGAGAGGCGACAGCACTCCAGTATGGCCCTGCACTTCAAAAACTGTGCGCTCGGCGGCGGCGGCCCCGCCTGACCACGGTTTGCAGGGCCATATCTGTGCGGTATCACACTTCGGGTTCAGTATCCTCTGCCACGCTCGCCGCCGCTTGAACCCCGGCAAGCATCAGTTTCAGCAGCGTCGCACCTGGTCCTTCGGTCAAAGGTGCCGCGGCCAACCCACGCACGCCGATCGTGACCAATCGCCCGTTGATGTTCGTGAACGCCCGCCATTCTTCGCGTTGCAGCCCGTCAAGTGGTGGTGGGCCGGCATCGGCAAAGTGGATCATGACCTGACTGTCAAAGGCTTGACTGGACAGGATATCGACATCCGCAGCATCGCCGCTTTGGCTGAGCAATTGCGCCCCGTCATCGGTGATCAGATAATCCCGCAGCGCGATTTCATCGGCTGCGACATCGCCGCTTTCCGCAGGCCCCACCTGAACGGTAGCAATCCCGATCACATCAGGCACAGCCTCCCCCGCCCCCAAATTGGCGCAAGGCGCCATGATGGCAAAGTCACGTGCGGTCTGGCTGGCCTGATCATCCACGCAATAGCCTGCGGGCGAGGTCGCAACGACCGCACCCTGCCCCAGTGCAACGGACCGCGTGGCGGTCTCTACCGGCGTGCAGGCGGCCGTAGCCAACCCGCCGCAAAGCGTCACGATAAAACGGATCATCAGGATCAGAGATCCATATAGATGTGTTTTTCGGATTTCGCACCCGGATGCGTGACGGCACCCAAACGCGCACCGCCGACGAGCTGGGCATATTTCCACAAGGCACCAGAGGCATAGATCGTCTCTTTCGGGCCTTTCCAGTTTGCTTTGCGCGTGGCCAGCTCTTCGTAGCTCAGGTCAACCTTCAACTCGCCCGTCACCGCGTTGATCGTGATGACATCGCCGTTTTGCAGCAACCCAATCGGCCCGCCATGTGCGGCCTCTGGCCCGACATGCCCCACGCAGAACCCACGCGTCGCACCAGAGAAACGGCCATCAGTGATCAATGCCACTTTCTTGCCCATGCCTTGGCCGGACAGCGCAGCGGTTGTCGCCAGCATCTCGCGCATGCCCGGCCCACCAGCGGGGCCTTCGTTGCGGATGACGATAACTTCGCCTTCCTCATATTGGCGTGCCTTCACAGCCTCGAACGCCTCTTCTTCGGACTCGAAACAGCGGGCGGGGCCGGTGAAGGATTGTTCCTCTTCTGTCATGCCAGCCACCTTCACAATCGCACCTTCGGGTGCCAAGTTACCCTGCAAGCCGACAACACCACCCGTTGGCGTCAAAGGTGTCTCAACAGGGTAAATCACTTTACCATCCGCATCGCCTTTGATCATATCCAGCTCTTCGCCCATGGTCCGGCCAGAGGCGGTCATGCAGTCTTCATGGATCAACCCGGCCTTGCGCAATTCCTTCAGCACGACGGGTACACCCCCCGCCTCGTAAAGGTCTTTGGCCACATACTGACCACCCGGCTTCAGATCGACAAAGTAAGGCGTGTCGCGGAAGATGTCGCAGACATCCATCAGGTCAAAATCAATGCCAGCCTCATGCGCAATCGCAGGCAGGTGGAGGCCAGCGTTGGTGGACCCACCCGTACAGGCCACAACACGCGCTGCGTTTTCCAGCGACTTGCGGGTGACCACATCACGCGCGCGGATGTTTTTTTCGATCAGGTTCATCACCGCTTCGCCAGAGGCGATGCCATATTGATCGCGGCTTTCGTATGGGGCTGGGGCACCGGATGAATTCATCAAGGCCAAGCCAATGGCCTCTGACACACAGGCCATCGTATTGGCTGTAAACTGGCCACCGCAGGCACCCGCGGATGGGCAGGCCACCCGCTCAAGCACTTCCAATTCAGCGTCAGACATATTGCCGGCTTGGTGTTTGCCAACAGCCTCGAACACGTCCTGCACGGTCACATCTTTGCCTTCCAGGCGGCCCGGCAGGATCGAACCACCATAGATGAAGACCGACGGCACATTCAGACGGACCATCGCCATCATCATACCCGGCAAGGATTTATCGCAGCCAGCCATGCCCACGAGCGCGTCATAGCAGTGGCCCCGCATCGTCAGCTCAACCGTATCCGTGATCGCCTCACGCGAGGCGAGCGAGGAGCGCATGCCTTCGTGACCCATGGCAATACCGTCGGTCACAGTAATTGTGGTGAATTCGCGCGGGGTGCCCTTGGCCTTTTTCACGCCGAGTTTGACCGATTGCGCCTGACGGTTCAGGGCGATGTTACATGGTGCGGCCTCATTCCAGCAGGTCGCGACACCGACCCAAGGCTGCTTGATCGCCTCTTCATCCAGACCCATTGCATAGAAATAGGACCGATGCGGCGCGCGCGCGGGGCCTTCGGTGACATGGCGGCTGGGCAGATTTGTCTTATCGACCTGGTCTTTGGGCATCTGGGGTGTCTCCTCGCGAAATCGTTAGAAACGGTCTAAATAGCGGGCCGCTGTTGCGCAAGGGCACAAAGCCTGACAACAGTTTGCGATGCCGCACGACTACGATTTGCACGACACCTATATCCAGCCAGCAAGGGCCGAGCCCAGCCTGCGCTATGTCTTTGCTGTTGTGGTCATCTATGCGGTGACCTTTTTGCTGGCACCAACCCTTTTGTATGCGGTCTTGCCGACGCAATTGGGCGATGATTTGTTTGAAATGATCACACCCATTGGGTCGCTGTTGTCTTTCGCAACCTTCGGAGTATCCGCCTATGTGCTGATCCGAAGTGTGCGCTTTTTCCACAAGCGGGGGTTCTGGTCGATGATCGGCCCGTACCGTCAGGCTTTTGTTGATCTGCGCAAGGTCTTGGTTGCTGTCTTTGCGATCCAATTCTTCGTGCAGATCGTGCTGCCTTTCGGATCATGGGGCGAAATAGCCGAGGTGCGGTCTATCCCCTCTTGGCTTGCACTGGCCCCCTTCAGCCTGTCGGTGATCTTCATCCAGGTCAGCGCAGAAGAGCTGCTGTTTCGAGGTTATCTGCAACAGCAATTGGCCTGCGTCACGCGCAGCCCTTGGGTTTGGATGGTACTTCCCTCTGCCATGTTTGGGGCCGTGCATTATTGGAACGGCAACAGCCCGCCCGAGGGGTTTGTCTACGCTTTCTGGGCGGGTCTGTTGGGATTGGCCTGCGCCGATCTGACGGCGCGCACGGGTACCTTGGGGGCCGCAATCGGACTGCATTATGCGGTCAATATCGTGGCCATTATGTTTGTGGGCATTCAGGATTGGCCGCTATCGGGACTGGCCTTGGTGCTTTTGCCCTATTTCGATCCGGACGCCTACAGCGCCGAAATCATTGCGGCTGGCACCCCTTGGGTGATCTTTAGCATGATCCTATCCGCCATATCTGTGCTGATCATGTGGCTGGCGGCCCGGATTGCCCTGCGGCGCTGATTGCATTTCGTGACGCACCGTCATATCTCATGACCCAACACCCGTCTAAAGGCCGCGCATATGAACTGGATTACCAACTACGTTCGCCCCACGATCAACTCGTTGTTTTCACGCCGCGAGGTGCCGGACAATCTTTGGACCAAGTGCGACAATTGCGGCACCATGCTGTTTCACCGCGAATTGGCCGATAATCTGAACGTCTGCACCAATTGCGATCACCATATGGCAATCGGGGCGCGCGACCGTTTGCGGTCGATCTTTGATGGCGGCGTTTTTGTAGAAGTCGCGGTGCCTGAACCCACCGCCGACCCGCTGCATTTCCGCGATCAGAAACGCTATACGGATCGCATTAAGGAAGCGCGCAAAAAGACCGGTGAAAAAGACGCGATGTTGGTCGCCGAAGGTGAGATGGGGCGCACAGGCGTCGTTGTCGCCGTGCAGGATTTTTCCTTCATGGGCGGGTCGATGTCGATGTATGTCGGCAACGCGATTGTCGCCGCAGCCGAGCGTGCGATTGAGCTGAAACGCCCGCTGATCCTGTTTTCTGCCGCCGGTGGCGCGCGGATGCAGGAAGGTATCCTTGGCCTGATGCAGATGCCCCGCACCACGATTGCCGTGCAGATGCTGAAAGAGGCGGGGTTGCCATATATCGTCGTGCTGACCCATCCAACGACCGGTGGCGTGACCGCATCCTATGCGATGCTGGGCGATGTGCAGATTGCCGAACCCAATGCGCTGATCGGCTTTGCTGGTGCGCGCGTGATTGAACAAACCATCGGCGAACAGCTGCCCGAAGGGTTCCAACGTGCCGAGTACCTGCTGGATCACGGCATGCTGGACCGCGTGACAAAGCGGACAGCGTTGAAAGACGAGTTGGTCACGATCGTCCGCCTGTTGATGCAACAGCCCGCCCCTGTGAAAGGTGACTTGCCTGCGCCGGAAATCCAGTCGGAGGCGGCAGAGGAAATCGCAGCAGCGGAAGACGCGGCGGACGCGGCCAAGTGACCCAAACCTCTGACGTGATCCTGGAACGGATGATGGCCTTGCACCCCAAGGTCATTGATCTGACCTTGGATAGAGTCTGGCGATTGCTGGAGGCCGTTGGCAATCCGCAAGACAGGCTGCCGCCTGTGATCCATATCGCTGGCACCAACGGCAAAGGGTCAACCCAAGCGATGATCCGCGCGGGGTTAGAGGCTGGTGGATCGCTGGTTCACGCCTATACTTCTCCCCATTTGGCGCGGTTTCATGAACGAATCCGACTGGCCGGTGCCTTGATCACGGAAGAGGCACTGACGGATGTGCTGGATCGTTGCTATGTCGCCAATGGCCCGGACCCGATCACCTATTTTGAAATTACTACTGTGGCAGGGCTGCTGGCCTTTGCTGAAACCCCTGCCGACTACACCTTGCTTGAGGTTGGTCTCGGCGGGCGCTTGGATGCAACCAATGTGATCGCAGACCCGGCTATCACGGTCATTACTCCGGTCGATCTGGATCACCAACAGTTCCTTGGCGATACGCTGGCGGCGATTGCGGAGGAAAAGGCAGGCATCATCAAACGCGGTGTGCCTTGCGTGGTCGGCCCACAGTACGACGAAAGTTTGGAAGTGATCGAGGCGAAGGCGGGCGCGCTCGGCGCGCCGCTTCTGGCCTATGGTCAGCACTGGCATGTGGGGGTGGAGCGTGATCGGCTGATCTATCAGGATGAACGCGGGTTGTTGGATTTGCCGCGGCCCAACCTGCCGGGCCCCCATCAGGTAATGAACGCCGGTGCGGCGATTGCCGCTTTGCGCGCTTTGGACAAGGACGAAACAGCTTGCGAGGCTGCCGTGACCCGCGCCACTTGGCCTGCCCGGATGGAAAAGCTGACCAAAGGTGCGTTGGTCGATCTCGCCGCCCCGGCGGAACTGTGGCTGGACGGCGGACATAATCCGGCTGCGGGCCAGGCCTTGGCTGATACATTGCGCGCGCAACCTGCCCGCCCAACGCATCTGATCTGCGGAATGCTGAACACCAAAGACATCAAAGGTTATCTGCGCCATTTGGCAGGTGTTGCTGAAACGCTGACAGCGGTCTCAATTCCCGGCGAAACCGCCACGATCCCGGCGGAAGAGACAGCGGAAGCTGCTGCAGCCGTCGGCCTAAAAGCGCGCGTCGCCACGGATGTGCAGGCGGCGATTTGCGCAATCGTAGCTGAGGCACCAAATGCGCGTGTGCTGATCTGCGGATCGCTTTATCTGGCCGGGCATGTCATGCGGGAGAATGGCGTATGATGAAAGCTCTGACGGTTGCATCCTGCCTTCTGGCCACGCAGGCGCAGGCAGCCGATTTCTATTTCTGCTGGACCGGGTCCAACGGTTACACAATGACCGGGCAGATGACCATCAATCCGACCGCGTTGAACAAACCCATCGTGACGCAAGACGATGTGACGCTGTTCAAGATCGCAGGCTATCAAGACGGGCGTTTGCTGGGCAAATGGGACGTTGCAAATCTGACCGACACCACCAGCTGGCTGCTGAACTACGACCCCGCGCGCAGCGTCTTTATGACGCCCGGTGAAATGGGGCTGGGCGTCAGTCAGGCCTGGAACGCTGACGGCACCGCAACGGATTGCGGCAACCCCGGCTTTGGGTTCAACCTAGGCAATTTCGCGCAGGATTTCTGCCTGAATGGGGTGTGGGTCGAGGAAAGCGGGATGCCACCGGAAACACCGTTTCTGGTCAGCCCTGTGCCCGTCGACCCGCTTTGCAGGGTTTACACGCCAACCAGCTAGGGTCAGGACCCATTAAATCTGCACCGTCAGCGGCGTTTTCACGAAATATCAGTGGTTT
>JBCAZI010000059.1:0-18859 GCA_038533095.1 Pseudomonadota bacterium
CGACAAAACGGGCAAAGAAAGACATGAGATGTTCCCTGATTTAGTTGGTAGACGCAGAAACGAAACGTTACGGCGCGCACAGTACCCTGCAGCAACATGAGTGCAACAGAATTGTTATTTTATAACATTCTGTCAGCCATGTTTTGCGATACTTTGTTTCTTATCCAACCAGGCAATATTTGGTAAGACATCTGCATCATCGGAATGGCTGTCCCACATCCTGTGGCGCGATGAAACGGCCCTCCATTTCAATGGGCCAAATGCGGAGCATGGAAAAATGGACTTCCGAGACGAACTACATCGGATTACTTGCCCGGTTTTGCTTATGGTCTGTGAAGAAGACCCAATTGCACCACCGTTGTTTTTTAGAAGAGATCGCCTCTCACCTGCCCAAGAGCATATTGACCTACCATCGTTTTTTCGATTGCGAGCACGGCGTTATTGCTAACAATCCCGACGAAGCCATTCGGGTTGTAAGGCGTTTCGTCAAACAGATGGAAACCAAAAGCTGACTTTGGGGGCGAGACGCAGCATCGGTCATTCTGGGTTCAAAGGGATAATCCAACGCTTTTGGTCAGGTTCGCGGTCGCCGAATGTAACGGCAATAGCTCGGACAAGGCGTGAATTCGCTGCGTCTGCGCGAATGGCTGCTTTACCAACGTTCTTGTAGAGGAATGTCCTCCCGTCGAATGACTACAGCTTCTGTTTGTTCACGACACCACTTGGAATGATACCGATGCATACCCGCAGGGCGGTTTGACAATCCAAGGTTGGTTTGTCGACCCTCCGCGCTGACAGGGCGAATGGGGCGCTGAGAGAACCCGCCTCCGCATGTCGGACAAACATTTTGGAGGGTATCCTTAACACAGTCAGCGCAGTTGGTGCATTCATAGCTGCAAATCATCGCGTCGAGGGCGTGCGGCGGCAAATCGCGGTCACACAACTCACAGTTCGGCCGAATTTCCAACATTAGACATCTCCATTCTGTTTCCACCTTGATAGCAACAGAGATTGCTTGTCTGATGTCAGCACCCATGGGACAGTTTAGGTCGATTTGATAAGGGAGGGTTTCTGGCCCATCGTAACCACCAAGGAGCGGAGATGAGAAAGAAACCTGGAACCAAACAGTGCCACGGGGATAAGGTCGTAAAGGACATTGGCCGTGTGAACCGCTGCCCAGCAGTCCATACGCAGGATCGATGAGAGGGGCGCAAACAGCACTCCGCAGAAGAGACGATCAGGATCGTGCTGGACGGCCTCAAGGGCGAGGACAGCATTGCGGAGCTGTGTCGCCGTGAAGGCATTGCACAGAGCCTTTACTACAGCTGGTCCAAAGAGCTCCAAGAGGCAGGTAAAAAGCGGCCGGCAGGTGACACGGCACGTGCCGCGACATCGACCGAGGTCAAAGACCTGCGCCGTGAAGCCCGCGATCTGAAAGAAGTTGTAGCAGAACAGGCTTTGTAACTGCGGCTTCTCAAAAAAAGCATGATCGTGGATGGGGACGACGACGTGTGAGATATCCTGCATCCGAAAAACGAGAAATCATCCGCTTGGTCGAGCAATCGCATCTGCCGACCAAGCTCACTTTGGAGAAGCTGGGTATTCCGAAGACCACCTTCTATCGCTGGTACGATTGATATCTCGTCGGCGGCCCCGACGCGCTTGAGGATCGCAGTCCTAGGCCATCCCGCGTTTGGAACCGTATTCCCGAACCGGTGCGAGAGAAGATCAAGGACCTGGCCTTGAAGGAAAGCGGTCTGTCGCCGCGTGAGTTGGCCGTGCAGTTCACTGATACGGAAAAGTACTTCGTTTCAGAGGCCTTCGTCTATCGCATTCTGAAGTCCTATGACCTGATCACCAGCCCGGCTTATGTGGTTCTGTCAGCCGCCGACGAGTTTAAAGACAAGACCACGCGACCAAACCAGCTTTGGCAGACCGACTTTACCTACCTGAAAATGATCGGCTGGGAACGGTTCTATCTCAGCACGATCCTGGAGGACTACAGCCGATACATCATCGTCTGGAAGCTTTGCACAAAGATGAAGACCGAGGATGTGACCGACACCCTCGACTTGGCGTTGCAGGCATCAGGGTGTGATCAGGCAACGGTGCTGCACAAGCCACGACTGCTCAGCGACAATAGATCGAGCTACATCTCTGGTGAACTGGCTGATTGGCTGGAAGATCAACAGATGGACCACGTCCGCGGTGCCTCATATCACCCCCAAGACCCATGGCAGGATTGAGCGCTGGCATCAGACCCTCAAGAACCGCATCCTGCTGGAAAACTACTACCTGCCCGGCGATCTTAGACCGAGGATCGGTGCCTTTGTCGATCACTACAACTACCGGCGCTACCACGAGAGCCTGCAAAACCTTACCCCGGCCGACGTCTACTTCGGGCGCGGCCCGACCATTCTGAAACAACGAGAAAGGATCAAACGGAAGACACTCGAAACCCGGAGCTGGCTTCGCCGCAAATCCGCCGCATCATCAAACCAAAAAGATGAGCCAAACCCCCTCTGAGTTCAGGCAGCCATCTGTCACAAAATCCCTGAAGACAGACAATCTCTAAGAGTTTGAATGGTGCCCCCACACGGACTCGAACCGCGGACCTACTGATTACAAATCAGTTGCTCTACCAGCTGAGCTATAGGGGCACTGGTACACCGCATCAGGGTGGATCGGCTGAACCGAATGCGCGGCGTATAGCAGGGGAAAACGCAGATGTGCAATGGTGTTTTCGCTCTCTGTGTCCAAAAAATCCCGGCACCTGCGCCCACCTCATCCACCCGCTGCCGGATCGCGCTTTCGTCTATTACGAAACCCCCTATGATGACGGCGGAGGAAAACCGTCAAAGGGCCATTCATGCAGATCGCATTTCATATCGGCGCGAATTGTACGGATGAAGACCGGCTGCTGAAATCAACACTGAAGAATGCCGATACGCTGTTGCAACAGGGCATCGCGGTGCCCGGCCCCGGCAAATATCGCAAGCTGATCAGAGAGGCGATTGACACCCTTGCCGAGGGCGCGCCCACCGCCGAGGCGCGCGACGTGCTGTTGGATGCGATTGTCGAAGACGATGACATCTCGCGTCTGGTGCTGAGCAATGACAACTTCATCACCATCCCCAAGCGGATCTTTGATCACAGCGTCTTTTATCATCAGACCGAAAAAAAAGTGCGCGGTCTGCATACGCTTTTCCCACGTGATGATATCAGCCTATTTTTCGGCATGCGCCATCCGGCCGGTTTTCTGCAAGACACGGCAACCCGCGCCGGCGTTCATAGTCTGACCCATTATCTGGGCATCCTTTCCCCGGTTGAGGTGCTTTGGTCCGACGTGATCCGGCGCATCAAAATCGCCGCCCCCGATACCCCGCTTTATGTTTGGTGCAATGAAGACACGCCACTGATTTGGGAAGAGTTGATCCGCCTCTTCGCGGGCGTCGCCCCTGATGTCCCAATCACCGGCCAATATGATGTGCTGTCAAATATTGTCAGCCCGGATGGCATGCAAACCCTGCTGGCCCGGATCAAGGATATCAGCCCGGCAGACATTGATGCCCGCCAAACCCTCATTGCGGAAGTGCTAGAGGCGCATGCCCTGCCCGATCTTGTCGAAGACGCGATTACCTTGCCGGAGCTGGATGACACTGTGGTCGCCACGATCACCGATGCCTACGAGGCTGATCTTGAGATCATCGCGCAGATGGATGGTGTCGAATTGATCCTGCCCTTCGACTAGGGATTACATCCCCAACGCGGCCTTATACATATCCAGAACTGCCTCTTCTTCGGCCAGATCATTGGCATCGCGCTTACGGATCGCCACGATCTTGCGCAGCACTTTGGTGTCATACCCGCGCCCCTTGGCTTCGGCCATGACCTCTTTCTGCGCATCCGCGATGTCTTTCTTTTCGGCCTCCAGCCGCTCATAGCGTTCGACGAACTGACGCAGCTCTTGCCCGGCAACGGCACTTACGGTCTCACTCACGGTATCGTTCATCAAAGCTCTCCTGAAATTTTGTCTTTGACTAGCCCCTGCCCCAATGACCTGCAACCCTTGCGAAGGGGTGCGGCGCGCGATAGGTCGGCGAAAAGCATTGGAGTGATCATGGAAATCATCGTCTGGATTGGCGCGGCCCTGTCTGTCTTGGGGATATGCGGGATCATCTACAGTATCGTCGCAGTCGCGCGGGCCAAGCGCGCGAACCTTCCGGACGAGGAATTGCGGGCGCGGATTGCCAAGATTTTGCCAATCAATCTGGGCGCACTTTTTGTGTCGATGATTGGCCTGATGGCTGTGATCGTCGGTGTCATGCTGGGCTAAAGTTCGGCACCTTCATGCATAATGATTGTGGCCATTGCGGCCAAAGCGGGAACAGCAGCGCCATATTTTCGTGCCATTGCCGGATTTGATGCATTCCCAGCCGCTGCCCGCGCTGCAACGCCCGCCAAAATCGCAGCCAACCGGAAGAAGGCGAAAACCAGATAGAAGGGCCAGTTGTCGATCTGCCCAATGCCCCGGCGCGCTGCATAATCGGCCACATATTGCGCCTCACTCGGCAGTCCTAGTGCCGCCCGATCGACCCCCGCCAACCCGCGCATATCGCCCTGATTGGGCAGCCGCCATTGCATGCATTGATAGGCCAGATCGGCCATCGGATGGCCCAGCGTTGACAGCTCCCAATCCAGAATGCCCGCGATGTCTGGGGCGTCAGCTTGGAAGATCATATTGTCCAGCCGCCAATCGCCATGCACCAATGCGACCTGCCGGTCATCGGCGGGCATATGCGCACCTAGCCAAGTCATAATGTCCGACATCGCCGCGCTGGGTTCCTCGACAGACGACAGGTACTGACTGCTCCAACGTTCCAATTGCCGGGCAAAATAATTGCCGGGCTTGCCGTAATCTGCCAGCCCCACGGCACCGACATCCACATCATGCATCGCGGCCAAAGCCTTGTTCATCGCGTCATAAATGGCGGGCCGTTCGGCGTCTGCGCAATCGGGCAAGGCCGGATCCCAAAAGATGCGCCCCGGCAGGTAACGCATGATAAAGAACGCCCGCCTGCTGGGTGAAGTCTCGGCCTCTGCGAGATGCAAAACCTCTGGTACCGGCACAGCCGTGTTAGCCAACGCACGCATCACCCGGAATTCGCGGTCCACGGCATGGGCTGATGGCAGCAAGCGACCGGGCGGTTTGCTGCGCAACACATAGGTCCCGCTTGCGGCATTCAATTGATATGTCGGGTTGGATTGGCCGGTGCCAAATTTAGTGACCTCTTGCAGCCCTTCAAATTCGGCGATGGCTTGCGTCAAATAGGCGTCCAGATCAGGCAGGCTGACGCCGAGGTTTTGTGCGGCTTCTTTCATGGCCCCATTAGCGCCACCTGCCCCGCCATGTGCAACCATTGATTGACACCCCGAACCTGCGATGCACGATGGGGCCAACTAATGTGGGGGCGATCATGGATCTGGGACATACTGAACGGCTGAAACCGATACTGGCCGCCGTCAAGGCGATGATCACGGATGACATCGCACCCTTGGATGCAGAGTTTCTGGCCGAGGTGGATATCGGCGACCGCTGGGCCTTTACCCCGCGCCAAACCGAAATCCTGGAAGGGTTGAAAGCCAAGGCGAAAGAACGTGCCTTGTGGAACTTCTGGGATACATTCCGCGATGGCCCGCAGCTGAACACCGTCGAATACGCCTATTTGGCCGAGGAAATGGGCAAATGCCATCTGGCGGCAGAGGTTTTTAACTGCAATGCACCCGACACTGGCAATATGGAGGTCTTCGCCCGCTACGGGACGGAGGCGATGAAAGAACAATGGCTGAAACCATTGATGGCCGGCACCATCCGTTCCGCTTATCTGATGACGGAACCAGATGTCGCCAGTTCGGATGCCACCAACATTGCGATGCGCTGTGAGCGAGAGGGCGATGACTATATCCTGAACGGGCAGAAATGGTGGGCCACCGGGGCGGGCGATCGGCGCTGTGCGGTCTATATCGTGATGGTCCGCACCCGATTTGACGGGCCAAAGCACCAGCAGCATTCAATGATCGTGGTCCCTGCCGATACCCCCGGCATCACAAAGCTGCGCGCGATGGAGGTTTACGGCCATGATGACGCCCCGCATGGGCATATGCATTTCCGTTTTGATAACGTCCGCGTGCCCGCAGAAAACCTGTTGCTAGGCGAAGGACGTGGATTTGAGATTGCGCAGGGCCGTCTTGGGCCGGGCCGCATCCACCATTGCATGCGGGCCATTGGGCAGGCCGAAAAAGCGCTGGAAATGCTATGCGCCCGGTCGGTAGCGCGACAAGCCTTTGGCAAACCGCTGGCGCAGCTGGGCGAAAATTTCGATATCATCGCCAAGGCGCGGATGGATATCGAACAGGCGCGGCTTTTGTGCCTGAAAGCAGCCTGGATGATGGATCAGGGCGATAAGAAAGCTGCCGCCCCATGGATCAGCCAGATCAAGGTGATCGCGCCGCAGGTCGCACTTGATATCACGGATAAGGCGATCCAGATGCATGGCGCCGCCGGCGTTTCACAAGACACACCGCTGGCACGACAATGGACACATTTGCGCACGTTACGCTTGGCCGACGGACCTGATGCCGTGCATCGCAGGCAGGTCGCACGGGCGGAACTGAAACCCTATGTCTCTGGGCAGAACAGCTCATAAATCCTTTCTAGCATGGGGCGGACGCGCGGGTCTTCCAATCGGTAACGCATGCTGCGCCCATCGCGTTCGCTGGCGACCAACCCTTCATTGCGCAACCGCAAAAGCTGACCCGACACATAGGATTGGCTAGCACCCAAGGCCGTTTCCAACTCGCCCACTGTCATGTCACCGGGCACAAGGGCGCAAAGAATGCGCAAGCGTCCCGCATTTGAGAGTGATTTTAACAGATCGGCCGCCTCTGCTGCAGCGGCATCCATCGGATCAACCGGGAAGGTATTTACTTGCTCCATAACGAAGACCCTAAAGACCCGCCCCAAACATTTCAACATTGAAATGTGTACGAAAGGGATTATTCTGTGGGTGGATAGGAGATTCGATATGACACCTGACGTGAAAGCATTCTTCGACACCGCTACAAACACCGTTTCATATGTTGTGCGCGAACCGCAGGGGCGCAGCTGCGCGATTATCGACAGTGTTCTCGATTATGATCAGGCCGCAGGTCGCACAAACACAGAATCTGCTGACGAAATCATCGCCTCGATCAAATTAGAAGATTTACAGGTCACTTGGATTTTAGAAAGCCATGTCCATGCCGACCATCTTTCTGCCGCCCCCTATCTGCAAGAACACCTAGGCGGCAAAATCGGGATTGGTGCGAATATCACGACGGTCCAGAATACCTTTGGCAAAATCTTCAATGAAGGCACCGCGTTTCAGCGCGACGGCTCGCAGTTTGATGCATTGTTTGAAGATGGCGATAGTTTTCATATCGGGCAGATGCGCGCGGATGTCATGCACACCCCCGGCCATACGCCCGCCTGTCTGACTTACGTGATCGGCGACGCTGCTTTCGTGGGTGACACGCTTTTCATGCCGGATTTTGGGACAGCGCGCTGCGACTTCCCCGGCGGATCCGCTGAAGACCTCTATGCCTCGATCCAGAAAATCCTGGCCTTGCCGGATGAAACGCGCATTTTCGTCGGTCACGACTACAAGGCACCGGGCCGCGACGAATTTGCCTGGGAAACCACAGTGGGCGAACAAAAAGCGCTGAACGTGCATATCGGCGAAGGGCGCCCGATGGAAGAATTCGTCGCAATGCGCAAGGAACGAGATGCCAAGCTGGGGATGCCCCGCCTGATCCTGCCTTCGCTGCAAACCAATATGCGCGCAGGCCATATGCCAGAGCCAGAAGAAAACGGTCAAAGCTATTTCAAAGTGCCGATCAACGCGCTTTGACGACAACCAACTGAACAGGAAACATAATGCCTTTGGATTGGATCATGGGGCTCGCCGGTGGCGTGCTTATCGGGGTGGCTGCGGCCTTTTTCCTGCTGGTGAACGGGCGGATCATGGGGGCGTCAGGCATTATTGGCGGGCTTGTTGATGGCAGCGGCCGGCATGACTGGGCTGAGCGTGCGGCGCTAGTCGCGGGGCTGCTGATTGGACCGGGTATTGCCACCTTTGTGATTGGCGGCGCGCAGACGCATCTGACTGGCAACTGGATTGTGATCATCGCGGCAGGGCTGCTTGTCGGTGTCGGCACACGGTTGGCCAATGGCTGCACCTCGGGCCACGGTGTTTGCGGGATCTCGCGCCTGTCCCTAAGGGGCATTGTTGCGACGGTTTTTTATATCGGCGCAGGTGGGCTAACAGTCGTGGTTTTCAAACATCTTCTGGGGGTCATCTGATGCGGGTGCTGCTTTCATTCCTTGTTGGCGCGCTGTTTGGACTGGGCCTATTAGTGTCAGGAATGACCGACACCACGAAGGTGCAAGGCTGGCTGGATGTGTTTGGCCAATGGGACCCGACACTGGCCTTTGTGATGGGCGGCGCCATCCTGCCCATGGCTGTCGCATGGCGCATGACGATTGGGCGCAAACCGGTCTTAGCCGCAGCCTTCCCTACCCCAGCGGATCCCAGATTGGGGCGCAACCTGGTGATGGGCTCAGTCCTGTTCGGTATGGGCTGGGGCCTATCCGGCCTTTGCCCCGGCCCCGCCATTGCATCGGCGAGCTTCGGCGGTGTCGGAGGCCTGCTATTCATCGCCGCCATGTTGGGCGGGATGATGATCACGCCAAGGTTACGCAGACGACTGGACCAAAGCGCCGTCGCGGTTTAGGAAAACCCATGGATATTCGACAGCTCAGCCCGACCTACGCCGTATCACCGCAGATTGATGCAGAGGATGTGACAGCCATCGCCGCTGCGGGGTTCGCCACAATCATCTGCAACCGGCCTGACGCAGAGGTGCCGCCCAGCCATCAGGCCGCCGCGATCGAGGCTGCGGCCAAAGCTGCCGGGCTGGCTTTCGTGATTATTCCGGTCACCCATCAAGGGATGAATATGGATATGATCACGGCACAGAAGGCGGCCATCGATAATTCTGACGGTCCGACGCTGGCCTATTGTGCCTCTGGCACGCGGTCTTCCATCGTCTGGTCATTCGGCCAAGCCACCGAAATGCCCGCGGATGAGATTATCGCGGCGACGGCGGCGGCGGGCTATGATCTGGGCGGCATGCGGGCCCAGCTTGAGGCTTTAGCCAAAGGCTAAAGCGCATCAGGATCGAAGGGCAGATCGCCCAGATCCGCCATCCCATCTGACATCAGGTCCATGTCTAGCGGCGCCTCTGCCGGGGCTTCATCCATCACGGGCTCTAGCCCTGCTGGCAAATCAAGCGCACCATCAAGCAAGGGTTCATCGGTCAACGGATCACCCGCCGCCAGATCAACATCCATCGGGTCGGGCAAAGACATAGGACCCTCCACTGCCGCGCCCGAAAGTTCAGCCAGTTGCGGCACCGGTGCGGCCTCCAGCCGTACGGCACGATACCCCCCCATCTGCCCAAGTTTGGCCTGCGCCACCTCGGCCCCATCGGGCGATAGCAGGCGCACCGAATTGACGGTGCAGCCGGGCAGCGGCAGGACTGACCCCACTTGCAATGCTTCTGCCGTGGCCAGCGAAACCGGGAACCGATGCAAAAGAGCATTCAGACTGGCGGGCGCATCTGACACGCTGTCATGAAAGGTCTTGTCCCAATCAACAGGGGCTTCGGGCACAGGTTCTGCAGGAGCGGTCGTTTGAACCAAAGGCAAAACGATGACCAGTTGCGCCTGCCTTTCTGCGACCCCTAAGTCCACGTTCAGCCGCACAATGCGATAGTCGCAATCCTCTAGAATAAGACCGGCGGCGCGCGTGCTTTCAACCTTGCCGCCCAGCGTGACACCGTCCATCCAGCCCTGCAAAGGCGTGTCCTGCACGGCCAGCGGAAAGGCGGCGAGGAAGGCCTGCAACAAAGGATCGCAAAGGGTCTTATCCGTCAGCGTTGGCGCGCGCGCCTCTGCCCTTTGGGTCAGCACGGCACCCATCGTTTCCATTTCGACCACAGCGGCGCGCATTTCCATATCCAGCGCGATCAGCCCGGTCAGTGCACCTGCCCGTTCCAGCCCAACCAACATCAGCTCTTCGGCCAATGTGCCCAGCATGTCATCAAGACCCGTCACCTCTTCCGCAACGCTTTGCACGGTCAGCACCAGACCAACCGTATCATTGGCGGCCTTCGTCAAAGCCAAGCGCACAGCACGCGAAGAGGTCAGCGGATTTTCCGCAACCTCATCCCCCTGCGGGCGGGTCATCCGCCGCAGCAATGTCACTTGTGTGCTTTCAGTCATAGGCCTGTCACAGATATTCTGCGGTATTCATAGCGAAAACGTGTTACGTTTCCTCTAACGCGGCCACAGCTGTGACCTGCGGCAACCGTACCCGAAACGCCGTGCCGCCATCCAACGAAAGATAGGATACATCGCCACCCAACCGGTGCATGACTTCACGACAAATCGCCAGCCCCAGCCCCGCACCACCTGCCTTTGATCCATCTGCCACGCGTGAGAATTTTTCGAAAATCAAATCCTGGTTTTCAGGTGCAATCCCACTGCCATTATCAATGAAATCAACCAGGTAGTTACCTTTTTCCTGATGCACTTTGATCTGTAGCTTTGGGTCTTCTGCATCGCAGTATTTGCGCGCATTCGCGATCAGATTGATGAAAACCTGGGTCAGCCGGTCCAAATCAGTGACCAGGCGAAGCTGTTCCTGACTGTGGTCGCGCTGAACATCCAAAACACCATCATGGGAGCCCGCAGCACGCACCGCGCGGTCCAGTAGATCGGAAAGCTCACCGGCTTGTTCCCGCAGTTCCACTTGCCCGTTTTCAAGGACTGACAGGTCCAGCAAATCATCCAACAGTCGGGTCAGCCGGACTGCCTCATCATGAATAATGCTGGCGTAGCGTTCCTGCTCTTCATCCGTCATCGCACCTTCGCGCAGGATATCCGAAAATGACCGGATAGAGGTCATCGGCGTGCGGAGTTCATGGCTAATCTGGCTCAGGAACGCATCTTTCTGAATTGACAATGCCGTCAGCTTATCATTGGCCGCCCGCAAGGCGCGCGCGGTGCGGTCTTGTTCTTGTGACTTGGCTTCAAGCTGATTGGAGTATTCCAGAATTTGCGCCGCTTCATCGGCCACCGCGATCAGGTCTTCGACTGACACGCTGCTGCCGCCGATCAGCTGGCCA
Source organism: Pseudomonadota bacterium (assembly GCA_038533095.1). Classification (GTDB taxonomy): domain Bacteria; phylum Pseudomonadota; class Alphaproteobacteria; order Rhodobacterales; family Rhodobacteraceae; genus Yoonia. Next base: position 11,290 of record JBCAZI010000059.1, read on the forward strand.
ATCATGGCGTGGGCCGTGGCCGCACCCACGGACCCGGCCAAGACCCGCTCCAGTCGTTCGATAAAGTCAGGTGTCACGTCAGGCAAGTAACCTGCCTTGCCTTGCCGCGCGGCCTCTTGCGTGAAGACGGCCTGCGCTTCTTTGCTGCCCATGATCCGTTGCGCCATGATCAGCAGGTCTTCCGCGCCGGCTGCGGCAGCTGACCAAGCAGGTGCTGCCGTCGAATGCGCAAAGACGTTGACAAATTGCGCGCCCTGCAAACGCTCCAATGGGGCGGGAAAGGTCAAAAGCGAGCAGATCACAAACATCGCGGCATTCAGGACCATCGACCACAAAATACCGTGGACCAATGGGTCAAGGCCGCTGACCCAGAATAGGGCCTGCGGCCGCAGCCAAGATAGACCAAAGGGCCCATTGTCCATCACAGCCTGGCTGATCACCGCATCAACGCCGAAACTGGGCAAAAACAGGCTCCACATCCAGATGATCAGCCCGGTGATCAAACCCGCCGCAGCACCAACGCCGGTGGCCCCGCGCCAGAACATACCCCCAATCATCGCAGGCAGGATTTGCACCGCACCAGTAAAGGAAATCAAACCGATGGCCGCCAGTGCCGTGCCGCCACCCGACAGGCGATAATAGAAAAACCCCAGCGCGATAATCGCCGCAACCGACAGCCGCCGGGCCAGCAAGATGACGTTGCGGACATCGCCCGACATCATCGCTTGCTGTTGGGCCTGCCGGCTAAGCCAGATTGGCACCACGATGTGGTTTGACACCATCGTAGCCAAGGCGATGGTCGCGACGATCACCATCGAGGTGGCCGAAGAAAAACCACCCAGGAAAGACAAGACCGCAAGACCGTCGCGCCCTTCGCTCAGAGGTACGGTCAAAACAAAGAGGTCAGGGTTGCTGCCTGGGGGCAGTAAATCAAGGCCAATGACTGCAATGGGCACCACAAACAGGCTCATCATGAACAGGTAAAGCGGGAAGGCCCAGCTGGCGATATGCAGGTGGCGCTCATCCGCGTTTTCAACCACCAGCACCTGAAACATGCGAGGCAGGCATAGAAATGCGGCGCCCGACAGAAATATGAGGCTGATCCAACGGCTGCTGTCGGCGTTCCACAAGACAATGTCGGATTGGTCGATACGGTCGATCATCTCTATCGGTCCGCCCGCGATGCCCCAGACCACAAAGACACCAACCGCCACCAGCGCCAGCAATTTGACCACAGCTTCGACGGCGACCGCAATCACCACGCCGTGGTGGCGCTCATTCGCGTCCAAGTTCCGGGTTCCGAAGATTACGGTAAAGACAGCAAGGCCGATCGCCACCCACATCGCTGTCACAACAAAATCGGGCTGATCCCAATTCACCCCTTCGCTTTGGGCAAAGACAGCAAAAGACAAGGTGACTGATTGCAGCTGCAAAGCAATATAGGGTGTGCCCGCGATGACCGAAATGACAGTGACGATCATGCCCAGCTGCGTTGATTTGCCAAACCGCGACGAAACAAGATCAGCGATCGAGGTGATCCGCTGCGCGCGTCCAATGCGGACCAAACGGCGCAATATCCACCACCAGCCGACCATCACCAGGGTTGGGCCAAGATAGATCGTCACGAATTCCAACCCTGACCGCGCGGCATATCCAACCGCGCCATAAAAGGTCCAGGCGGTACAATAAATGCTGAGTGACAGGGTATAAATCCAAGGCGAGGTCAACCAATTGGAATGGCCATTCGCGGCACGCCGTTCGGCAATGAAGGCGATGCCAAACAAAAACACCACATAGCCCAGCGCCACAACGATAAGGGCGTTGAACGAGGTCATTCCTCTGGGGTGTCCTGCGATGAAAGCACTGGGTCTTTGCGCATCAATGCGGCCAGAACGGCTGTCAAAATGATCAGAAATAACCAGACACCAAAAACATAAAGCAAACCACCGGCGCCGATCCCATCCTCGGTCTGGCCGGCCGACCACGCCAATGGGATAGTCAGCAGAACAATGCCTGCAAAAGGCAAGAGCTTGGCCGCATCCCTGACCCGCCGCTGGCGGTAGCTGGCCCGCTGCAAAAATAGCGGCGGTGTCGGTTTGCGGCTCATGCTTCCATCAGGTTGCGCACGTGGTCGCGCACCTCTGCGTTCGAAAAGGGTTTGGTCATAAATAGGTTTGCGCCCAGACGCATCGCCAGATCGCGATCTTTCTCCTGCCCGCGCGCGGTCAGCATCATCACCGGTGTCTGACTGGTTGTATGATGCCCACGCAGGTCCCGCAAAATGTCAAACCCGCTGCGGCCCGGCAACATCACATCAAGGATAATCATGTCGGGCGGCATCGCCAGCACCTTATCCATCGCCGATGTGCCATCTTCATGTGTGTGCACAGTCCACCCATCACGCGACAGGATAAAGCTGATTGCTTCGATAATGTTTGGTTCGTCTTCGATCAAAAGGACACGTTTGCCCATTTCATCGCCTCCCTCTTGATCCCCCGCGTTGCGAAGGTGCCCCGCGCGCAACTATCACGTCAAATTTCTGGGCTGTCAAAGAACTGTTTGGATATCCATACCCTTAAGCGCTGGTTCACGACGGCTGGCGCAGCCGCTGCGTGGGCATATCCGGCAGGACACGCCCACCGGATAGGGATCAGCAGCGGTTTCTGGCGGGTCTGGCATGACCAGCATCATGCTTTGCAAGGCAGGCGGGGCGTCGAAAGACTCTTGCCCCTTCGCCTCTGCGACTGCGAAACACAAGACACGCGTGCCATTGCGCCCCGGCAAGGCAACATCCATGCGGATTGGCTGATGCGGCCTGCTTAATGCACCATAGAGCGGCCAAAGCGGGCAAGCCCCGACCGACCGCGGTATCGTAAACCCTGGCACGGGTTTCACGAGGGTAAGTGCCGCCGCGGCATCGCAAATGACCAGCCCGATCGGCGGGTGTCCTTTATCCGGTGGCAGATGCGCCAAGCGGCGCATCACCATCGTAAGGGATATATTGAAATTTTGCGCAAGGGCGGCAGGATCATAGTTGAATTTGCGGCAGGCCTTCTCAAACTGCGCCAAGGGCAACCGTGCGACGCCCCCCGCATAGTCATCCAGCACCTTGCGCAAGACTGTCTTGGCAGGTCCCTCTAGCCCCGCAGTTTTCAAAACCTCAGTCAGCGCTGCACCTTCTTCCAGCGCAGGCAAATGCCAGCTGTTCTTTTGCATAAAATGCTCGACCGCTTCGAAGGGCGAACCGGATTGTTCCAACACACCTTCCGGCGCTTCCAGATAAGCGATCAGCGCTTCGCTGCTGTCGGCCAAACGTACGCTATCTTTGTGAATGTTTTCGTGAAAGCGACGCTGCCAGTCTTGATCCAAATCTTCAGGCCCGACCAAAATGGATGCCGAAGACCGGATCGCACTGACCGCCGAAATCACCTCGTGCAACGATCCGGCAAGTTGCGGATCATAGGCGATACGGTCGGTCAGAACCTGACTGCGTTCTTCCAGCGCCGCGATTTTGCGCGCTTGTTCGGCGATCAGGGCGGCCCAACCCGGAAAGCGGGCGGCCAATTCCTCGGTGCGATCCAGCTCTACTTGACTGCTCAGCCCTGCCGCAGCACCGCGCATCTGATCCAGAGTATCGCGATCAGCCCCATCAGCCAAAAGCCCCGTATCCACATCAAGCACGCGGGCTAAATCTGCCAACAATTTGCCACCGATTCTGCGCCGATTGTGTTCGATTAAGTTCAAATAAGAAGGTGATATACCCACTGTTTCGGCAACAGATGCCTGCCTCAACCCACGGTCGAGCCGTTTTTCTCGAATACGCGAACCAACCAATCTGTGCTCCGGCATCATGAATTCCCCTATTGGTTTCAGTGGCTTTCTGCATATGCGAGAAAATGCATTTACGAAATTTAACTCCATATTGTTCATAAATTTACAAATTAGTCCAGCGCCTTCAATGGTTTGTTGGCGAAACGCTCTACTTCTTTGACAGTAAACGCGTACTAACAAGTGCGTGCGGGTTGGTCGCACAGAACCAATCAGCTTCAATCTTAAGGGAGGATAATAATGTCCAAATCTAATTTCTCGCGTCGTGGTGTGCTCAAAACTGGTATGGTTGCCAGTGCTGGCCTTGCCCTGCCGCAGTATTTGCGCGCTGACGCCCACGCGGGTTTCACGAACGCGCCAGGCGATAGTGAAGTCATTCTTGGCTTCAACGTACCGCAGACTGGTCCTTACGCGGATGAGGGCGCGGACGAACTGCGCGCTTATGAATTGGCGGTTGAGCACCTGAACGGTGGCGGTGACGGCGGCATGCTGTCGACCTTCTCATCACAAGCGCTGGACGGCGCGGGCATTTTGGGCCGCGAAGTAAAGTATGTCACCGGTGATACGCAGACAAAGTCTGACGCAGCGCGTGCTTCCGCGCGTTCGATGATCGAAAAAGACGGCGCCGTGATGATTACCGGTGGTTCATCCTCAGGTGTGGCTGTTGCTGTGCAGGCGCTTTGCCAAGAGGCTGGCATCATCTTTATGGCTGGTCTGACACACTCAAACGACACAACGGGTAAGGACAAGCGGGCCAACGGTTTCCGTCACTTCTTTAACTCATACATGTCTGGTGCGGCGCTGGCGCCAGTGCTTGAAGCGGCATACGGTAACAACCGTAAGGCCTACCACCTGACAGCGGACTATAACTGGGGTTACACCACACAGGAAGCTGTGCAGTCTTCGACAGAAGCAATGGGTTGGGAAACTGTGAACACGGTGCTGACACCGCTGACACAGACGGACTTCTCTTCCTATATTGCACCTGTTCTGAACTCTGGTGCTGACGTTCTGGTTCTGAACCACTACGGCGGTAACATGGTGAACTCACTGACCAACGCGGTTCAGTTCGGTCTGCGTGAAGCACAAGCCAACGGTCAGAACTTCGAAATTGTTGTGCCGCTCTACTCTCGCCTGATGGCGAAAGGTGCGGGTGCAAACGTTAAAGGCATCTTCGGGTCCACAAACTGGCACTGGTCGCTGCAGGACGCAGGTTCGCAGGCATTTGTCCGTTCGTTCGGTACAAAATACGGCTTCCCGCCGTCACAGGCGGCGCACACATGCTACGTGCAGACACTGCTTTATGCAGATGCGGTCACCCGCGCCGGTTCGTTCAACCCATGCGCGGTTGTCGAAGCACTCGAAGATTTCGAGTTCGACGGTCTGGGCAACGGCCCAACACTGTACCGTGGCGAAGACCACCAGTGCTTCAAAGACGTGCTGGTTGTGAAGGGTAAAGAGAACCCAGACAACGAATTCGACCTTCTCGAGATCGTTGAAGTGACGCCTGCGGCGCAGGTGACATACCCAGCTGATCACCCGCAATTCGCTGGTGGTGCACTGGGCTCCTGTAACCCAGGCGCTTAATACCAAGACTTCGCGGGTCACCCCTTTTGGGGTGGCTCGCACCTTAAGGGTCATGCGACGCCGACTTTCGGCAGTGGCATCACCAAGTGCACCTATAGCACGTTCCCATAACTGATCGGGGGTCATCAGATGGACCAGTTCATTCTTCAAATTCTCAACGGGCTTGATAAGGGCTCGGCCTATGCGCTGATTGCGCTAGGCCTGACGCTGATCTTTGGCACGCTGGGAGTCGTGAATTTTGCGCATGGCGCATTGTTCATGCTTGGCGCATTTGTCGCTGTGACCGTCAGCAATCTACTGACACTCAGCCACAAAGTTATCGACGAAACACGGACTGACTTTCTGGGCAACCCGCTGCAAGTGGATGTGCCATACGTCTATGACTTTTTCGGGCAGGCCGCCGGTGATGCGATCATCGACTGGGCCGTCCCGATTTCGATCCTGATTGCGATCCCCGTAATGGTGGCCATCGGCTTTATCATGGAGCGGGGCCTGATCAAGCACTTCTACAAACGCCCGCACGCGGACCAGATCCTTGTGACCTTTGGCCTGGCCATCGTGATCCAAGAGATCGTCAAATACTTCTACGGCGCAAACCCAATTCCAACGCCCGCACCAGAGGCCTTTGTTGGCAGCTTTGATTTTGGTGTGGTTCTTGGTTTTGACCCCAACCAGATCATCTACCCCTACTGGCGTCTGGTGTACTTCTTCTTCTCGGTTGTGATCATTGGTGCGGTCTTTGCCTTTCTGCAATTCACGACCTTTGGCATGGTGGTACGTGCTGGCATGGCTGACCGCGAGACCGTAGGTATCCTCGGTATCGATATCGACAAGCGGTTTACCATCATGTTCGGGATTGCGGCCGCGGTCGCGGGTCTGGCGGGCGTGATGTACGCCCCCATCAACTCGCCCAACTATCACATGGGCATGGACTTCCTCGTGCTCAGCTTTGTTGTGGTGGTTGTTGGCGGCATGGGCTCCTTGCCCGGTGCGGTTGCTGCAGGCTTTCTGCTTGGTATCCTGGAAAGCTTCGCCTCGATGTCTCAAGTCATCGACGTGCTGCCCGGGATCAACCAGATCATCATCTACCTTGTCGCAATTATCATTCTGTTGACGCGTCCGCGTGGCCTGATGGGTCGCAAAGGCGTGATGGAGGAATAAGCCGATGCTCGGACTAGAAAAGAAAGACTTTCGTCTGCTGCTCATCGTCATTGGTTTGACCATGTTCGCACCTTTCATCCTCAACCCCTTCCCTGAAGGGTCCGAGATGGCGCAGTTCAACGCAGGCTACCCTGACCTGATGCAGCGCTTTGTGATCTTTGGTATCTTTGCCATCGGGTTCAATATCCTGTTCGGTCTGACTGGGTACCTGTCCTTTGGTCATGCCGCCTTCCTGGGTCGGTTCCTACTCGGCCGTCTGGATGTTCAAGCTGCTGAGCATGAACATCATCCCCGCGATCATCCTGTCGGTGATAATCGCAGGCATCTTCGCGCTGATCATCGGGTTCGTCTCGCTGCGCCGGTCCGGGATCTACTTCTCGATCCTGACGCTGGCCTTTGCCGAGATGTCCTACCGGTTGGCCTACTCGGTCCTGACACCGATTACGGGCGGTGAAACTGGGCTGCAGCTGGCGCTAGATGATCCGCGCATCTTTGGCGCCTCGCAAACAGCAACCGGCAACATCCCCGTCCCCGCGCTCTTTGGGCTTGAAATGCGGTCAAGCATGGAACTAGCCGTAGGTGGATGGCTGTTCACCTTCAACGTCGGCTACTACCTGGCTGCGATCTTTATGATCTTCGCCTTCTACATGTCGATCCGTATCTTCCGGTCACCTTTCGGCATGATGCTGCGCGCGATCAAATCCAACCAAACAAGGATGAGCTATACTGGCCTGAACGCACGGCCCTATACGTTGGCGGCCTTTGTGATCTCTGGCATGTATGCGGGACTTGCAGGCGGGTTGATGGCGTCGATGGACCCTCTGGCAGGGGCCGAGCGGATGCAATGGACCGCCTCTGGTGAGGTCGTCTTGATGACTATTCTGGGCGGTGCGGGCACGCTCATTGGTCCGGTACTTGGTGCAGGTATGATCAAGTATTTTGAGAACATCTTCTCAAAGATCAACGAAACGATCTTGCACGGCTGGTTCGCGTT
>JBCAZI010000060.1:0-18668 GCA_038533095.1 Pseudomonadota bacterium
TGTCCGCGACCGCCAGTCGGATCGCATCGGCAAGGCCCAAGTTGGAATGCCCCACCATGCCAAAGACCGACTGGACGCCCCAATTGGTCATCGTTTCGACCATCACATCGGTCACGGTTGTCTCATGTGGTGGTTCGGCTTCCAGCCCCACGAAAATCTCACCATCGCGAATATCGATAGGGTACATCTCTTGCCCGGTATCTTCATGGCCGCCGGGTGGTTTGCCAGTCAGCGGATCAAAGTCCCAACCATGCCAGGGGCAACGGATCCAGCATTTGTCATCGACGCCCTTTTCAATCGATCCTTCACCCAATGGTCCGCGTTGGTGAGGGCAGTGATTGTTCATCGCCGACCATTGACCGTCGAAATGCACAAGGCAGATCGATGTGGTGCGCGCGGTCACGGTTTTGACGCGCCCTTCGGGCAAATCATCCACATGGCCTACGGAAATCCAGTCAAGTGCTTCGGTCATTGGTGTGGATCCTTCTCTCTACGAAATGGCGTGGCGGCGTGCCTTGCCGAAGTTACGCTATGTGCGGCTGGTGTTGGAGCGCAGTCTAGGCCGCCTTAGTCTACGTCTATCAGCATCAATTTATTCAGCCCATTGGCAAAGAAATTTTGAAACCGGGTCCGCCCGCCCGGCAAGCCTTACCCTGCCGTGGTGATAAATTGCCCGCTTTCAATGCCATCCAATGTCCAATTGCCCACACGCCAGCGCACCAGCCTAAGGGTGGGAAAGCCGATATGCGCGGTCATGCGGCGCACCTGCCTATTGCGCCCCTCACTGATTGTGATTTCTAGCCATTGATCAGGCACAGACTTGCGATATCGGACTGGTGGGTCGCGATCCCATAGAAGGGGCGGATCAATCAGGCGCAGCTTAGCAGGGCGGGTTGGGCCGTCTTTCAGGTTCACGCCATCGCGCAAGAGTGCGAGGTCTTTCTCCGTTGGCGCGCCTTCCACTTGCACCAGATAGGTTTTGCTCATCTTGTTCTTGGGATCAGCAATGCGGGCTTGCAACTTACCGTCATCTGTCAGCACCAACAGCCCCTCACTATCGCGGTCCAACCGCCCCGCGGGATAGACGCCCGGTACATCAATAAACCCCGAGAGGGTCGGGCGCGGCGTGGGGCTTTTGACGTCGGTGAACTGCGACAGCACGCCAAAAGGTTTGTTGAAAAGAATGACATGGGTCATAGCCCTGCCTAGCGCGTGTGATGCGCGGGCGTCTACGGTGTTATGTTGGCTGCACCCTTGCAGCGGCCATCTTAACGTTTCGCTATTGTGAAAACATATACGCAAACACCTCTTTAGCATCGCAGAGCCTTCGCTGCACGGTATACGATTGTACTCTGGTAACTCTTTAATAAGAAACATTTTTTTGGTTTACTTGCGGCAGAATGCCGCTAGGTTGCCGCATGAGTGAATGACAAAGGTTCAGGCCATGCCGCCGATCGAAGACCACCCTCTGCGCTATACGATGGCGAATGAACTGCATGCCCGCCCGTTCCCGGCGGTCAATGCCCCCAGCCGTGCGGCCTATCTTGCGATCAAACCGGCTGAAAACGCCGCAGGCCGCGACCGTGATGCGGACCGCGCGCATCTGATCGCGCTCTTAGACCGTTTTGGCGCACAACACCCGCAGCCAGACGCCACACATTACTTTGGTACAATCGGCAAACACCGGCTGAAATGGGAAAGCCATACAGAGTTTGTGACCTATACGATTTTCGGCGAAGGTTTGGCAGAACGGCCCTTTGATGCGGCGACTTTTGCAATCTTCCCACAAGACTGGCTAGAGGCGGCACCTGGGACGCGCGTCACCTCTGCCTTGATCCGCATCGAAGTGGCTGATGGGGATGATGGCATTACCGATAAGGCCCGTGACTGGTTCGTGCCAGAAAGCCTGGCCATCAGCAGGGTGGTTGAGGATGATCTGGTCGTGGCTGGTGATTTCCGTATCGATCCTGCAGGTCACATGCGCTTTGCCGTCTTTGCACGTCCGCATGTCGGCGACCGACGCGTCGGACGTGTGGTCCAGCGGTTGTGTGAGATTGAGACCTATAAGGCGATGTCGATGCTGGGCCTAGATCGGGTGCGGACACTGGGGCCCAAGATGGGTGAGTTTGACCGCCGCCTGACCAGTTTGTTGGAGGACATGCGTAGCCCTGACGCTGATGCAGCAAAAGTGCTGGATGCTTTGCTGGATGTCTCCTCCGAGATCGAAAACACGATTGCGCAATCATCCTTTCGTTTCGGCGCGACAGGGGCGTATGAGACAATCGTCAACCAGCGCATCAACGTGCTGCGCGAGGAACGGTTTACCGGGCGGCAAACCTTTGGCGAATTTATGATGCGCCGCTTTGATCCGGCGATGCGCACCGTCAAATCGACGCAAGAACGTTTGCAAGCCATGTCAGACCGCGCGCTGCGCGCCGGTGATCTGCTACGAACGCGCGTGGATGTTGAACGGTCTGCCCAGAACCAGGAATTGCTGACCAGCATGGACAGACGCGCCGATCTGCAACTGCGGTTGCAGCGCACGGTCGAAGGATTGTCCGTCGTTGCAATCAGCTATTATGCCGTCAATCTGGTGCTGAATATGACCGGCCCCTTGGAGGAAACACTGGGCATCGGCAAAACCGGCATGGCGGCGGTAGTGACCCCGATTGTGCTGGGGCTGGTGTGGTTCATGGTCAATCGGATCCGACAGAAAATGGAATAGCCGTCACCACTTGTTCCTTTCGCGCACCATGCTAACCATAGGTGCAAAGACGGGGGGATTGGTGATGCGGATAGGTTTCAGTGCAGTTGCGATTGTGATGGCGCAAGCAGCGTCCGGTGAAGGTTTGCCAGCACCCCTGACGGATGCCGACTTTGCCCCTGTTGACGAAATGGAAGCCCGGCTTGGGCAGCTTTTGTTCTACGATCCTATCCTGTCCGGCAATGGCACGGTATCCTGCGCGACCTGTCACCACCCGGCCTTTGGCACGGGCGACGGTCTGTCGCTGGGTATCGGGGATGGCGGTGTCGGGCTGGGCCCCAAACGCGTTGCAGACCCTGATAATATGCCGGAACAGCGTATCCCAAGAAACGCACCCGCGCTGTTTAACCTCGGTGCGCATGAGTTCACCGTCTTGTTCCATGATGGCCGGATCGAGGTTGATCCGGATCGCCCCGGTGGTCTACGCACCCCGCTGGATGCGGATATGGTCACTGGCTTTGCCTCGCTTTTATCGGCGCAAACCATGTTTCCCGTCCTCAGCCCGGATGAGATGGCCGGGCACTACAGTGAAAATGATGTGGCCCAAGCCGTGCGGCGCGGTGTAATCACCGGGCAGGGCGGTGCTTGGGACATCATTGCGCGACGCGTGGGTGATATTCCGGCCTATGCGGATGATTTCGTGGCGGTTTACGATCATATCGACACGGCTGATCAGATCACCTTTGCCGACATCTCAAACGCAGTCGCGGCGTTCATGGCCTTTGAATGGCGCTCTGACACCTCAATTTATGATGCTGTATTGCGGGGTGAGGCGGTACTGCCTGAACCCGCCGCGACCGGGATGGCGCTCTTTTATGGTGAAGCGGGCTGTGCAAGCTGTCATAGCGGGCCGTTCCTGACCGATCATGATTTTCACGCGATGGGCGCCCCGCAGATCGGCCCTGGGAAAGCGGCGCGTTTTGAAAGCCATGCGCGCGACGAAGGGCGTTTTCGGGTCACAGGCGACCCGGCGGACCTTTACGCCTTCCGCACACCATCATTGCGCAATGTCGCGCTGACCGCACCTTACGGGCACGCAGGCGGGCATGCTGACCTGCGCCGCTTTATTGAGGCGCATCTTGATCCGGTCACAGCGTTGCAAACCTATGATCTGAACGCGGCGTTGTTGCCCGACCTGCCGGTCGATGACAGCCGTGGGATGGCAGGGGCGGACGCGATTGCGCAGTCCGTTGCTTTTGAACCAAGCAGGATTAGCGATGCAGATGTGACCGCCTTGCTGGCCTTTCTCGATACGCTGACAGACCCGGCGGCGCAGCAAGGGCGTTTGGGGATCCCAGCCGCTGTCCCAAGCGGCTTGCCTGTTGATCGCCCGTAAAACTTAGCGCGTCAGATTAATCACTTGCCCGGCCGTTGCAGGATGCGTGGTTTCCGCGCCGTCTGGCCAACGCACGGTGATCACAGCCTCTGCCGCATCACCCAAGCCGAAATGCAGCGGCACGGCCTTGCCACCTGCATGCCCGCCACCGACGGTCAGTTGCTGGCTTTGGCGCAGGTCGCCCGCCGTAGCAATGACTGTTGCGCCAACGGCATTCACGTTTGCTCCGCTCTGCGAAAGTGCCACGGCCAGCCAGTTGCCCGTGTCCTGGGTGATATTGCGGTAAAGCTCCATCGGGGCGCGGCGATTCATCACCACCAAATCCAAGCGCCCATCGCCATCAAAATCGGCCAAAGCCGCACCGCGGGATCGCTCTTTCGTGGCCACGCCTGCCTGCTGGGCGGTTTCACGAAAGGTGCCATCAGCGTTCTGTATCAGCAGGTTATTGGGGTCTTTGATCGCCAGCCCTGGCATCTGATCAACATTGCCCTTGGCGATAAATAAATCTGCCCGCCCATCATTATCGACATCCGCAAATTCGGCATGCCAACCGGTCGATGGCCGCCCGTCATCGCCCGTATGGGGGCGTTGGGCGTAGGTGCCAATGGTGAAAGGGGCCGCAGCATAGGTGCCATCATCACCCGCAATCTGCATCAGTTGATCACCCATCGAGGTCAGCATCACCTCATCCCGGCCATCGCCTGTCAGGTCGCGGCTCGCGATGCCCATGCCCCAAAGCGAGACATTCTGCCAGCCATCCTCGGCCCCCAGAAAGCGCTGATCGGCGATATCCCACATCTGTTCGAACCCGCCACGCACGTAGTAGTGGCGGTCGTTTGAGATGCGTAAGGTCGGCCGCCCGCGCGCGTCATTGGCGGCCAGCATGGACAGGGGACAGAAACCGGGGGTGAGGGGGGTGGCGACATAATCACCCTGACCTTGGCGCAGAATGTAGTTGTCGTCGCAAGCACCAAAGGGGCCTTCGGGATCACTGCGATCCACGTAGTTTCCGATGGCCATTTTCAGACTGTCATCTTCCCACCAGGCCGAAAAGGCGGTGGTCCAATCATCCGCTGGCGGCAGCAAGCTACCTTCGGCAAAGCGGCAGTCATCTCGCCCCATCATCAGGCGATTTTTGCCAACGCGCATGACGAATAGGTCCATAAAACCATCGGCGTTGATATCCAGCGGGAAGGCGCCGGTGACCCCGGTGATGGGCACGAATGGCGCTGCAGTGAATTGAAAATTACCTTGGTTCACCATCAAAGCCGCAGGGTTTTCACCGCCGGCGGCAAACATATCTGGCAGGTCATCACCATTGCAGTCAAAGACAGCAACACCACCCCCCACAAAATGCTCCCACCCGCCGCCATAGATGTGGTTTGGCAAACCAGCTGAGCGATCTTCAAACAACGGGTCAGCAACAGCAGGACTTGCCGCAAGCAAGATCGCAACGGGCCGGATCATGCGCGCGCGTCGCCCAAGGCGGCATCTGTCACGGCCTCTAGGGCCAGGGCTGTTGCGCCACGCGCCCAAATCATACCGCCCCAAGCGTGGATTTCGACCTTGCAAGGGGTGCGCCCGTCGCTCAGCGTCAGCTTTTGCATCTCGGCCAGTACTTCCTCGGCATAGAGATAATCATATTGCATCCGCTCGCCCGATAGGATGATCAGGCCGGGATCAAAGAGTTGGATGACATTCGACAGGCCAGCGGACAGATAGCGCCCTGCGCGGCGAAAGATTGTGCGCGCGGCCTCATTTCCGGCTTTGGCTTGCGCAAATAACTCATCAAGCATTCCATTGGTGCTTTGTGGCATGCGCGGGTTGCGGTTGAGTGCGGTAGCGGCCTCGCGCGCCAGTGCATAGTCAGCCAAATAAGCCTCTAGACAGCCGCGTTGCCCGCAACGGCATAAAGCCCCGTCGAGTTGCACCTTGGTGTGCCCGAGTTCCAACCCCATGCCGCGCGCCCCGCGGAACAGGCGGTTGTCCAGCACCAGCCCCATGCCAACGCCGTTCTCAATTGTCACAACTGCGAAATCCGAAATCGAACGCCCCGCGCCAAACCACAACTCGGCCAAGCTCAACACATTGGTGTCATTGTCGACATGCAGCGGGACCCCAAACCGCGCAAGAAAGGCGGTGCGCAGGTCAATGTCGGTCCCTTCCACCAGGGGGGACCAGGCGACAGATCCTGTACTGTTATCAACGATCCCCGACATGCCAATGCCCACCGCTGATATGCTGGACAGCTGCTTGCCTGCTTGCTTCAGCACAAGGTCCATGAGCTGATCAATTTCTTCCAGCAGGTTGTTGAGCGGTTTGCGTCCATGGGCTGATGGCATGGTCACATCTGCTACAACGTGACCTGCCAAATCAGAAAGCACGGCAGAATGAACTTCATCCGCCAGCTTGATGCCGATCACATGGCGCGCTTCCGGAATAACCTCTAAGGCCACGGGTGGGCGGCCACGGCCAGTTTCACGCGGCAGCCCTTCGACCTCTCGCAGCAGACCGGCGGCGATCAGATCAGCCGTCAAAGTCGTCGCAGACCCTGCGCTTATCCCGATCGCGCGTGTCACATCCGCACGGGCGGCGCGGCCATGTGCGCGCACGTGCTCAAATACCTGTTGACGTAAAGGCTTGGCGTCTGGCGTGTCTGTCGACAACAATGGGCCACAGCCAGAAACAGACTGTGATTCGTCGTTTTGGTCGTCTGTCACGTCATACATAGTTTATACCTTGAAGTAATGTGGGGCACATGCCTGCCATTTGCGGTATGTTTTTCTAGACTGCCCAATAAATCGGCAGCTGAAAAGGAATATTTTCGCATTTTATGGCAATTTTTATTTTGACAACTGAATTTAATACGTCATGCTGTCGACGTAGGGTCAAAAGACTCGCGTCCCAATGCATGGGGCACACTATGGGAGGAAAATATGCATAAATCCGTTATTATGGCGGCCGTTGTGGCTGCCGGTTTCAGCACTGTGGCCTTTGCCGATGGTCACGGCGTGACCGTTGGCGTCAGCTGGTCTGATTTTCAGGAAGAGCGCTGGAAAACTGACGAAGCTGCGATGCTGGGCGCATTGGAAGCTGCCGGTGCGAAATACCTGTCCGCCGATGCGCAGTCATCCGCGACCAAGCAGTTGGCCGACGTTGAAAGCCTGATCACACAGGGCGTTGATGCGCTGATCATCCTCGCGCAGGATGGCGCTTCGATTGGACCGGCACTGGATGCTGCCGAAGCAGCTGGCATTCCTGTCATTGGCTATGACCGTCTGATCGAAGATCCACGCGCATTCTACCTGACTTTCGATAACGTCGAAGTTGGTCGTTTGCAGGCCGCAGCTGTTTTCGAAGCGCAGCCTGAAGGTAACTACGTCATGATCAAAGGGTCACCAACCGACCCCAACTCTGACTTCCTGCGCGGCGGTCAGCAAGAGGTGCTGCAAGCAGCCATCGATAGCGGCGCGATCACGATTGTGGGCGAGGCCTATACAGACGGCTGGCAGCCATCGAATGCGCAGCGCAATATGGAGCAGATCCTGACACAGACCAACAACGACGTTGATGCAGTTGTTGCATCCAACGACGGTACGGCCGGCGGTGTTGTGGCTGCACTTGCTGCGCAGGGTATGGACGGCATTCCTGTGTCCGGTCAGGACGGCGACCATGCTGCGCTGAACCGTGTGGCGCTTGGCACGCAGACGGTTTCTGTCTGGAAAGACAGCCGCCAGCTGGGCCGCAACGCCGGTGAAATCGCTGTCGCCCTGGCGGGCGGTGCCGCAATGGCAGATGTTGCAGGCGCTGGTGAGTTCACATCACCAGGTGGCGTAACAGTGACCTCTATGTTGCTGGCACCACAGCCCATCACGCAAGGCAACCTGAACCTGGTTCTGGAGGCCGGCTGGATCGAAAAAGACGTCCTTTGCCAGGGTGTCTCGGGTCTTGCTGTCTGCGAATAACGACCACTCACCACGATATGGCCCCATCCGCAAAGCGGGTGGGGCCTTCTTTTAAGACCACCTGCAGGGACAGGTGAAGGGGAGGGAGCCAATGTCGGGCGGACTTGGTAATTTGATCAAAACACTACAGATTGATACGCGGCTTTTGGGCATGATCGGTGCGTTCATCGCGATCTCTTTGGTGTTTCACGTGGCCACAGGTGGCACGTTTTTGACACCGCGCAACCTGTTTACGCTGACATTGCAGACAGCATCAGTCGCGGTGATGGCGACAGGCATGGTTTTTGTCATTGTGACCCGTAATATTGATCTGTCGATCGGGTCGCTCTTGGGCATCATCGGCATGCTGATGGGCGTCATTCAGGTTCAGATTTTGCCAGACTTTGTTGGGTTCGGTCATCCTTCCATCTGGATCATCACCGTGCTGATTGGCTTGGTTCTTGGCGCTGTCATTGGTGGGTTTCAAGGCTGGTTGATTGGCTATCTGACAATCCCATCCTTTATTGTCACGCTGGGCGGTCTGCTGATCTGGCGCGGTGGCGCATGGTGGGTATCCAAAGGGACCACGATTTCGCCGCTTGATCCGAATTTTGTCATGTTGGGCGGTGCTTCAGGCACCATCGGTGTCACGGCAAGTTGGGGCTTGGCCATTGTCGGTTCGATCCTGACCGTGCTGTTCTTGATCAGCACACGGCGCAAGCACATCAGCCATGGTTTTGCCGTCAAACCCCTTTGGGCTGAATACGCCCTGGGCGCGATCTTGGTGGGTGCAATCTGCGGGATTACGGCCATCATGAATGCCTATCTGGTGCCGACACGCATTCTGGAACGCCGCTTTGCCGCGGAAGGGCTGGAAATGCCCGAAGGCTACACCGAAGCCTACGGTTTCCCAATCTCGGTCCTCATCGTCCTATTTGTGACAATTGCCATGACAATCGTCGCCAAGAAAACCCGCTTTGGCCGTTATGTCTTTGCGATGGGGGGCAATCCGGATGCGGCGGAACTGTCTGGGATCAACACCCGCATGCTGACCGTCAAGGTTTTCGCCCTGATGGGCGCGCTGACGGCGATTGCCGCCGTGATCGCCTCGGCCCGACTGGGGTCTGCCGGTTCATCCTTAGGTGAATTGGACGAATTGCGTGTGATTGCAGCGGCCGTAATAGGTGGCACTGCATTGGCCGGTGGCGTCGGCACGATCTATGGCGCGATCCTTGGTGCCTTGATCATGCAGGCGCTTGTGTCGGGTATGGGCATGGTCGGCGTCGACTCACCTTTGCAGAACATGATCGTGGGTGGCGTGCTGATCCTCGCTGTCTGGATCGACATTATCTACCGCCGCAAAACAGGAGACGCGTGATGAGCACCCCACTTTTGGAAATGCGCAATATCTCGATCCATTTTGGCGGGATCAAAGCGGTGGATGATGTGTCTATCGACGTGATGCCGGGCGAAGTTGTGGGCCTGTTGGGCCACAACGGGGCGGGTAAATCGACGCTGATCAAGATCCTTTCCGGCGCCTATAAGAAGGACGCAGGCGAGATTTTCGTGGACGGCAAGAAGGTTGAAATCAACAGCCCCATTGACGCCCGCGCGCATAATATCGAGACGATTTACCAAACGCTTGCCTTGTCCGATAACCTAGATGCGGCGTCGAACCTGTTTCTGGGGCGTGAAATCACAACTAAATTTGGTCTGGTTGATGACACGGCGATGGAGGCTGAATCGCGCAAGATCATGGCGCGGCTGAACCCAAACTTTAAACGTTTCTCAGAGCCTGTGCGGTCCTTGTCGGGTGGTCAACGCCAATCTGTGGCGATTGCACGTGCGGTCTATTTCAACGCGCGCATCCTGATCATGGATGAACCTACGGCCGCTTTGGGTGTGCATGAAACGGCGATGGTTGCGGACCTGATTAAAGAGCTAAAGGCGCAAGGCCTCGGCATTTTCCTGATCAGCCACGACACCCGCGAAATGATGGAGCTTTGTGACCGCGTGTCCGTGATGAAGAACGGCCAGTTGATTGGAACAGAGCGGGTCGAGGATGTCACCGAAGATGACATTCTTTCGATGATCATCATGGGTAAGAATCCGAAAAAGGCAGCGTAATGTATATCGGTCTTGATCTGGGAACTTCCGGTCTCAAGGCTGTTTTGATTGACGAAGATCAGGCGATTGTCGCAGAAGCGACAGCGCCCTTGGATGCCGCGCGCCCGGCACCCGGTTGGTCAGAACAAGCCCCCGTAGATTGGTTGGATGCAGCGGATGCTGCAATGCAGGCGCTGGGTGCGCAAACGTCGCTGGCGGCGGTGCGTGGGGTTGGCCTGTCGGGGCAAATGCACGGCGCAACTTTGTTGGACGCCAATGATCAGGTCTTGCGGCCTTGTATCTTGTGGAACGACACGCGTTCTGCCGTTGAAGCGGCTGCGCTGGATGCGGATCCAAAGTTTCGCGCGCTGACAGGCAACATCGTCTTTCCCGGCTTTACCGCGCCCAAATTGGCCTGGGTGGCAAAGCATGAGCCGGAGGTGTTCGCCAAAACCGCCCGCGTCTTGCTGCCCAAAGATTATTTGCGCCTGTGGCTGACAGGTGAGGCCGTGGCCGAAATGTCGGATGCTGCTGGCACCAGCTGGCTGGATGTAGGCAAGCGCGATTGGTCAGACGATCTATTGGCCGCAACGGCCATGACCCGTGCGCAGATGCCGCGACTGGTTGAAGGGTCAGAGGTGTCTGGCCAAATCCGCGATGAACTGGCCACCAAATGGGGCTTACACAAAGGTGTCGTCGTGGCAGGCGGCGGTGGAGATAATGCGGCAAGTGCTGTTGGCGTGGGTGTTGTGAAAGCGGGCGATGCTTTTGTGTCGCTGGGGACTTCAGGCGTGCTATTCGCAGCCTCAGATGCCTATCAACCTGATGCGGCAACGGCGGTGCATACGTTTTGTCACGCATTGCCCGATACCTGGCACCAGATGGGCGTGATCTTGGCTGCGGCTGATGCGCTAAACTGGTTTGCAAAGGTCGCGGGTAGTCCTGCCGCCGACCTGACAGAGGCGCTTGGCCCCTTACAGGCACCGGAACGCACGCTGTTTTTGCCTTATCTTGGCGGCGAACGGACCCCACATAATGACGCCAATGTTCGTGGGTCATTCCTGCATCTGGACCACGCAACCGATCAGGCCGCAATGGCGCGCGCCGTGCTAGAGGGCGTCACGCACGCCATCCGCGATAGCTATGATGCGTTGTATGCCACAGGCACCCAGATCAACCGCTTGATCGCGGTCGGCGGCGGGTCGAAATCTGACTATTGGGTACGGGCGATTGCGACATCGCTGGGCCTGCCCATTGAACTGCCCGTCGCGGGCGATTTCGGCGGTGCATTCGGCGCCGCCCGCCTTGGCATGATGGCCGCAACTGGGGCAGGGGTCGCGATTGCGACCGCCCCTGACATCGCCTGCAGAATTGATCCCGATACCACACTCACCAGCGCATTCGCAGAGGCGCATGAAAGATACCGCGCCAGCTATGGCGCGTTGAAAGGACTGACATGACCGACTTTTTCAAAGGCATTCCCGCCGTCACATACGAAGGCCCCGATAGCGACAGTGACTTTGCCTTTCGCCACTACAACCCTAATGAAGTGGTCATGGGCAAAGCGATGAAAGATCACCTGCGTTTTGCCGCGGCCTATTGGCACTCTTTCGCATGGCCCGGTGGCGATCCTTTCGGCGGGCAGACCTTTGAGCGCCCGTGGTTTGGCGACAGCATGGATGCCGCCCGGATGAAGGCCGATGTGGCGTTCGAGATGTTCCAGATTTTGGGTGTGCCCTATTTCTGCTTCCACGATGCCGACGTGCGGCCAGAGGGTGCAACATTCTCCGAAAGCACGGCGAACTTAGAGGCGATCGTTGATTACTTTGCCGAAAAGATGGACGAAACTGGCGTCAAACTGTTGTGGGGTACGGCGAACCTGTTCTCGCACAAACGCTTTATGGCGGGTGCGGCGACAAACCCGGACCCGGATGTTTTTGCCTATTCTGCCGCCACCATCAAAACCTGCATGGATGCGACCATGAAACTAGGTGGCGAAAACTACGTCCTATGGGGTGGGCGTGAGGGCTATGAAACCCTGCTGAACACCGACATGGGCCGCGAACGCCAGCAGGCGGGGCGGATGTTGCAGATGGTTGTCGATTACAAACACAAGATGGGGTTCAAAGGTGCGATCCTGATCGAACCGAAACCGCAGGAACCGACCAAGCATCAGTATGACTACGATGTGGCCACAGTTTATGGATTCCTCAAAGACTTCGGTCTGGAAGGTGAGGTGAAGATGAATATCGAGCAGGGTCATGCGATCCTGGCAGGCCATTCCTTTGAACATGAATTGGCTGTCGCGCGTGAGCTGGGCATCTTTGGCTCCATCGACATGAACCGCAATGACTATCAGTCAGGTTGGGACACGGACCAATTCCCCAACAATGTGGCTGAAATGGCCTTGGCCTATTACGAGGTGCTGCGCGCGGGTGGGTTCACCACGGGCGGGACGAATTTTGACGCGAAACTGCGGCGTCAATCGCTGGATCCAGAGGATCTGATCCTTGCGCATGTGGGCGGGATGGATGCCTGTGCCGCAGGTTTGAAAGCCGCAGCGGCAATGCTGGAGGATGGCAAGCTGGAGGCGGCACGCGACGCGCGCTATGCCGGATGGGACACCGCAGAGGGCAAGGGCCTTTTGAACAGCGACCTTGATAGCATCATGGCCAAAGTGCTGGCAGAGGGCACCAACCCGGAACCCCGTTCTGGCCGGCAAGAGCGGCTGGAAAATCTGGTGAACCGCTACCTCTGAACCGCAAAACTTGTACCTGCCTTGCGCCGCCCCTAACGTGGGCGGCGCAAGCATAGGTGTGGCACGGTGATCGGCACAATCTTCAAGACTTTCGGGCGCAAATATATGGATGTCACGCTGCGCACCGGGGCAGATTACGTCGTGCGTATTGTCGAGCGCCCGGGGCTTTGGATGGATGACGCGGCCCTTGCCGCCCTCAGCGCTGACCTGCGCACCGTCGCCGCCCGCACATTGGATGCAGGCAGCCTGACATACGGTGTGTTTTCGGGTGAGAAAGAGCGCATGGGTGCCGTCATCATCACGCTGGTCTGCCGGCGTGACGGCACACCGGTTGCTTTTAATGCCTTGGCGGTGATGCAACTTGATACCGCCCCGCACCCGACCGATGTGCTGCATCTGGGCCTTGTCATGGTTGACCCTGATGAGCGATCCAAGAACCTGTCCTGGGTGCTTTATGGTCTGACGTGTTTTCTGATCTTTTTTCGCCGCCAGTTCCGCCCGGTCTGGGTGTCGAACGTTACGCAAGTGCCCGCGGTGGTCGGTATGGTGAGCGAGATGTTTTCCGATGTCTGGCCCAGCCCGCGCCAAGGGCGGCGGACGCTGAGCCACTTGTTGCTGGCGCGCGAGATTATGGCGACCCAGCGTTACGTTTTTGGGGTAGGGGATGATGCCGGATTTGACGAAGACCGTTTCGTGATCACCGACGCCTATACCGGCGGATCGGATGATCTGAAGAAAACTTGGGACAGCGCGCCCAAACATCGCGACGACGACTACAACAGCTTTTGCGCAGAGATGCTGGACTATGACCGCGGCGATGATGTGTTGCAACTGGGCCAGATGGATTTGGCGGCGATGCGAACATATCTGACCCGCGAAGTCCCAAAATCTGCGGTGGTTGCCCTGCTGCTAACCGGTGGTTTAGTGGCCCTGCGCCGCGTTGTGCTGCCTGCGGTGCATTGGGCCGATACCACGCTCACGTGGTCCATTCTGCGCCCACATCAGGCCCGCCGCAAATGATTGCAGCCGCCACAATCATCACACAGCTTTTCCTGTCTTGCGCGGCGCTGGTGGGGCTGTTTGTACTGCAAACAGTACTCGTGCGCCGGGACCAATGGGACCCGATCAACCGGCGGTTTCTCTTTGGTGTGCGGATCACGATGGTGCTGTTTGCAGGGCGGATGCTGATGATCCTGACGGGGGTTGAGGCGTTTCGCATCCTGATCCTTTTCGCTGCGGCGATCATCCCATTGGCCGTACTGATCCTAACCGAAGGGTTGCTGCGCCGCCATGCACCGCCTTTGGTCAAGCTGGTGATAGGGGGCGGTGCGGTGATCTTTGCCATGTCGTCCCTGTGGTATTCCGACAGCATCGATCCTGCGCGCCTCTTTGCGCTGCTGGGGTTTCAGTTGCTGGGGTTTATCCTGTCAGGCTGGCTGGTCATCAGACGTGATAAAGCGTCACTGACTGCCAGCGAAAACGCGATGGTCGTGCGGCTGGGCCTGTCACTTTTCCTGTTTATCCCCTTGGCGGCGGGCGATTTTCTGCTGCTTTACACCGGGCTGCCAATCCAGTTTTCGGCACTGGGCGTTTTGATTTTATGTTGGCTGGCCATTGGCCTGGGGCGCACGCATCTGGGGCACCGGGCGACGCTGATGAACCTCAGCGTGATGATCGTGGCGGCGATCATCGTGGGCGGGATGATTGGCATGTTCGCGGAGCTTGAACGGAACGGGTATTTGCTGGTGATTGCCGTGATCATGACAACGCTGTTTGTGGTCACGATCCTGACAGATGCCCGCGCGCTGCGGCTGGAGGAACAAAGCCTGGGGTTATTGAACCAATTGGCCACGGCCAAAACGGATGACCCGATGGCTTTCCTGCGCGATTTGCAGGATCATCCGCTGGTGGAAGGGGCCGTTGTGGTCAGCGAAGACAGCTTGGCAGGTTTGCAGGATGAGGTCTTGGAAAAGATATTCAGCGCCGCCCCGGTTTTGCGCCGCACGGACCCGCCGCAACTGGGGGCGGTGGCGGACGATCATATTGCCTATCTCTTTGAACGGTATTCAGCGACCCATGTGATGCTGGCAATGGCCCGGCCCCGCGTGTTAGTGGCACTGTCGATGCCATCGCTGAGCGCGTCACCCTCGGCCGAGTTGGAACTGCAAGTGGTCCAACGGATGGCCGCGCTGATGGCCAAGACAGAAGGAACAGACGATGCAAGACCCCCGCGCTGAAGCCAAACGGATTTTTGCGGCAGGCGTCGCCGCGGCAGACCCTTATGCGGCGGTGGATGGGGCATTGGATGCGGTGCCGCAGCCTGCCTTGATAATCGCGGTGGGCAAGGCCGCACGGCTGATGGCGAAAGCTGCGATTGCACGGTTTGCGGGCGTGCCCTGTCTGGTCGTCACCAACTACGAAAACGCAACGTCATTGGAGGGCGCGACGGTGATGGCCGCAGGCCATCCCGTGCCAGACCAGAACGGGGCAGATGCGGCGCAGGCGGTGATTGCGGCCCTGCAGTGCGCGGATGGACCTGTGCTGGCGCTGATCTCTGGCGGCGGCTCTGCCCTTTTGCCTGCGCCTGCAGGCGCGCTGACCCCTGCGGATAAGGCCAAGGTCAATGATCTGCTGTTGGGGTCGGGCCTTGATATTGTCGCGATGAACCTGATCCGGCAGCAATTGTCCGACCTGAAAGGGGGCGGGTTCTTGCGGCATGCGGCCCCGCAACAGGTAACCGCGCTCATCCTGTCTGATGTCATCGGCGATGATCTGTCCGCAATTGCAAGCGGGCCGACCGTGGGCCCGATTGGCACGGCGCAAGAGGCGATAGCGCTGTTGCAAAAAGCTGGGCTTTGGGATGCGCTGCCTGACGTGGTGCGTCGGCATTTGCAGGCTGCGGGGCCCGCAGCGCCCCTGCCAGAAGCGCTGAACATCCTGGTGGGATCAAACAGCAAAAGCGTGGCGGCCATGAAAGCAGCTGCTGGTGAGGCGCATGTGATCGCCACCCCGGTTGAGGGGGATGTGGCAGAGGCGGCGCGGCAGATCTGCGATTCCGCTGCGCCCGGGATCACCGTTTGGGGGGGCGAGACAACCGTGGTCTTGCGCGGCGATGGGCGCGGGGGGCGCAATCAGGAACTGGCCTTGCGGATCGCCGTGGAGGCCGCAAAGCGGGGCTGGACCGACTGGACCTGCCTGCAAGGCGGCAGCGACGGGCGCGATGGGCCAACGGATGCAGCCGGTGGTCTGGTGGATCAGGATACGCTGGACAAGATTGCCGACCTCGATAGGCTATTGGCGAATAACGACAGCTACGCGGCGCTCAAGCAAGCGGGCGATCTGTTGATGACGGACGCAACGGGCACCAATGTGGCGGATCTTGGTGTGATGATCCGAACGGGGTGAACCTGTTGTCAGCGTTGGAGCCTCCGGCGGGGATATTTTTGGGCCGATAATGGCGATGCGCTTGCGCCAATTAATCGACGGCCAATCCGCTGGGCACTGTTTCTGGCCGCCCCAAGGGCCGGGTCAGGGCGGTTTCGCCGGTCAGTGCGTGAAGGAAAGCCACTAGGTCAGCGATTTCCCCTTCATCCAACGCGATGGGCCGCATGTCGATGGCCGCTGTCTGGCGTGCCATTTCTGCTGCGTCTTGCCGGATGGCAAAATCGACCGCGGCCAGCCAAGGCACGTCAGGCAGATTGGCCTGTTCTGGGGTCCAAGCGGCGCGAGCGCCCAACGGGTCCGCATGGTGACGGATCATGTCGGTCAGCGTCGCGTAGGCCCCGTTGTGCCCGTAAGGCGCAGTCAGTGCCACGTTCCGCAAAGACGGTGTTCTGAATTTATAGGCATCTTCCAACAGGTTGGTTTCGGCCATACGCCCGACATCGCGTGAAATTTGATCCCATTGTCTTGTCCGCCCCGGCCCGAAGGCGGGCAGGCCAAGCGCGTGAAAGCTTTGGTCGGTGAATAAATCACCTGCGTGGCAGGATCCGCAGCGACCCGTAAAGAAAAGCTGACGGCCCCGTTCGGCATCATCAGGCAGCGGTGTCCCTGTCAGCCATTTGTCGTAAGGGCTGTCGTATGATTGCCATTCGCTGATGATGAACGCGCCCAATGCATTGCCGATGTCTACGATGGTCACATCGGCGGGTTCCTCAATATGATCAAAGGCTTGCACGAACATCTGGCCATAGGCGGGGATCGTGCGCACGCGCTTTGCGATGATAGGCCAGGCCACATCAATCCGGTCATGCGTGGCACCGGCGATCTCGTTTTCACGGGGGTTTCCGGCCATCTCGAACTGGGCGATCATCGGGAACAGTGCCTGGGCCGCGACAAGATTATCGAGGCCTTTTGGCAGCCATTCCTCTGCCGGGCTATCAAAGCCATTGCCGTAAATGTTAGAGCGGGTCAGCCGCCCATCATGGAACAGAACATCAATGTCATTATGCCCTAGATTCCAAAGGCTTGGGGCGTTGCGCGGGATGCGTTTGCGGATTGCATCTGCCCCTGTGCCTGCCGTGCGTTCAGGGCCCACGCCGACACCGCCTTCACCGATCCCCAGTGACAGCCCATCACCGCCTGCGTGATCATGGTGGTGGCATGTCCCGCAAGAGATATTCTTGTTACCTGACAGTATCTTATCATAAAAGAGCAGCTGCCCGATGCGGGCTTGATCCGGGTCTGTGGGGATGTAATCATCTGGCCCGATCCCCTGTGCAGTAGCCACGCTTGCACTGAACATCACCCCAAGGAGGGCCGAATGCATCGCGTACACAAAGCGTACAGAACCTGTACATACATCTGTGCGGCTTTGCTGTGTCTGGCGACGCCAGCGCGCGCCGATATGGAGGTCGCGCGCGATCTGATGGAGGCGGGCGAATACGCCGAAGCCCGCGCGCTTTTTGAGATTTATGCGCGATCCGGCAATGCCGAAGCGGAAGAGCTGATTGGTGTGATGTACGCCCTTGGCCTTGGCGTTGACCGCGATGATGAGCGGGCCTTTGACTGGTATTTGCGAGCGTCGTTGAAAGGGCATGCGGGGGCGCAATCGGGGCTAGGGTGGTACTATGAAGTGGGGCGCGGGATACCCGCCCCTGATATGGTCAGAGCCTACCTTTGGTATGCTTTATCGGCAATAGGCGGGGACCCTGACGCGCTGGATTCGCTTGAGTTGATCACGCCTCGCCTGACCGCAGAAGAACGGGCACGGGCCGAAGTGTTGGTCGATGACTATAAGGCATGGATGTACCCGTTTCGGTAAGACCTTGGCCAAAAGTCCTGTGCACATGTGACATCGGTTGCTGTTTTGCGCCGCGGGTGGCGTTCAATCGCCCATATACCTTCCGTTTATTTGCCCGGTTTAAACCTTTGCTTGATTGAGAAGGCTTACATTTTTGGGTCGGCTTGCCCGCATTGGGTCGCCGCCTTGCGGTGACGGGCTTAAGCAGCGTGCGCCGTACGGCGCGCATCTGAAACAAACGAAGAAAGCGGGATAAGATGACCGAGAAGAAAACAACACAACTATCACGACGCGCATTGTTCGCACGTATTGGTGGCCTTGCCGCCGCGGCATATACCGTGCCTGCATTCACAACCATGTCAATGGCACATGCCTCAAGCGGCGCATCCGCCGCATCGGCAGGATCGGCCAATAGCTCGGCCAGTTCACCCAGTGAACCAAGCGAAGCCAGTGATGCAAGCGATGCGAGTGATGCAAGTGCTGCAAGCGACGCGAGCGGTGCTAGCCTGGCGTCAAGT
>JBCAZI010000061.1:0-18430 GCA_038533095.1 Pseudomonadota bacterium
CCCATATCCTACCCGGCACCTGCTATGACGGGATGAGCGACAGAGCCTATGGGCTGCACTATATTGACGATCATGGCCCGCGCATTGGCTGTTGCAGCCTAAATTGACGTGCCAGTGATGTGACAGTTCGCCAGAAGATGGCGAAAACCCAACACGCTGCCTTCACATCACCCGCCGCAGTGATTAGTATGCTGAGGACTTGAACAAAATGGCCCGATCTATTGCGAGCATAGATCCAGCCAAAAAATCAAAGGAATTTATATGTCCTGGACAGACGAGCGCGTTGAGACGCTCAAAAAGATGTGGGGCGAAGGCCAGTCCGCAAGCCAGATCGCGAAGGAATTGGGCGGCGTGACACGCAATGCCGTGATCGGCAAGGTGCACCGTTTGGGGCTGTCGAACCGGGCAGGCTCTGGCGGATCAGCGGGGAAAGCAGCGCCGAAAGAAAAACCGGCGGCAGCAGCAAAACCTGCGCCCAAGCCAAAGGTGGCGACAAAGGCCCCCCCCGCCTCGACCCCGCCGAAGGAAGAGCCTGAACTGGATGAGAATGGCATCCCGATCTCTGCCGCGCGCCGTGCGATTATTCCCGCAGGCCAGCCGTTGCCGCCGCAACCATCGGCCAATGAGATCAGCCCAGAGGCACTGGCCAAGGTCAATGAGGTCGAAAAGACCGCGCGAAAAATCAGCCTGATGGAATTGACCGAAAAAACCTGCAAATGGCCGGTCGGTGATCCGGCCACAGATGATTTCTGGTTCTGCGGTCTGCCAGTGCAACCAGGCAAACCATACTGCGAGGCGCATGTCGGTGTGGCGTTCCAGCCGATGTCATCGCGGCGTGATCGACGGCGGTAAACACCTGAGCAACCTGTACGGTGGATCATGATCCACCTTACATACTCAAAAGGTCGCCCACGCAGGCGACCTTTTCTCTTTTGTGGCACCCCATCTGCTCAAGACCGGTAGGAGCGCACCGCTTCGGCCGAAGCAATCAACGCGTCGCGCACTGGAATAAAGTTGAAACCAAAGGTCTTTTCCGCCTTCGCACCTGACACAGCAGAGGTGCGGCCTATGTTTCCGCGGATCGCTTTCATATCCGCCATAAAGAGCGCGAAGATTTTGATCAGCCAGACAGGTGCCTCGCGCTTGGGTGTTTTTGCGCTTGCGTCCCAATCCTTGATCATCTGCGCAAGTGCGATGAATTGATGGGTATCGGCCACCGCGGCAAAGCGTTCACCTTTCGCGGCCTCAAGATCAATCGCGGCCACATGCA
Organism: Pseudomonadota bacterium; assembly: GCA_038533095.1. Lineage (GTDB taxonomy): Bacteria > Pseudomonadota > Alphaproteobacteria > Rhodobacterales > Rhodobacteraceae > Yoonia. The sequence continues at coordinate 1,271 of JBCAZI010000061.1, forward strand.
TCATCGCCACGTCGCGGACATCCACTGCGATCAGGTCAATCGGCGGCGCCAGCGGGATTTTGCCTTCCATCAGCTGTTCGATAATCTCAAGCGAGCTGCCATAGCGCGCATCCATAGGCGGCCCAAAGACAGCACCGGGATTGATCGTTGTCAGTGCGATATCGGGGTTTTCAGCCACGAAATCCCATGCTGCTTTCTCAGCCAGTGTTTTTGAAGCTTCATAGGCGCCCACGAAAGGGGCGTCTGCCGTTGTCCAATTGGTCTCATCCGATGGCTGCATCGGTGGCTTATCGGCCTGTTTGTAAATCGCAGCACAGGATGAAGTCAGGATCACCCGTTTGATGCCAGCGGCCTGCGCGGCCCTCATCGCGCGCAATGTCCCGTCAACGGCGGGGCGGATCAGATCTTGCGGGTCTTTCGGCTCGGACAGCGGAAAGGGCGACGCAGTATGCATCAGCACATCACAGCCCTGCATCGCCGCATCCCACCCCTCATCCTTGCCAAGGTCCAGGAACGCGAATTCCAGTTTGGCATCGGGAAACAGCTCTTCAATCTCAGATTTGCGCTTTTCAGAGCGGATCGAGGCCCGCACCTCATATCCTTTTTCTAGCAGCTCGCGCAGGATGTGTTTGGCGATAAAACCGGAGGCCCCGGTCACAAATACTTTGGTCATTTTGCAAGTCCTATTGCGTTGCACAGCATATCGAAGGCGAGGTCCGCATCCGCGCTGTTGAGGTTTTCGGAAAGAACAAGGTCAAGCTGCACAAGGATCAGCTTGCTGATGAAAGCAGGGTTTGGCCCATGGATCACGCCGTTTTCAAGTGCCGCGGCAATGGATGCGCCATAAGGGGCAGCGAGCGCATCAATCTCTGCCTTCACCGGTGCACTGGCCAACCCGGACTCGAGCAAAAGATGCATCACGGCATGCATCTCGGGGTTGGTCCGCGCCCAAGCAAGATAGGTCTGCCAGTTGGCGTAGAGCTGCGCGCGTGTAAACGGCCCATCCGCCGCCTTACCCAAAGCGGCAAACATGCCCAGCTTGGCGCGTCGGTAGACGGCATCAATCAGTGCCTGTTTGGTTGGAAACGCGTTAAAGAGCGTACCATTCGACACAGCTGCCGCCTTGGCGATACTGGCCGTGGACACCCCCACACCCTCTTTCAAAAAGAGCGTCGTTGCGGCGTCGCAGATTTGGGTTTGGCGTTCATTCATAGTTCTTAGATAATTAGAGTGACTAGTCAGTCAAGTTTTATCTGAAAGAATTTTATGAGACCGCGGGCCAGCACCTTCCCCATTCCAAAGGGCGCGGCATCACGCTATACGCGCGCCATGACCCAGAACCCGCCTTCCCTTCGCCCTGACCTTGCGCCTGCAGCCAAAATCACCGACGCCCCCCCCGATGGTCAGCCAACGATTGGCATGGTCAGCCTCGGGTGCCCCAAGGCGCTGGTCGATAGCGAACGTATCTTGACCCGTCTGCGTGCCGAAGGCTACGCAATTAGCCCCGATTATGCGGGTGCCGAGGCGGTCATCGTGAACACATGCGGGTTTCTGGACAGCGCCAAGGCCGAAAGCCTCGATGCCATCGGCGAAGCCTTGCAAGAAAACGGCAAGGTCATCGTTACCGGCTGTCTGGGGGCCGAACCAGATTACATCCGCGAATATCACCCACGAATCCTGGCCGTGACAGGCCCGCATCAATACGAACAGGTGCTGGATGCGGTACATGCCAACGTGCCCCCTGCCCCGGACCCGTTCATCGACCTGCTGCCTGCATCAGGTGTCAGCCTCACCCCGCGCCACTACAGCTATATAAAAATCTCTGAAGGCTGTAACCACAAATGCAAGTTTTGCATCATCCCCGATATGCGTGGACGCTTGGTGTCACGCCCGGCCCACGCTGTGTTGCGCGAGGCGGAAAAACTGGTCGATGCGGGCGTGAAAGAACTGCTGGTCATCAGCCAGGACACATCGGCCTATGGGCTGGACCGCAAATATGATGTGAACCCTTGGAGAGAGGGCGAGGTGCGCAGCCATATCACTGATCTGACCCGTGAACTTGGCCAACTCGGGGCCTGGGTGCGCCTGCACTACGTCTACCCCTACCCCCATGTGCGTGACCTGATCCCCATCATGGCGGACCCGTCCAATGGCGTACTGCCCTATCTCGACATCCCATTCCAGCATGCCCACCCCGACGTGCTGCGCCGCATGGCACGGCCCGCGGCCGGGGCCAAAACGCTGGATGAAATCGCTGCCTGGCGCGCCCAATGCCCCGACATCACCCTGCGTTCGACCTTTATCGTCGGCTACCCCGGTGAGACCGAGGAAGAATTCCAGCACCTTCTGGACTGGCTGGATGAGGCCCGACTGGACCGGGTCGGCTGCTTTCAATACGAGAACGTTGCCGGTGCACGGTCAAACGCACTCCCCGACCATGTCCCCGCTGAGGTCAAGCAAGAGCGTTGGGACCGCTTTATGGCGAAAGCGCAGGCTATTTCCGAGGCCAAGCTCGCCGCTAAGGTCGGCCGCACGCTGGAGGTGATCGTCGATGACATCGACGAAGACGGCATCGCCACCTGCCGGACCTGGGCGGACGCGCCCGAGATTGACGGGAACCTGTTTATCGACGAAGGGGCTGAAGGATTGGCTGTAGGGGATGTCATCACTGTCGCCGTTGAGGAAGCGGGAGAATATGATCTGTGGGGCGCAGTAAACGCCCAAGAAGAGGCACCATAAGGCGTGCAACGCCTGATCCTTCATATCGGCCAACCCAAGACTGGGACGACTACCTTGCAAAGCACCTTGCTGGCATCGCGAGAGGCGCTACTGGATCATGGAATTTTGTACCCAAGAACCATTTTAGGCAACAATCATCGCTTTGCGAAATCATTCTTATGTGCTCCAAAGGCGCCTTCAAGAACCGACATGCTTCGGCACAATGGCAATCACGGGGCCTTGGCAGAAGAGGCCCGGCAGGCTGCCCAACTCATTCTGGACGACATTTCCGAGCATAAGCCAGATGTGATGATCCTGAGTGCCGAAAGCTTCTTTTCAGCTGGAAGACAAGAAAGATTTTCGAACCTCATCGCGCAGCTCAACGCTTGGGCCGACAAGGTGATTGTAGTGGCATATATTCGTGCGCCCGCGCCTTTGTATCTATCGCGCGTCCAGCAGAACCTGCGTTTGGATGGGTTTGAAAAACCCGGAACCGGGAGACTGAACTACCGCGTATCATTGGAGCCCTATCTGAACACCGAAGGGATCACATTGAACGTGCATGAATACGATCGGACAGCGTTGATTGGCGGCGACATCGTTAAAGACTTTACAACGCGCTATCTGTCCGTAGCTGCAACAGCGGCTATCAAAACGCTGGAGAATGAACAGAATACCTCAACTTCGCCGGAAGCAATGGCTATCTATGAAGACGTGCACGCAGGCCGTATAGTCGCAAAAGGTCAAGACAGCGGGACAATGACCAGAAAGCTAAGCGCGCTGATCCGGTCCTGTGACAATGCCTTGGCTGGCAAGTCCAGACCTGTGTTCAAGCCCGGCATTGCGCGCATCGTGCATGACGCAGAGCCCGATATGGATTGGGTAAGTGACACCTTTGGCATTCAGTTCAAACAGCCCAAATCACATCCCGATGCCAGCGGCACTGGGGTTGAGGACCTCACTAACGTCCGGGCGATCTGCGATGTGGACGAGGAGCGATACCAGACGCTTTTCCGCGCCATCACCCGATCCCAAAAGCCTTTCATCAATGTTGAGACAGGCCCCTTGCGCATCCTGCGTCCCGCGATTTCTGTCGTCAAAGCCATCCGACGAAACCCCTTCGTGAAAGGGTTTCGATCCGGCTTTTGGAAGGTTATGCGGCCGATCCGCAAACGCATTGCCACAAAGAAAATCCGGGGGCTGCTGCGACGGTCATCTCACTAAGCCATCGGAACCTTTCCAGAGGTTTATGATTAGAGAGCGCGCAAGCCTTAGATCCTAAACCGCATCCAAATAAACCCGCACCGCATCCTGCACCCGCCGAAACCGGTCGCCGCCCAGCTTTGTGCCGCCAAACCACCTTGTCACCACGATGATATGACCTTCCAGCCCTTCACGCTCTAACATCCGCAGGATCACCATACCCGCGCCGCTTTCGCCATCGTCATTTTTCAACGGGCCTTCAGGCAGCAAAACAGCCCAGGTATTATGGGTCGCCTTTGCGAATTTTTTGCGCCGACACAGTGTTTTGACAAAGGCCCTTGCCTCTTCTGCTGACTGCACCGGCCCGCCCGACACTGCGTATTTTGATCCGCGGTCGCTTAGCGCATTTTCGATGATCTTCACGGGGGCGCTTGCTTTCCAACGGGCGTTGCTGACACAGGAGTGGTTTAGTAGCTCAACCGGCCAAATAACCCCAGATGAACCGGGTTCAGTGATATCACTTTGCTATATTGGCCATAACCGCTGTCGGCGGTTTTGGAAAATGTTGCTGCCTCCAGAAACCGCAACATTGCGCTGGATAGGAACAACGCTGCGCAATGCTGTCAAATATCCACTGCGTGCTGTTTCAAATATCAGCAAACGGCCGTGAGAGTTCCGGGGCACACGGCCCACAAAGACGTAAGTCGACCCTTCAGCGACCAAGCAGATAGTGTTGGCCCTAAGATGTCACTTCACGTGCTGCGCTGTAGTTACAGCCGCTGTGATCGCCAAGGTTATTCACCGGCGATGTCGCACCAGCCACATCGGCGCAGGCGCCGGCTGTGTCGCTCCACGTCATACCAACGGGGCAGCTTTGGGCTTGGGCCACCGGTTCTGTTGGGGCCGGCAATGTTGTTTCTTGGGCAAATGCTCCGACTGGTAGCGTCGCGATTGCAAGTACTGTAAGGCGCATAATGTCCTCCTGCTGTTGATCTCAGGCAGAGGGTAGCCTGAATGCGCAACATATCAATAGACGCGCTGTCGCACCCGTTGACCCAAATCAAGGCGCGCGGTCCCCTTTTGTGTCAGGCTTGTCCCAATCAGCACAGGAGAGGGACATGAAAGATACCGTGATTGAGACCCAACCCAAATCGCGCAAAGGCCGTAAGCCTGTCCGCCTACCCAAAATGGCTCGCCGCCCCTATGAGGCCGAGAAGGCCCAGCTGCAGGCCGAACTGCTGAAAGTGCAGCTTTGGGCGCAAGAGACGGGCCAACGCTTTATCCTGCTCTTCGAAGGCCGCGATGCGGCAGGCAAAGGTGGCGCGATCAAACGTTTCACAGAACATCTGAACCCTCGTGCCACCCGTGTTGTGGCACTGAACAAACCGACGGATGAAGAACGCGGGCAATGGTATTTCCAACGCTACATCAATCACTTGCCCACCTCTGGCGAAATGGTGCTCTATGACCGCAGCTGGTATAACCGCGCCGGGGTTGAGCGCGTCATGGGCTTTTGCGCGCCCGAGGAATACTTGGAGTTCATGCGTCAAACACCCGAGCTGGAACGGATGCTCACCCGATCAGGTATCCGCCTTTACAAATATTGGTTCTCGGTCACCCAAGATGAGCAAAAGCGCCGTTTCGAGGCGCGTGCGACCGACCCGCTGAAGCAATGGAAGCTATCACCCATCGACAAAGCGAGCCTTGATAAATGGGAGGACTACACGGAGGCGAAAGAGGCGATGTTCTTTTACACCGACACCGCCGATGCGCCCTGGACCGTTGTAAAATCCAACGACAAAAAAGGCGCGCGCCTGAATTGCATGCGGCATTTTCTGTCGACACTGGATTATCCGGGCAAGGACCATGCCGTCGTGCAGCCACCCCAGCCTGAAATCGTCGGCAGCGCCAAAAAGGTTATCCACCGCGCCGATCATATACTGGGCACGGCCCTGCATCCTGATACCCGGCGGGTGAAAGTGTAACGCCACCCCTAAAAGAAGATCGCAAGCCCGGTCAGTGAAACGATCAGGAACAGCACAGTCATAATCCCACCAGAGCGGATGAAATCCACCACACGGTAGCCTGCGGGCCCCATAATCAGCGCGTTCACCTGATGGGTTGGGATCAGGAAGGAATTCGAGGTCGAAATCGCCACTGTCAGCGCAAAAATCGCTGGGTCACCACCGGCCGAGATCGCGATCGAAATCGCCAAGGGCACCAGCAAGACGGTCGCGCCCACATTTGACATCACCAGCGTAAATATCGTGGCCAAGATCGCTAGCCCCGCCTGCAAGGACCAAAGCGGCCAGCCATCCAGCAGCGACAGGATTTGCTCGGCGATCCAGGCGGCCGTGCCCGTGTTCTGCACCGCCATGCCCAGGGGGATGAGTGAGGCAAGCAGAAAAACGGTGCTCCAACTGACGGCCTCGTAAGCCTCATCAATCGACAGGACCCGCGACAGGATCATGCCCACCGCACCAGCCAAGAGCGCAAGCGATAACAAAAGGTCGGTGAACAGGATCAAGCCAAGCGTCATGAAGAAAAAGCCCAGCGCCCAGTTTACCTTATGCGGTCGCAATTCCTCTTGCGGGAAATCTGATGTGATCACGACAAAATTCTTGTCGGAATTCACCCGCGTCAGCCGTTCCCATTGCACATGAACCACCAAGGTATCACCTGCCTGCAGTTTGACCTCGCCAATATGGGTCGCCACGTGATCATCCGTTTCCACATGGCTCAGCGTCTCTTCCCCCCGGTGGATGGCCAGAATGGACAGCCCATGGGTTTGGCGCAGGCGCAAATCTATCGGGCATTGCCCAATGACAGCTGATCCCGGCGGGATCACCACCTCGGCCACGCCCGATTCCGTGGCAGCGAAGTCATCAGCGAAGACATTCAATTCGGGCAGGATTTCCAGCCCGTAAGGCTGTGCAAATTCATCGTGCAACACCCGGCGCAGGCCCAGGATCGCCAGGCGAGCCGGTGCTTCGATCACCGTGTCGGCCATTGGCGCGATCACTTTTTTGCCCCGATAAGAGGTGCCCAGAATATAGATATGATGGGCCACCATGATATCGGCCAGTTTCTGACCAATCAGAATTGACCCTTCGGGCACATGCACTTCGAACATATCGGCGCGCAGACCATAGGTATTTTCAACAAAGGTCTGCATCGAACGGGCCGCACCCGCATCTTCGCCGCGCCCACGTGCATCCGGTAAAATCCAGCGACCCAGCAGCACAAAATATAGCAGCCCTGTGAACACCAGCATCAGCCCGATGGGGGTGACAGAAAACAGGCCAAAGGGTGCCATCTGCTGATCGGCAGGTAAGGTGCGGTTTGCCGACATCAGCAGATCGTTCAGCAAGATCAGCGGCGAAGACCCCACCATCGTGATCGTCCCACCAAGGATGGCGCAAAACCCCATGGGCATGGCCAGCCGGCTCATCGGGATTTCGGTGCGCGCAGATATCCGGCTGATCACCGGCAGAAAGAGGGCCGCTGCACCGACGTTTTGCATGAAAGAGCTGATCACACCAACGGTGCCAGATACGATGGGGATGATCCTTCCTTCCGTCGTCCCGCCCCGTTTCAGGATCAGCGACGCCACTTTGGACATCAGCCCCGTCTTATCCAGCCCGGCCCCGATGATCATCACTGCGATGATCGAGATGACGGCATTGGATGAAAAACCTGCAAAAAGATCAGCCCTGTTCGACAGGCTTTCCAGCCCCGGCAGGGTGCTGAGCCCGCCCAAAATGACCATCACCAGGATCGCGGCCAGATCGATGCGGATAATTTCGGATACAAACAGGAATACGGTGAATGCCAGCAGCCCCAAGACCACCATCATTTCGAACGTCAGAACCGTCACTTGCATCGTTACTCCCTTGCGAGCAACCTTAGCGACGGTTTTCAGACAGCGATAGGTTCAATGCGACGAAAGCTGGCAATGACAGCCATCCTGTCGCTTACTGCTCGCGCAACCGGGCAAAAGTTTCGCGGTTCACACAGTAATCCGGCGCTTGATCCAACTGCGCTGTGCCGGCCAATAAACGATCGCATTTTTCGACATCCTCGCAGCCACGGCAGCCTGTGATCATATCGGCGTAAGTGGCGATATTGATTTGGCCTTCATCCAGCGCTGTCGAAAAATCGACCTCACAGGTTTTTGCCATTTTGATTACGCGCCAGAAATGCGCACGTGCGTCGCCCAAGGTTTGCATCATTGGTCCTCCGATTGCGGATAGGGCCTAGGTAGCATCTGCCCGTCCAAAGGACTTTGCGCTAGATCAAACCCACCTGCGCGCACCGGATGCGGTTGACGCTCTGTGATCTTTCTTCGTTAAGTGATGCATCACGTCGTCGCCAAGAAGGACCACCCGCATGACAGACAGTATCGCCCTTATGGGGGTCAAAGGCGGCCCCGCGATCAGGCCCGGGTCGCATATGCCTACGTCCATGCTGTTGAAATTGGCGGGCAAAACGATCCTTATTGATGCAGGTCTCGGGGTCACCCGTGGTATCTGTGATCAGGGCGTAGCGCTGACGGATATTGACCTGATCGTGATCACGCATTTGCACTCGGACCATTATCTTGAATTGGGTCCGTTCTTTCACACCGCCTGGACCGCGGGCTTGAACCGCATAATCCCCGTCATCGGGCCCAAGGGGTTGGATGCCTATTGGGCCGGTTTTCAGGACAGCATGCGGTTTGATATCGACCTGCGGATCAGGGATGAGGGGCGCTGCGATTTCGACAGCCTTGCCGATATTCAGGTGATCGCACCCGACATGGTATTTGATCAAATCACCCTGCGTAGCATGCGTAATGTGCACCCACCCATAAACGATACATTCGCCCTGCGGTTTGAGGGCGCAGGCAGAGCGGTCGTTCTGTCAGGCGATACCGCCTATATGCCTGAAATGGCCCCATTCGCCAAAGACGCAGAACTGTTGGTGCATGAGGCCATGTTGCGCGTCGGGGTCGAGGCGCTTTGCGCGCGCATGACGAATGGCGACGCACGGCTGCGCACCCATATCCTGCGCAGCCATACCGATGCGGCAGATGTCGGGAAGATTGCGCAGGACGCCGGCGTGAAACAACTGGCCCTGAACCACTTTGTCCCTGATGGCGATCCTGCCTTCACCGATCCACAGTGGACAGAGGCGGTGCGCAAGCACTGGGACGGGCCACTGTACCTCGGCAAGGATGGCATGGTCATCCCGCTTTAGCGGATGGGTATTTTCTGACGGCGTTAACGGTTCCCGAAGGGCTCGTCCTTATAACCGGGCGTGATTTGGATTTGCCGGAATACAGAACGCGTGTTGGACCCGCTGATCATCGTCATGGCCGTGATCCTGATTGTCGCTATCGGGCTGGCCGCGTTATGGCACCAGCGCAAACGGCGATCTGACAGTCCAAAGCCCATTGATCATCTTGGTGATCAGCATTTTGCGCAGATCGCTTGCCAAAAGGCTAACGACGGGCTGTGTATCATGGATATGTCCGGGATCGTGCAATGGGTGAACCCGGCCTATTGCCGGATGATGGGCCGCGATGCGTCTGAAATGATCGGGCGCAATCCCCGCAGCTATGCGCTGCGCCCTGAAGCGCGTCCTTCTGACGAAGAGCTCGCTGATTTTCGGCTGGATGAGGTTGTGACCGGCAACGAAACTCTCGAGTTGGTCGAAAACATGCGAAAGGACGGAACGGTCTTTTGGAACCAAATCAACACTGGCTTTCACACGGCCCCCGGCGGTCAGCGCTTTGGTATTGTAGTCAGCCGTGATGTCACAGCCCTGATCGAAAAAGAACAACAGCTTGAAGCCACAACGCGTGAGTTAAAACATATCGCTGCGCATGATGAGTTGACCGGCCTAGCGAACCGCACGCAGCTGTCAGCTTTTCTGGAGTCTGCGCTCGAAAATGCGCGGCAAAGGCAGACAGCGGTGGGCGTGCTGCATGTCGATCTTGATGAATTCAAAGCCATTAACGACACCTATGGCCATGCGGCGGGCGACACAGTGCTGAGGGTCGTCGCCCAACGCCTGCAGCACAGAACCCGCGACGGTGATCTTGTTGCGCGGATCGGTGGTGATGAATTCGTGGTCGTCTGCTGTGAGCTTTCTAACTTGAAAGAGCTCACCAAGATTGCTGATGCGATACGTATTGCAGTGGACCAGCCGATCACATGGGACAACGCTGTCTTACATTGCAAGGTCAGCATAGGGGCCGCCCTTTCAGATGATGACAGCCAGACGGCAGCGGACCTTTTGGTGCAGTCCGATTTCGCGCTTTATGAGGCAAAGGGTGCGGGGCGCGGGCGCGTGGCCGCCTATGATGCCAAGCTGCATCGCCGCCAAACCCGCGCGAAGAACCGGCAAGATGCGCTAGTGCAGGCCATCCGCGACAAGGCGCTGACCTTTTACTTTCAACCTGTCGTGGCCCGTGATCCGGGGGTTGTCAGGGGGTTTGAGACATTGGTCCGCTGGGAACATCCAACCGATGGCATGATCGCACCGGATGAGTTGCTGCCGCTTGCGCAATCGCTTGGCGTCATGGCGGACCTCGATTTTCTGGCGATGAATGCCGCACTCGACATGAAATGCCAATTGAATCTATCGGGGCATGCGAATGTGATCACCAGCTTCAATGCCTCGCCTGAGCTTTTGGCCCAGCCTGATTTCTGCCAAAGGCTGTTGTCAGGGCTCGCGTTCCGCGACCTGACGCCCGACGATGTCATCGTCGAAGTCCTCGAAACTGTCGTCTTTGAAAATCACCTGATCGCCACCCCCTTTGTACAAACCGTCGCTGATTTGGATGCCAATGGGATTTTTACCGTGCTTGATGACTTTGGCAGCGGCAATGCCGGGATCGCGCAATTGGCCAAACTGGCAATCAGGGGCGTCAAATTCGACAAATCCATTGGCATGCGCATTCTGACCGATCCCACTATGGAAATCGTCTACCGCACGCTGACCGGCCTATGTAACGAACTTGACCTGCGCATGGTCACCGAAGGGGTGGAAACGGCGGCTCAGGCCGAACGGCTGCAAGCGCTGGGTTGTACCAATATGCAGGGCTTTTTGATTGCCAAACCCCTGCCCGCTGACGCCGTTGTTGCATGGCTGGACGCCTATACCTCTTCTGCGATTGCCCCCACGGACGCCCAAGGCTATCTAAAGGCCAAATAACCTTGTCGCGGAGCGTTCCCCTATGGCTGCCAATCAATTCGTCTATTTTATGGACGGTGTGTCCAAAACCTATCCCGGTGGGAAGAAGGTCTTTGAAAACATCCGCCTGAACTTTCTGCCCGGCGTAAAAATCGGCGTTGTCGGCGTGAACGGCACCGGTAAATCCACGCTGATGCGGATTATGGCAGGCCAGGACAAGGATTTCGCAGGCGAGGCATGGGCGGCCGAAGGTGCGCGCGTGGGCTACCTGCCACAGGAGCCGGAACTGGACCCCAATCTGACGGTGCGCGAAAACGTCATGCTGGGCGTGGCAGATAAAAAGGCCATTCTGGACCGTTACAACGAAGTGGCGATGAACTATTCCGAAGAAACCGCTGATGAAATGGCGGCCCTGCAGGATCAGATCGACAGCCAGAACCTCTGGGATCTCGACGCGCAGATCGACATCAGCATGGAGGCGCTGCGCTGCCCACCCGACGATGCCGATGTGACCACGCTGTCAGGTGGTGAGAAACGGCGCGTGGCGTTGTGCCAGTTGTTGCTGGATGCGCCCGATATGCTGCTCCTTGATGAACCGACCAACCACTTGGATGCGGAAACCATCGCCTGGTTGCAACAGCACCTGATTGACTACAAAGGCACGATCCTGATCGTCACCCACGACCGCTATTTCCTAGATGCAATTACCGGGTGGATTTTGGAACTCGACCGCGGGTCTGGCATCCCACATGAGGGCAATTACTCCAGCTGGCTGGAAGCAAAGGCCAAGCGGTTGGAGCGTGAGGCGAAAGACGATAAATCCAAACAGCGCACGCTGGCGCGCGAGCTGGAATGGATGCAGCAAGGCGCCAAGGCGCGGCAGGCCAAATCCAAGGCCCGGATCGCGGCCTATAACGAACTCGCCAGCCAATCCGAGCGCGACAAGGTTGGGCGTGCCCAGATCATCATCCCCAATGGCCCGCGTCTGGGTTCCAAGGTGATCGAGGTGGACGGGCTGAAAAAGGCCATGGGCGACAAGCTCTTGATCGAAAACCTGACCTTTGATCTGCCCCCCGGCGGCATCGTCGGCGTGATCGGCCCGAACGGTGCGGGTAAGTCGACGCTGTTTTCCATGCTAACCGGACAGGCGGAACCCGACGAAGGGTCGGTCACCTACGGCGACACGGTGAAACTCTCCTACGTGGACCAGTCCCGCGACGCGCTGAACCCAGAAACCACCGTCTGGGAAGAAATCAGCGGCGGGGCCGAGATTATCGAACTGGGCGATGCGTCAATGAACTCGCGTGCCTATTGCTCGGCCTTCAACTTCAAAGGCGGCGATCAGCAAAAGAAAGTGGGCCTGCTGTCAGGCGGCGAACGCAACCGCGTGCATATGGCCAAACTGCTGAAATCGGGTGGCAACGTGTTGCTGCTTGACGAACCGACCAATGATCTGGACGTCGAAACATTGCGGGCATTGGAAGATGCTTTGGTTAGCTTTGCAGGCTGCGCCGTGGTCATCAGCCACGACCGCTTCTTCCTCGACCGGATCTGCACCCATATCCTCGCCTTCGAAGGGGACGCGCACGTGGAGTGGTTCCAGGGGGCCTTTACGGATTACGAGGAAGATAAGAAAGCACGGCTTGGGGCGGATGCGCTGGAGCCAAAGCGGATGAAACATAAGAAATTTGTGCGTTAATCGGCTTAAAAAATAAGACGGCGTATCAATTTGAGGGATACGCCGTCGTCGCAGAAATGTGGTAGCATATTTCGGCGTAATTTTCGCCTAGGGCCAACGAGGCCGAAAAGATTTAGGTGGGATCAACCTTTTTCATAAAACCATCTTCGCTGCCTTCGTCGTCATCATCGTCGTCATCATCGCTGGAAGCGACAACACCGACAATCAAGGCAAGAATAGCAACAGGGATAACCCATCCGGGGATGCTGCTTGCTGGTGCAGCCTCAACCGGGTCTGCCACGGCAACAGGCGCCTCGACAATCTCATCGGCCAAACCGCCGGCGGAAGCTGCTGTGCCCGAAAAAACAATGGCTGTCGCCGCTGTCACGACGGCTTTAATATGTTTGATCATATGAAACTCCTTGATCCACACTGGCTTTATGACGCAACAGTTATTGGGGCCAATCGTTTTGCGCAAGAAAAACTTGTTGATCCTAGACATGCCGATGGGGCTTTGTCTGCCAGAAACAAGCGATATTTTTCAAATATATTGGCGGGCTAGCGGATGAGTATGAAAGCAGACACACTCTTTTCGCTGTTGCCCAATTCAGCGCAAGTTACATGCCATCGGTCGGGGCGAAACTTTGACCACCAGGCCTTGCGAGAAGCTATCAGAAAACGTGCATTGGATTTGGCACCGCTTTTGCCTGATACCCCTCGCCGCGTCGTGGTCGCAATGGCCGATCCGATTGACTGTCTTATCAGTCTGTTCGCCCTGTGGGAAACTGGCGCCTGTGCGGTTTTGGTAAACCCTGATATCAAGGAAAATGAACGCCAGAACGTTGTCGCAAAAACCGGTGCGACGCTATGGCTTGATGACAAGGCAATCGTCCGGCTGCCCCCATCCCCCGCACACCCTGATGACATCGACGATGCGGCGCTTATTTTGATGACATCAGGCACCACCGGCGTGCCGAAGGGCGTGACACATGGCATTGGTGGCCTTGTTGCCCGCCTCAATGAAAACCTTAGCGCGATCGGTTCGGATGCCTTGCAAAACACCCTGTGCACGCTGCCATTGTTCTTTGGGCACGGGCTGATCGGGAATGCCTTGACCGCGCTTTATGCAGGACAGCACCTGCGGCTTTTGCCCAGACCACAGCTGCATGAACTTGCTACATTTGGCGACATATTAGACCAAAACGGGGTCACGTTCTTCAGCTCTGTACCATCGTTTTGGAAGATGGTCCTTGCGACATCGGCACCACCCAAAAGAGCGTTGCAGCGTGTGCATGTCGGTTCGGCGCCATTGTCTTTGGCACTTTGGGAACGCGTTTGTGAATGGTGCGGTACGCACCAGGTCTTCAACACATATGGAATGACCGAAACAGCGAACTGGATATCAGGCGGCTCTTACGCGGACCCAGACCGCCGCGATGGCTACGTTGGAAAACCCTGGGGCGGCACCTTTCGCGTTTTGCGAGATGGGGCGCTGCACAGGTCTGGCGCCGGTCAGATTGCCGTCAAATCCCCTGGTCAGATGCTTGGCTTTTGGCGGGACCCAGAGAAGACGGATGCGGCCATGGTAGACGATTTTATGCTAACGGGTGACCTCGGCTGCCTTTCTGCCGATCAATCGCTTACCTTGATTGGACGCACCAAGAATGAAATCAATGTTGCAGGCATCAAAGTTCACGCTGAGGAAGTTGATATGCTGCTCGAAGGGCATCCCGAGATTGCCGAGGCCTGTAGTTTCGGCATCCCTGACCCAATCGCAGGTGAACGTGTGGCAGCGATTGTGCGGGTATTGAATAGCCGTCTGGATGCGCAGGATGTGATCCAATGGTGCCGCAGCAACGCGCGCGCTGATGCTGTGCCCGGCAAGATTGAAATCGTGGATGAAATCCCCAAGAATGACCGGGGCAAAATCGCGCGTGAGGACATCAAAGAAAGCATGATCGCAAAATGGTCCTAAAGCTCTTGCAACGCAAAGACCCGCCTGATCCGTTCTTATGTCAGCCGATTGTGACCGACCGCTTTCATTTGGTGAACTGCAACCGAAAGGAAGCGATCAAAGTCACAGCACCTTGGCGCCAGGACCCCGAAGTTCTGCACAATCTGATGATGGCAAAGACCAGCTATTCTGCGATGCAATGGATCAAAACGATCAAGAAGCCTGATGGCAATTCGCGCTTCGTTCATGCGATCGTGTCAAAAGAAATCAATGGAACCATCGGGGCCCATCGGTTGACCATAAACAAGTCTGGCACCGTCAGTTTGGCAATCGTCATTCATGCCCGCAGCTGGTGGGGGAAGGATGTATTTGACGAGGTGCGCACAGGTATTTTGGATCACTTCAGCCAATCTGACCGGGTCGTGCGCTTTTATGGCCGGGTGCTCAGCCGCAATGTCAGCTCTATCTATAACTACAACAAATTGGGGTTTCGTATGATTGGCTATGATCGCAAGGCGTGGTTATCACCGCATACGGACGAATGGCATGATACCGTTCATTTCGAAATGCTGGCCGAGGATTGGGAAACAAAGCGCCAAAAACAGGTTGTCGCCGATGCAGGCTGATACGGTCACGATCATCGCAGCAGCACTGAACCTCGCACCCGAGGCTGTCACGCCGGCAACCAGCCTTGCCACCACCACCGAATGGGACAGTCTGGCCCATTTCCGGCTGGTCCTTGCAATTGAAGAGCAGATGGGACGCCAGCTCGACCCTTTAGAGATAGCGACCTTGCTGGATTTCGACGCGGTGGCAGCCTTGCTGGGGCAAAGCTAGCGCTGTGATCTAAACAGACCGCTCGGCGTCTCTCGCCCCATGCGCAATCTCAGCAAACCATTGCCCGCTTTTCTTTACCGTCCGCACTTGCGTGTCATAGTCCACGTGGACGATCCCAAAGCGCATTTTATAGCCTTCGGCCCATTCGAAATTATCCATCAGTGACCATGCGAAATAGCCCTGTAGCGGGATACCCGCATCCGTCGCATCCGCCAGCACCTCAAGATGCGCACCGATATAGTCAAGCCGCACCTGATCATTGATCACGCCATCCGCATCCGGCCCATCGTTATAGCAGGCCCCGTTTTCGGTGATATAGACGGGCGGCAGGTCATAGCGCTCATAGACCTGATGCAGCAGATGCGCGATGCCTTCCGGCACGATCTCCCACCCAATGTCGGTACGGATATTGCTGTCGGAACTGGGCACGGATTGCAGGTCCAGAAAGGCCGAGGCCGCATCCTGATCGCTTTGGAACTTGCCCATCGCGCCCACGCCCGTCAGCCCGGCCCGCTCGGACGCGGAGGTTGTTTGGCGCACGGTTGCGGGAAAATAATAGTTGAACCCCCACCAATCCAAGGGCTGCTGGATGATGTCCAAATCTCCCGCTTGCACGCGCAAACTGTCACCCAAAGCCACCATCAGCTGATCAGGATAGCACCCTTTGAACAGCGGATCGAAGAAGACACCGTTGTTGAATTGAAATGCACGCTCTGCTGCGGCCTTATCTGCAGCACTATCCGTCGCCGGATAGATCGACTGCGCATTCAACACCGTGCCCATCGGCAGATCGGCCCGTTCGGCCCGCGCTGCCTGCACCCCCAACCCATGGGCCAGATTGGTGACATGAACGGCGGCTAGGGCTGCATCAATATTCCGCTCACCCGGTGCATGTTTGCCAATCCAATGGCCCAGATAGGTGGAACACCATGGTTCATTGAACGTGGCCAGCGCGTCCATCCTATCGCCCAGACGCCGGACCACAGTGGTGGTATATTCGGCAAAGGCTTCGGCCGTATCACGGTCGGTCCAGCCGCCGTAACCGGCAAGCGCCAGTGGCAGGTCCCAGTGATACAGCGTTGGAAACACTTTGATATTGCGCGCAACCAACCCATCAATCAGCCGGTTGTAGAAATCGAGGCCTGCTTCATTCACCTCCCCCCGCCCTTGCGGAAAGATACGCGGCCAGGCGATGGAAAAGCGATAGGCCCCAACCCCCAGCGCCTCAATCAGATCAAGGTCTTCTTCCCAGCGGTTGTAGTGATCACAGGCGATATCGCCGTTATGCCCTTCGAACACACGACCGGGCATATTCGCAAAGGCATCCCAGATCGACGGACCACGGCCATCGGCGCGGGTCGCCCCTTCGATTTGATAGGACGCGGTCGCGACACCCCAGGTAAAGTCAGGGGCAAAACGGGCGGCAAGCTTTTGCGGGTCGTGACGCATCTATATCCTACCAAATCAAACCGATGATCACACAGACCCAGGCCACACCAACGCCAATCGCTGTCACCGCCACCGCCGCTGAACCGCAGTCTTTGGCCTGTTTTGCCGCGTCGCGTTTGTCGGTGCCAATGTCATCCACCAC
>JBCAZI010000062.1:0-18155 GCA_038533095.1 Pseudomonadota bacterium
GGATGAATTGGATGTGCTGGAAGAGATCAAATACTACCGCAGCTATGCCGCAGGGCAGACCATCTTCTTCAACGGTGACCCGCTTGAATTTGTGGGTTCTATCGTATCTGGCGTATCCAGCCTGACGCGCACCATGCCAGATGGGCGGGTGCAAATGGTGGGTTTGTTGTTGCCTGGCGATTTCATGGGGCGCCCCAACCGCGATACGATTGATTGCGATGTGATAGCTGAAACTGATGTAATGCTGTGCTGTTTCCGCCGCAAGCCGTTTGAGAAAATGATCGAAGACACCCCGCATGTCGGGCAGCGCCTGCTAGAGATGACGCTGGACGAGTTGGACGCGGCCCGTGAATGGATGCTGGTTCTGGGGCGCAAGACGGCGCGGGAAAAAATCGCATCTCTGTTGCATATGATCGCGGTGCGCATGGCGTCCCTGAAACCGGGCGAGACGGCAGAGACAACATTCACCCTGCCAATCACCCGCGAAACGATGGCGAATTATCTGGGCCTGACGATCGAAACAGTCAGCCGCCAGATGTCCGCACTGAAGAAAGAACGCGTGATCGCTTTTGACGAGCGGCGGGACATCCGCGTGCCTGATCTGGATGCGCTGAAGGCTGAGACTGGGGAAGACGGGTTTTAGTCGATCGCTGTGCATGCTGCGTTTATCGCAAAAGGGCGATTTAAAGAAACAGGGCATATGAGGGTGCACTCCGCCACACGTTCTTGGCCAGTATCCGGACCCCACGCAACAACCGTTCATCTTTAGAAACATACGCCTTTAGGACTTGTAGCGACAGTCACTAACCAATCATCTGCGGCAATGGAGGTGCTTTATGCCATCTGGTCATACGGCGCGTGAAATCATAGAAGTCATGCTATTGCGGACCAGCAAAGCGATCCTGGACAATGACTTTACGGCAATGAACGCGTGTTTTGCGCTTCCCCTATTGCTGGAAACCAAAGAAACCGAATTGATCATCACGACCGAGCAAGAACATCGCGAGATGTTCGACCGGCTAGTTGAAGGTTATGTTTGCAAGGGAGTCACGGATATCATCCGGGTGTGCGAAGTAGCCGAGTTTCTAGAGCCCAACGTCATCCGCTCGCTGCATATTTCGCATATTATGGCGGGCGATCAACGGGTTGACGATCCGCTGCCGACAATCGCCACGACTGAGCTTTTTGACGATGGATGGCGCATTACAGCCGCACAATACGCGGCGACCACAAATGTGCCTGTGGGCCGCGCGATGGCAGTACGTGCCAATCTACCGCGGGGGGAAAATGTTTGAGCGATGCTAAGAAACAAGCAGCGATGTCCCGTAACGCGCCGTGTTACCGCGACATCAGTATAGGCAAATCAGCCGTTTCCAAGAGGCTGCGCGTCGCCCCACCAAAGACCGCTTCGCGCAGGCGTGAATGGCCATAAGCGCCGCTGATGATCAGTTGTGCGCCCACTTCTTTGGCGCGGCGCAACAGGATATCGCCAATCTGTGGTTCGGTTTTGGCGAGCACCGCTACTTCGGATTTGGTGCCGTGACGCATCAGATATTGCGCCATAGCACCCCCTGGGTCAGACCGATCGGCGGCATGCATTGGCGGGTCGATGATGCAGATATCGGCAACATCGGCCTCCTCTAGCAAAGGCAATGCTGCGCGTGCGGCGGCCAATGCCTCCGCGCCATCATTCCATCCCATCAACACATGGCCACCTGCATCGGGGGCTTTGCAGCCTTTGGGGATCATCAAAACCGGACGCTCGGCTGCGAATAGACACGCCTCGACCAAGGTCGCCGCCTCCGGATTGTCCTGGTAGGGTTTAGGGAGAACAACCAGATCAGAAAAACGTAACTTGCGGGCCAGATAGCCCGTCAGGGCAGGGCCCTGTACCGTAGCCGCTTGCGCAGACCAGCGCACCATTTCACCATGCATGCGATCGTTCAACCATACCACGATCTTGTCGCGTTGCGCCATTGCATCGCGGGTCTGTTCGGCGATCATCAGCGCCTCTGCGCCCATGTAATAGGTGTTGGTTTCCGTGTGGCTGATGGTGACCACGTAGATATCAAGATGCGCTTTCATCCGGTCCGCCAGCGTAATCGCAGCATCCAACCCTTCAGTGGACTGGTCAGTGTCCGTCAATATCGTCGCAATGATCTTGTAAGTCATTGGTTCGGCCTTCCCCTTATCGGTTCAACGTAGGGGGGCGATTGTTCGCGCAAACCGCTCCTTAATCTCACTTTGCCAAAGCGCTGTGGCCGTCGCCTTGATCCATGTCAAACGCGCCATTGATCCACATCAAGGCGGGCCGCGATCTATCCCTTCATAAGCAGGATAAGCAAATAGCCGTCGGGCCCATTTGCGGCTCGGATAAGGAAGGGGATCTCTTATGGGGAACTATATTAAGTTAATTGCGCTGGGGGGCATCACGCTCTTTGCTGCGATTGCTGCAAATTGGGGGCGCGACCTATCTTATATTGTGCACGCGATGATCATCATGGTGGTCAGCGCCTATATGTTCTTGCGCGTCTTACGCCAAATGGATGCGCCGGTCGCTGCAACGCCCGATGGCTATATGGACGACGTGGTGCGCGCAGGCGTGATCGCCACGGGGTTCTGGGGTGTTGTTGGATTTCTGGTTGGGGTGGTTATCGCCTTCCAGCTGGCCTTTCCGCAGCTCAATTTTGAGGTTCTTCAACCTTACGGCAATTTCGGACGACTGCGCCCGCTGCACACAAGTGCGGTGATTTTCGCGTTTGGGGGTAACGCCCTGATCATGTCGTCATTCTATATCGTGCAACGCACCTGCGGCGCACGGTTGTGGGGGGGTAACCTGGCGTGGTTTGTGTTCTGGGGTTACAATTTGTTCATCGTATTGGCCGCGACAGGCTACCTCCTCGGTGGGACGCAATCCAAAGAATATGCAGAGCCTGAATGGTACGTTGATATCTGGCTGACTGTGGTTTGGGTTGCTTTCCTGGGTGTCTATCTTGGGACGATCTTCAAGCGGACTGAAAAGCACATCTATGTGGCCAACTGGTTCCTGCTGTCCTTCATCGTCACAGTTGCGATGCTCCACATCGTCAACAACATCTCGATTCCCGTCAGCATCTGGGGCAGCAAATCCGTGCAGGTCTTTAGCGGTGTGCAGGATGCGATGGTGCAGTGGTGGTATGGGCATAATGCTGTAGGCTTTTTCCTGACTGCGGGCTTTCTGGGCATGATGTACTACTTCGTGCCCAAGCAGGCGGGCCGCCCGGTGTTCAGCTACAAACTGTCCATCATCCACTTTTGGGCGCTGATCTTCCTTTATATCTGGGCGGGTCCGCACCACTTGCACTACACAGCCCTGCCGGATTGGGCATCAACACTCGGTATGGTCTTTTCGATCATCCTGTGGATGCCAAGCTGGGGTGGCATGATCAACGGCCTGATGACGCTGCAAGGCGCTTGGGACAAGCTGCGCACCGATCCGATCATTCGGATGATGGTGATCAGCCTGGCATTCTACGGCATGTCCACTTTTGAGGGTCCAATGATGTCGATCCGTGCGGTCAATAGCCTGTCCCACTACACAGACTGGACCATCGGTCACGTGCATTCTGGTGCGCTGGGCTGGAACGGAATGATTACATTCTCTGCCCTTTACTTCCTCACACCCAAACTGTGGGGCCGGGCCAGCATGTATTCGATGTCTGCGATCAACTGGCACTTCTGGTTGGCCACAATTGGCATCATCCTTTACGCGGCCTCGATGTGGGTCACTGGGATCATGGAAGGCCTGATGTGGCGTGAGGTTGACGCGAACGGGTTCCTTGTGAACAGCTTTGCCGACACCGTTTCCGCGAAGTTCCCGATGTATGTGGTCCGTGGGTTGGGTGGGGTTCTGTACCTCGCAGGGGCGCTGATCATGGCCTGGAATATGTTCATGACCATCCGAGGTGGCGCACGCGTTGCCGCCCCGGTTGGCGTGCCAAAGCGACACCAGAAAATCCAGTACAAAAGTGCCACCGGCGCGTTCTTCCAGCTGTGCGATCTGCGCGGAATTCAAACTCCCGGCAGCGCGCGCGACAAGCGTTGTATCAGGAGCAAAAACCGACACCTCAACACCGCCGCGTAGGTTCAAACCCTCCAAGGTCGCGGTCGGGTTGATCCCATCCGCTGTCACCAGATTGACCGGGGCAACAGAAGGTAGTTGTGCTTCAAAAACATCTGCGATCAGCTGTGCCTCGTTGATCAGCCCGTTGGCGCGTTGAAACGCCAGACTGTCACGTGACGGGCTAAGATACAGAACACCCGCAATCAGCAGGATCAAAGCGATCAGATTGAAGGTCACGATTTTGCGGGCAATCGGCGATCTGCGCAGCGCAAATAGACGCCCACCCGGAATCTCATCGACCTCGATATCCTCGGTCACCAGATCGGGGTCGACCCAGTCATCACCCAAAACAAGATCGGGCGTGCGCGCGGCGGCGCGCACGGACTTCAGGTCGCGTACGTCAATTTTCGGCTGTGCCGTCATGACTTACTCTTCGTTGTAGCGATACCCAATGCCGTAAAGGGTTTCGATCGCAGAGAACTCATTATCCGTATTGCGCATCTTTTTGCGCAAGCGTTTGATGTGGCTGTCGATCGTACGATCGTCCACATAGACTTGGTCATCATAGGCAACATCCATCAGCTGATCGCGGCTTTTGACAAAGCCGGGTCGCTGGGCCAGCGCCTGCAACAACAAAAATTCTGTTACCGTAAGGGATACGTCTTTCCCTTTCCACTTAACCGCGTGACGGAGCGGATCCATCACCAACTCACCGCGAACCATAACCTTTGTGTCCTCGGTTTCTTCAATCTCTTCGCCCGCAATCGCATCTTGTCTGCGCAAAAGCGCGCGGATTCGTTCAACAAGTAAACGCTGCGAAAATGGCTTTTTTACGTAATCGTCCGCGCCCATGCGCAGCCCAAGGACTTCGTCGATCTCATCATCCTTAGACGTTAGGAAAATAACGGGCATCGATGTCTTTTGTCGCAGTCTTTGCAACAAATCCATCCCATCCATCCGTGGCATTTTAATGTCCAAAACAGCCATATCAGGCATCCGCTTGTTGAATGCCTCAAGCGCGGAAAGACCATCATTATAGGTCTCAACCTCAAAGCCTTCGGCCTCAAGTGTCATTGAAACAGACGTGAGGATATTCCTGTCATCATCTACAAGTGCAATTCGTGACATGGTGGAGACCCCTCATTAGATATGCTCGGCGCTCTTCTGGGCGCTGCCCTAGACTTTTCACTGTTTTGCGTAACCGAATCAACAGTTAACTCAATCCGCGCCTTACATTTGCCATATTTGGGTTACTTTTGCTGAAATTCCTCATCCAGATATGCACCACTTTCTACCTCGCGCCATTTGGTTGCGCTAACATCGAAATGGTTGCGCTAACGTCACCAAACTGGGGTATCGGCCTTTGAAAACTTGATGTTATTGATGGCCATCGCAGGCCACATCGGCCACTTCAAAAAGGAGCGAACCCATGGACCACGGCACGGTCAACCCGTCGATGAAACTTGAAGATCAAGGCATCACAGGGCTGGGTTATGTCTATTACAACCGCTCTGAAGCCGAATTGCAGGAGGCCGCGGTCGCCGCAGGTGAAGGTGTCACAGGCAAAGGTGGCACATTCCTTGTTTCAACCGGCAAACACACTGGTCGGTCCCCGAAGGATAAATTCGTCGTTAAAACCGATGACGTGGTCGACACGATCTGGTGGGAAAACAACCCGCCGATGGACCCTGCGCATTTCGATGTGCTTTATGCCGATATGCTGGCGCACATGAAAGGCGGCACCTACAACGTGCAAGACCTGTTCGGTGGGGCCGACCCTGCACACCGTTTGGATGTGCGCGTTGTGACCGAGCTGACATGGCACGGTCTCTTCATCCGCCACATGCTGCGCCGTCCCGAAGCGGCAGAACTGGAAACATTCGTTCCAGATTTCACCGTGATCAATTGCCCAACATTCAAGGCCGATCCTGCCAAACATGGCTGCCGTTCCGAAACTGTGATCGCGATGAATTTCGCGAAGAAGCTGATCCTAATTGGCGGAACGGAATACGCAGGTGAGAACAAGAAATCTGTGTTCACGCTGCTGAATTACTTGCTGCCTGAAAAAGGCATCATGCCAATGCACTGCTCGGCCAACCACGCGCCGGGTAATCCGGTAGATACGGCCGTGTTCTTTGGCCTGTCGGGCACTGGCAAGACAACATTGTCGGCGGACCCGACCCGCGTGTTAATTGGCGATGACGAACATGGCTGGTCCGATCGCGGCACGTTCAACTTTGAGGGTGGCTGCTATGCCAAAACAATTGGCCTGGACCCAGAGGCGGAACCAGAAATCTACGCGACCTGCGAGATGCCGCATACGGTGATCGAGAACATGGTCTTTGATCCCGAAACGTTCGAGTTGGATTTCGAAGACGATAGTCTGACCGCGAATATGCGTTGCGCCTACCCGCTCAACTATATCTCCAATGCGTCAGACAGCGCCTTGGGCGGGCACCCCAAGAACATCATCATGCTGACCTGCGATGCCTTCGGCGTCCTGCCCCCCATCGCGCGGCTGACACCGGCGCAGGCGATGTATCACTTCCTTTCTGGCTTCACCTCCAAGGTCGCTGGCACAGAACGTGGCGTGACAGAGCCTGAGCCAACATTCAGCACCTGCTTTGGCGCGCCTTTCATGCCGCGCAGGCCAGAGGTGTACGGCAACCTGTTGCGCAGCAAGATCGCAAGCCATGGGGCCACTTGCTGGCTGGTGAACACCGGCTGGACCGGCGGCGCCTATGGCACAGGTTCACGGATGCCGATCAAGGCAACGCGCGCGCTGCTGTCAGCAGCACTCGACGGCACATTGATCGAAAGCACCTTCCGCAAGGACGCTCATTTCGGATTTGAGGTGCCAATCTCTGTTGATGGCGTCGATGACGGGCTATTGAACCCGCGCGATACATGGGCCGACAAAGCAGGCTATGACACACAGGCCGAAAAGCTGGTGACGATGTTCAGCGATAACTTTGAAAAATACGTACCGTTCATTGACGATGACGTCAAAGCAGCAGCGATCGGGTGATGGAGGGTAAGGTGGATCATGATCCACCTTACGTCTCATAACCGCACTGAAAATTAGCGCCTTATGCTGTACATGCTCATTTTTTGCACAAAGCATAAGCATGCATGCGGAGTGGTTTACAAACGCGGCCGCGCGGTCAAGGATCATGCAGACCGCGCAAGCGTATGTGTGAAGACCCGGAGCCGAAAATTAACCTGCCGCAACATGATAGCTTTACCAGCGCGCGCCCTGCGCAACCCCGCGCCTTGGGCGATGGTGGTGTTGTGGTCACGCGCGGCGCGTCTGGGAAAACCCAGCTCAAAGACTTGCGGCAAGCGGGATCCACAAAGGTGGTCTTTCCACAAAACCATAGTACCTCGCTCGAGGCGATTATCGTCAACACCGCCGGTGGTATCACCGGGGGCGACCGCTTTACGCTCAAAGCGCGCGCCAACACAGGCGCAGCGCTCACCCTGACCACCCAAGCAGCCGAGCGTGCCTATCGCGCGCAAACTGGTGAGGTGGGACGGGTCAATACGACGCTTTCTGTCGCCTCTGGCGCGCGGATGAACTGGCTACCTCAGGAACTGATCCTCTTTGAAAACTGCGCCCTGCAACGAAAGCTGAGCGTCGCATTGGCCGATGGAGCCGAGTTCCTCATGGTGGAGCCTGTCGTCTTTGGCCGGACCGCCATGGCCGAAACGCTGCATCAAATCCGCTTCCACGACCGCATCGCAATCACCAGAAATGACAAACCGGTCTACCTGGATGGTATGGATATGGTCGGCGATGCCGCCGCCCTCATGGCCCGACCCGGTATTGCGGGTGGCGCCAACGCCATGGCCAGCCTTCTCTTGGTTCGCCCCGACGCCGCCGCGCAAATCGCGACCTTGCGCAAGATGCTCCCCCCGACCGCAGGGGTAAGCATGATCGCCGATGATGTCCTCGTCATGCGCCATCTCGCCACAGACAGCTTTACCCTGCGCCGCGATCTGGTGCCTGTGCTGGACCATCTGACAAACGACTCACTTCCCATTTCATGGAGGCTTTGACCCATGCAACTCACCCCGCGTGAAAAAGATAAACTCCTGGTGGCTATGGCCGCCGAGGTGGCGCGCAAGCGGCTGGCCCGTGGCGTCAAGCTGAACCACCCTGAAGCGATTGCACTGATCACCGATGCCGTCGTCGAGGGCGCCCGCGACGGACGATCCGTGGCCGACATGATGGAGGCCGGCGGGCAGGTCATCACCCGCGATCAATGCATGGAGGGCATCGCCGAGATGATCCATGAAGTGCAAGTCGAGGCGACCTTCCCCGACGGCACAAAACTCGTCACCGTTCACAACCCGATCAGGTAGGAGAGACATAATGATCCCCGGAGAACTCTTTCCCGCCGAAGGCAACCTGACACTGAACGCAGATGCTGAAGCGACCACCCTGATGGTCGCCAACACTGGTGACCGCCCCGTGCAGGTCGGCAGCCATTACCATTTTGCCGAAACCAACCCGGCGTTGGATTTTGACCGCACGGGCGCGCGCGGCATGCGCCTTGATATCGCATCTGGCACCGCCGTCCGCTTTGAGCCCGGCCAACGCCGCGAAGTGCAACTGATCCCCATCGGTGGCGCGCGGCGCATCTTCGGCTTTAACCAAGAGATTATGGGAGACCTGTAATGCCTCGTGAGATTTCCCGCGCCCATTATGCAGCCATGTACGGCCCCACCACTGGCGACAAACTGCGCCTTGCCGACACTGATCTGATTATCGAGGTTGAACGCGACCTGACCACCTATGGTGAAGAGGTCAAATTCGGCGGCGGCAAGGTGATCCGCGACGGTATGGGCCAATCCCAGGTCACCCGCGCGGGCGGGGCCGTTGATACGGTCATCACCAACGCGCTGATCGTCGATCATGCGGGCATCTACAAAGCCGATGTCGCCATGAAAGACGGGTTGATCCACGCCATTGGCAAAGCTGGCAACCCCGATACGCAGTCCGGCGTCGATATCATCGTCGGTCCCGGCACCGAAGTCATCGCAGGCGAAGGCCGCATCCTGACCGCAGGCGGCATGGACAGCCACATTCACTTTATCTGCCCGCAGCAGATGGAAGACTCGCTGCATTCTGGCGTCACCACCTGCTTTGGCGGCGGCACCGGGCCCGCCCACGGGACGCTGGCCACGACATGCACCCCCGGCCCTTGGCACATCGGGCGGATGTTGCAGTCCTTCGATGGCATCGCGATGAACATCGGCCTATCCGGCAAAGGCAACGCCAGCCAGCCTGACGCTTTGGTGGAAATGGTCAAAGGTGGGGCCTGTTCACTGAAGCTGCACGAAGATTGGGGAACGACCCCGGGTGCTATCGATTGCTGCCTTTCCGTGGCCGACGACATGGATGTGCAAGTGATGATCCACACCGATACGCTGAACGAATCCGGCTTTGTCGAACACACCGTAGGTGCCATGAAAGGCCGTACGATCCACGCCTTCCATACTGAGGGCGCGGGCGGCGGACACGCCCCCGACATCATCAAAATCTGCGGCGATGCGAATGTGCTGCCGTCATCGACGAACCCAACACGCCCCTTCACGGTGAACACGCTGGAAGAGCATCTGGACATGCTCATGGTCTGTCACCACCTTGACAAATCCATCCCCGAGGACATCGCCTTCGCCGAAAGCCGTATCCGGCGCGAGACGATTGCCGCAGAAGATATCCTGCATGACATGGGCGCGTTTTCGATCATCGCCTCTGACAGTCAGGCGATGGGGCGCGTCGGCGAGGTGATCATCCGCACATGGCAAACCGCCGATAAGATGAAGAAACAACGCGGGCGGCTGGATGAAGAGACGGGCGAAAACGACAATATGCGCGTGCGCCGCTACATCGCGAAATACACGATCAACCCGGCGATTGCGCAAGGTGTCAGCCATGTGATCGGTGACATCAGCGTGGGTAAGCGGGCCGATCTGGCATTGTGGAGCCCTGCATTCTTTGGTGTGAAGCCCGAGATGGTCTTGATGGGTGGGTCCATCGTGGTGGCGCAAATGGGTGATCCGAATGCCTCCATTCCGACGCCGCAACCGGTCTACACCCGGCCGATGTTCGCATCCTACGGGGCGTCGCTGACGAACTCCTCAATCAGCTTCGTATCCGGCGCGGCGCAGGCCGCTGGCCTGCGCGATGAATTGGGGCTGGCCAAGCAAACCGTGGCAATCAAAAACACCCGCAAGATCAGCAAAGCAGACATGGTGATGAACGACGCCCTGCCTGAAATCGAAGTGCATCCCGAAACCTATGAAGTGCGCGCCGATGGTGTCCTGCTCACCTGCGAACCCGCCGATGTCCTGCCCATGGCGCAACGCTATTTCATGTTCTGAGGTTGCCCATGTCATCCATTCCCATTGCACAAACGGTCCGCAAAGCGGGTGACTGGGCCGGCCCGTCTGAGGCGTGCGCCCTTGACTATGCCGGGCGTTTCCTGCGGCGCAAACGGCTTGAAACCACCAGCGGCAAGGCCTTTTTGGTTGATCTGGCACAGACAACATCGCTTGATGACGGCGATGCGCTAGAGCTTAGCGACGGTGGTTTGGTTCGGATCGCTGCGGCGGAGGAAGCACTCTATCAGGTTACCGGCCCGCATCTGGTGCGTTTGGCCTGGCATGTGGGCAACCGCCACACGCCTTGCCAGATCAACGCCGACCATCTGCTGATCCAGGCTGATCCGGTGATCGGGCATATGTTGGAACATCTGGGCGCGCAAATCACGGCCATCACGGCCCCCTTCACCCCCGAGGGTGGTGCCTATGGCCATGGCCGCACCCATTCACATGAACATGTTGCGACAGCGCATGAGCACTGATCGTGATATCCTTACATTGGCGCAATGGCTGTCACCTGCTTACCCGGTCGGGGCTTTCGCGTATTCGCACGGGCTAGAGACAGCGATTCAATCAGGGGCCATCAAGACCGGTGAAGACCTAGAAGAGTGGCTGACTGACATCATCTGCCATGGCAGCGGGCGCAACGACTGCATCTTACTGCGCGTGGCTTACGACGCAGACCAAGTGGGCTTGGATCGGGTCAATGACACAGCGCTCGCCTTCGCCGCATCTGCGGAACGGCAGTTAGAGCAAACACTGCAGGGCGCTGCTTATTGCAAAACCACGGCTGCGATCTGGGGTGGGAATGACGCAAGCTACGTCTATCCCGTCGCGGTTGGGGCGGCAGCCGCAAAGCTGCAGATCGAAGTTTCGCTGACCGCCGCGATTTACCTGCATGCGGTTATCAGCAACCTGATCTCTGCGGCGATGCGCCTGATGGCACTTGGCCAGACCGAGGGACAAAAGATGCTTGCAGCGTTGACCCCACTTTGTGATGAAACAGCCAAAGCAACCGCAGGCATGGCGTTGGATGATCTGCAAAGCACTGCCTTTTTGGTCGATATCGCAGCCATGCATCACGAAACACAGCAACCAAGGATATTCCGCACATGACCGCGATGAACGGCCCATTGCGCGTGGGGATTGGCGGACCAGTGGGCGCCGGGAAAACCACGCTAACAGCTGCATTGGCCAAGGCACTGCACCCACAATATTCGATTGGGGTCATCACCAATGATATCTACACGCAAGAAGATGCAGAAGCATTGATGCGCATGCAAATCCTGCCGCAAGACCGGGTGATCGGGGTCGAGACAGGCGGTTGTCCGCACACGGCGATCCGCGAAGATGCCTCGATCAATCTGGCCGCCGTCGCCGAGATGCAAACCCGTCACGACAATCTGGAACTGGTGCTGATCGAAAGCGGAGGTGATAACCTATCCGCGACCTTCAGTCCGGAACTGGCTGACCTGACAATCTATGTGATTGATGTGGCGGCTGGTGAAGAAATCCCGCGCAAAGGTGGGCCTGCCATCACCCGCTCTGATCTGTTGGTCATTAACAAAACAGACCTTGCCCCGCATGTGGGGGCGTCGCTCGATGTGATGCAACGTGATAGCACCAAGATGCGTGGCGAGCGCCCCTTTGCCTTTTGCGCGCTGAAGCACGCCAAAGGTGTGGATGAGGTGGTCCAATTCGTCATGAAAATGGGCGGCTTGCCAGCGCGATAACAAATACCGCTGATTGGGGTTGCAGCTTAGCGCGGACGCACGCTGGGGTTCGCGCGGCGTTGCGCGCGCAGCTGACTGGGGCGTCTTGGGATCACAGTGCAATGCGGCGCTGCATCTTCCAAACCTCCATGCTGAGGCTTCTTTGACACCACTGCAGCAATAAAGGCCGCGACATCAAATTCGCTTTGATCAGCTGCGCGGGCCAGTGCTTTCTTCAAAGCGCGATTGGATAGTGCTGCTGTCAGCTGTGTTGCCAATGCGCGACGCAAATCATCGTCAGATTGGGCAGGCGCATTGTCCGCTTCCAACTGTTCGGTATCGGAAAGTTCAAAACCGGCTTCTTCAAGAAACAAACGCACAATCGGTGGCGCAGAGGTCACAACGTTATTTGTTTCTGGATCCCGGAAAAAAGCAACAACGGTGTTTGATCGGGCTTGGCCATGGTTGGTCAGCCGCCTATCAACACCGACACCCGACGCGCATGGTGCGTCATCAACGGGGTACATCTCAAAATCATAACGTAACATGGTTTTAGCCAAACATAACTAACATAACGCAAGGTTAACACAATGTGGCGACAATGCGCAAAGAGTTTGTCGCAATGACGTCCACATTTTGTCGAGATGCTGTAGTAGAAATGTCTCATAAAAGTTGATTTTTAGTTAACGACTACAACTCAAGCAGGACCAAGTGTGTCTCTCAGGATTATTTTGGTCGCTAGCGCGGTGGATGTCATCGGTTCGCCGTCCCGCAAATGTCGCACCAAAGCCTGCCCTGCATGACGCCCCATTTGATGGTGCGGCACATGCACAGTGGTCAAAGCGGGGAAAGCAACCTGCGCCAGCTCAATATCATCAAAGCCAACAACAGACACATCCTGCGGTACTGATAAGCCAAGCTTGCGCGCGCTGCGCAATGCACCCACGGCAAGCACGTCATTGCCACAAAAAACGGCTGTTGGGCGGTCCGGCAACGCCATCAACCGCTCAAAAGCAACTGCCCCTTCCTCAATGCCGTATGTCGTTTCTTCAAAGGCGAGTGAGGCAGGGTCCAATCCGGCCGCTGTCATCTCTTTCAAAATACCATCGCGCCGTGCCGCCGCGCGGTCATTCAAACTTGTATCGGCTGAAATTAACGCCAGTTTGCGATGCCCCATGGCGATGACTTTCGCGGCCAACTCTTGCATCGCAGCCTGATTGTCGAAACCTACTGCGGGGTGCGCCGACATTGGATCAAACGCCCATGTCAGCAAGACGGGCACGCCCTGCGCCTCGAGAAAACGATAGATTTCCGGATCGCGATGATAGCCAATCAACAAGAGTGCATCTGCCCCCCGCGCGACCAGCGACCTGATTTGCTCTTCCTCGATCTGCGGTTGATAGGCGGTACTGGCCACCAACATGGTGTAGCCATGGTTGCGCAGCTCATCCTGTAGCGCCTCTAACCCGCGCGCGAAAATTGCGTTTTCCATCGTTGGAATGATCGCGCCAATCGTGTTGGTCCGTCGTGCCGCCATGACACGGGCACCAAAATTTGGCGAGTAGCCCAAAACGGCAATCGCCTCTTGCACCTTTTGTCGGGTTTCAGGCGCGACCTTGTCAGGGAAATTCAGACAACGCGACACTGTCGCAGTCGAAACTGCGGCTGCCTGGGCCACATCATGTAGCGTCGGTGTGGGTTGATCAGCGATCGTTTCTCTCCTTCCAAGCAGGCGTATTTGCCATGTTTTAGCGGGCTGCACACTCTCAAGAAAGCCCAAGTTACTTAGGGTCAATGTAAACGCTTGCATTAGCGAGATGTAAAGGCTTACATTACGACAGAATCAACGACGTGAAGGGGAAGGTTACGCCATGCAAGCACTGTCTGTGGTCATCCATCCTTTAATTCAGATTTTGTTGCAAACGCTCCTTTCACGCCCGCAAAGATCAATTCTTTCTTCCAACTAAGGCAAATCACGCATGGCACTTGAGTATCTCAAAAAAGCGACCCTGACGGCGCAGTCCGGTGCATCAGATGTCCATGACATCGTGCAGGGTATCCTCAATGATATTGAGCAAGGTGGCGACACCAAAGCGCTGGAATACGCCACGAAGTTCGACAAATACGAAGGCAATGTCATTCTGACGGAAGGAGAGATTGCGGCGGCCGCAGACCTGGTGCCGCAAAAGCTGAAAGATGACATTCAGTTTGCCCATGACAACGTGAAACGTTTTGCAGAGGCGCAGAAAGCGACTGTCAGCGACATCGAATATGAAATTACGCCTGGCCTGATCGCCGGTCAAAAAGCGATTCCGGTGGATGCGGCAGGCTGCTATGTGCCCGGCGGGCGCTACAGCCATATCGCGTCTGCGGTGATGACTGTCACGACCGCCAAGGTCGCCGGGTGCAACCATATCGCGGTCGCCTCCCCGCCCCGTCCCGGTGTCGGCATCGCACCCGCCATTATCTACGCCGCGCACATCTGTGGCGCAGATAAGATCATGGCTATGGGCGGTGTGCAGGGTGTTGCCGCGATGACCTTTGGTCTGTTTGGTCTGCCCAAAGCGAATATCCTCGTTGGTCCCGGCAACCAGTTTGTGGCCGAAGCCAAACGCATTCTCTTTGGTCGCGTTGGGATCGACATGATTGCTGGCCCAACAGACAGCCTAATCCTGGCCGATAAATCCGCCGATCCCCATATCGTGGCCACAGACCTGGTCAGCCAGGCCGAGCATGGCTATAACTCGCCCGTTTGGCTGGTGACCGATAGCCGCGAACTGGCCGAGGACGTCATGAACCGCGTCCCTGATCTGATCAACGATCTGCCAGAAGTGAACCGCGACAATGCCGCTGCCGCATGGCACGACTATGCCGAAGTGATCCTTTGTGCCGACCGCGAAGAAATGGCAGCATGCTCAGATGACTATGCACCAGAGCACCTGACTGTCCAAGCCGTGGACCTGCCGTGGTGGCGTGAGCGTCTATCCTGCTACGGCTCGCTGTTCTTGGGCGAAGAAACGACCGTATCCTATGGTGACAAAGCATCCGGCACGAACCACGTTCTGCCAACATCCGGTGCTGCGTCCTACACAGGCGGTCTGTCCGTCCACAAATACATGAAGATCGTCACATGGCAGCAGGCCACGCGCGAGGGTTCCAAGCGGGTCGCCGAAGCAACCGCGCGGATTTCACGTCTGGAAGGCATGGAAGGCCACGCGCGCGCCGCTGATGTACGTCTGGCCAAATACTTCCCCGGCGAAAACTTTGACCTGACCCCGCATGGCTGATCCACGTGATCTTTTCGATCTGACCGGCCGCGTTGCTTGCGTCACTGGCGCAAGCGCGGGCCTTGGGCAGCGCGCTGCGGTGGCCCTAGCCGCCGCTGGTGCCCGTGTCGTCGGTGTGGCGCGGCGTGAGGAGCCACTGTTACAGTGGGCCGCGTCCACCGGCGATACGGCTGCTGTTGTGGCAGCAGACCTATCCCAGCGTGATCAGATTGATAAGATTGCAAAGCGTATCGCAGTGCCATTCGGGGTGCCCGACATTGTGGTTCATGCCGCCGGGATCAACACCCGCGAAACAGCGGATGAGGTCACTGATGCCGGCTGGGATGTGACTATGAACCTAAACCTCGCCGCCCCGTTTTTCCTGTCCCAAGCTTTCGCACCTGCGATGAAGGCAAAGGGCTGGGGCCGCATTGTCAATTTCGCCTCACTCCAAACCACACGCGCCTTTACGGGTGGCGTTGCCTATGGTGCCTCCAAAGCGGGCATCGGGCAATTGACCCGTGCTATGGCCGAGGCATGGTCAAGGGATGGGATCACTGCGAATGCCATCGGTCCGGGGTTCTTTCCGACTGAACTGACAGGGCCTGTGTTTGCCGATCCGGAACGCGCAGCACGCAACGCCGCACAAACCTGCGTCGGCCGCAACGGAGAGCTGTCGGATATCGATGGCCCTTTGCTGTTTTTTTGCTCGGATGCGTCGGCTTACGTGACAGGGCAGGTTCTGATGGTGGACGGGGGGTTCACGGCGAAATGAAAGCGCTTGTTTATGACGATGTGGAAACGCTGGTGTATAGGTATATGGCCGATCCTGTGCCTGCCGCCGGTCAAAGCCTGATCCGGATCGAAGCCTCCGGCATCTGCGGCTCTGACATGCATGCCTATCTGGGACATGACGAACGCCGCCCTGCCCCGCTTATTCTGGGGCATGAGGCTGCGGGGACCGTCGAAGGTGGGACCATGGACGGCAAACGGGTCACCATCAACCCGCTGACCACCTGTGGTCTGTGCAAAGCCTGCACATCAGGGCGCGATAACCTGTGCCCTGACCGCATGATCATTTCCATGCCCCCGCGCGAGGGCGCATTTGGCGAGTTGGTGGTGATTGCAGACCGCAATCTGGTTGAAGTGCCAGATGATGTGCCTTTGTCCAAAGCCGCATTGACCGAACCACTGGCTTGCGGCTGGCACGCTGTGCGCCTTGGGGCAAAGGCACTGGATATTCCGCTGGCCGAGGCGCGCTGCGTGGTTGTGGGCGGTGGTGCGATTGGTGTTGGTGCAGCCCTCTGCCTGCGGGCTTTTGGCGCAACCGACATCCACGTGATCGAGCCAAACGCGGTCCGCCGCGCAACGCTTGATACGATTGAGGGCTTCACCGCCGTTGAACCGGGCGCCGTCAGCGCAGCCGATCTGGTGATCGACGGCGTTGGCTATGCAGCCACCCGCGCTGATGCCACTGCGATCACCCGACCAGGCGGCGTGATCATGCATATCGGTCTGGGCGAGGCGACGGGTGGTCTGGATATCCGCCGCATGACCCTGCAAGAGATCACATTTATCGGGACCTATACCTACACCGCACAGGACTTCCGCGACACGGCAGCCGCCATCTTTGACGGCAGGCTCGGGCCGCTGGACTGGACAGAGGAACGCCCCCTGTCCGAAGGTGGACAGGCCTTTGCCGATATCCGCGCAGGGGTCGTGGCCGCCCCGAAGATCATTCTGCGGCCCTGAAAGCCGACAAAACCCCAAGGAGGTTTGACCATGTATAAGCACATCATCGTCCCAATGGCCCTGGACCACGGCATTGCAGAAACCACGATGGAAATCGCCCGGACACTGCTGGCAGACGGCGGCAAAATCACCGCACTGCACGTGCATGAAGCCCCCAACAACTCGGTCGGCGCTTATGTCGAACAATCTGTGATGGACAATGCCTTCAGCAGTGCCAAAACCGAAATGGACAAGCGCGTTGCCACCATGGACGGTGTCGAGGCACTGACCGTACAGGGCCATAGCGGACGCACAATCGTAGATACCGCAACCAGCCTGAAGGCCGATTGCATCGTGCTGGGCTCACATAAGCCCGGCCTCATCGACTATCTGCTCGGATCGACCGCGGCACGCGTTGTGCAGCACGCCCCCTGTGCCGTCCACGTCGCCCGCTACCCGAACTAGACATTCCCTTAACCCCGCCGCCACGTCGCAGGCGCAATCAGGAGACCAAAGACCTTGGATATCAGCAAGAAGATCGTGGATGACTTTGTCGCCAACGATGTATCCTTTATCACTACTGTGCCGTGCAAACAGCTGGCTGGCGTCATCGACGAAGTCGAAGCACGCCCCGAGATTTTCCACATCCCTTCCAACAAGGAAGACGAAGGGATGGGGCTTTGTGCAGGTGCTTTCATGGGCGGCAAGCGCCCCGCGATTATTATGCAGAACACCGCGATCGGTGTGACCATTAACACGCTGGCTACGCTGACTCAGTTTTACCGCATGCCATTGCCGATGCTGATCAGCTACCGCGGTGAGCTGCGCGAGCCTGTGGCCTGTCAGGTGGAAATGGCTGTGCACACCAAGGCGCTGCTGAACCAGCTGAACATCCCCACCTACCACTTCCACTGGCAAAAGGATGTCGAACTCTTCGACATCCTTTTGCCAGTG
>JBCAZI010000063.1:0-18015 GCA_038533095.1 Pseudomonadota bacterium
CTGACCCGCGCGGACCTCGGCGTCTGGCTGATCAACCTTGATCGCGACACCGACAGACGCGCGCGCATGGAGGCGCAACTCTCTGCGCTTGATCTGCCGTTCACGCGCTTTGCCGCGATCTATGGCAAAGACCACGCGGACGAATTGTCAAAGCGGGCTGATGCTGCAGCCTATGCCCGCAACATGGGCAGCCCGATTTTACCGGGCAAGATGGGCTGCTACGCCAGCCATATCGCTGTATGGGAGGCATTTTTGGCCTCTGACCGTGATGTCGCGCTGATCCTGGAAGATGACGTTGTTTTCCATGACGATTTCTTAGAAAGCCTTGATCTGGCACTCGCCGCTGCTGATCATTGGGACACGATCCGCTTCAACTGCATTCGCGCCAAACTGCCCGTGCGCCAGGGCTATGTCGGTGACTACAGCCTGAACGCGTATATCGGGCCGTTCACCGGCAACGCGGCCTACCTGCTGAAACGCGATGTGGCACGACGGCTTTTGCCAAACCTCTGGCCACAGACGCGCGCATTTGACCATGAATTGAACCGCTTCTTCCGGCACGACTTTCGCCAGTTCGGGCTAGAGCCTTTCTCGACACATGTGGACGATGGCAACGAAAGTTCAATCACCGGCACAGGCTTTGCACTGGTGAATAAGTTCAAGTGGTACCAGCGCCTGCCCCACTATCGGTTGAAGGCTGCAAACTACTTTCGTAGGGCGGGGTGGCTGGCGCGCCAGGGGCGACTTTGGCCGCGTAACCGCAAACTGGTTTGAGCGTATTGGAGACGCGCGACACATTATCCACAGTGCATCAGCTTAGCACGGTTACAGCTGCCGCAGCTGGGCTGGGACAACGTGGCCTTCCCAAGGGTGCCACGGTCTATGATCAGGTATTTTGGGATCAATATGATAACGACACGCTCATCTATGACACCGTGTGGTCAGCAGAACAGCGGCAATTGCGCGTCTTCTTTCCCAAACTGTGCAACCTCAAGAAACCAATGCGCGCCGCGCAGTGGACCTTGGATGGCAAGGCTTGCAAGGCCAGCCGTATCAAGCCATTCCGCGTCTATGACTGCATAACGATACCCTGCAATGATCCGGCAGCGGCATTGGACCTTTACACTGCGGAAGATCAATGCCGTATCCCGGTCAGCCCGGCCGACGCCGACCGGTATCGCGGGCGCAATGTGCTTTATGCGCTGAACAAGGACAATGATCTGGCTTGGATTTGCGATTGGGTCGCGGCCCATCAGCGCAACCATGGCGTCGACGCTGTATTGCTGGGCGACAACGGCAGCAAAACCTACAGCAGCGCAGACCTGCGACGCACACTGGCTGAGATCCCCGGCATCGCTGTTGCCGATGTGCTGGATGCACCGCTGCGTTACGGACCAAACCCCAAAACGGCCACGCCGGTGGGCGATCTGAAATTCCTGCAACGCGCGCTTTTGAACATCGTCAAAAATCGATGGTTGCAGCAGGCGCGTGGCGTTCTGATTTGCGATATTGACGAATTGGTCGTGTCATCCAACGGCCAAAGTATTTTTGACGCGACCGCGAAGGCCATTTTCAAATACACGTCGTTTTCCGGCTCATGGCGTTACCGCGCACCCACCCCCGACGATGTATGCCATGCTGACCATATCTACACCGCCACCCCCCCTGCCCTGTGCACAAACAAATACTGTATCGTGCCGGGCAGTGCCTTAGGTCGGATGTCATGGGGTGTGCACGCGTTGGAGGGCATCAACCGCCGGGTTCTTCCATCGTCACGCGCCTTTTCATACTACCATTGCCGGTCAATTTCGACGTCTTGGAAAAACAACCGCACGCAGCCCCCAATGGAAAAACTACAGCGGGATCAGGCCACTGAAACATTTATGGAAAACAGCTTTCCTGCGAAACCGAAGGCGGATGCGACGTCTTAGCACTTGCCGCCCCCGATATGAGAACATAACATGAACATATGGCAAGGTTGGACCTTTCTCAAAAGCTCGCGATCCTCAGTGACGCTGCCCGCTACGACGCCTCTTGCGCGTCCAGCGGCACGTCCCGCCGTGATAGTCGGGATGGAAAGGGGTTAGGATCGACCGAAGGGTCGGGGATCTGTCACGCCTATGCCCCCGACGGGCGCTGCATTAGCCTGCTGAAGATCCTGATGACCAACTTCTGCATCTATGATTGCGCCTATTGCATCAATCGTGTGTCATCGAACGTACAGCGGGCGCGGTTCTCGGTGGATGAGGTGGTGCAGCTAACGATTGAGTTTTACCGCCGCAACTACATCGAGGGCTTGTTCCTCTCGTCTGGCATCATCCAGTCGCCTGACAAGACAATGGAAGATATGCTGCGCATCGCTAAGCGCTTGCGCGAGGTTGAGAATTTTCGGGGCTACATCCATCTGAAAACTATTCCAGATGCAGCACCCGAACTGATTGAAGAGGCCGGGCTTTATGCCGACCGTCTGTCGATCAACGTCGAACTGCCGACCGATAACAGCGTCAAAGCCTATGCGCCGGAGAAGAACCCAGCGACCATTCGCAAAGCCATGGGTGATGTGAAATCACGCAAGGATGTGGCGGGTGAACGCAGCTATACCGGCAGGCGCGGCAAACGCTTTGTGCCTGCAGGGCAATCGACGCAAATGATCGTTGGGGCTGATGGGTCCACCGATGCGACGATCCTTGGACAATCGACGCAGCTTTATGGGGATTACAAGCTGAAGCGCGTCTATTATTCCGCCTTTTCGCCCATCCCTGATGCGACAGCAAAACTGCCTTTGATTAAGCCTCCGCTGGTGCGTGAACACCGGCTCTATCAGGCGGATTGGTTGCTGCGGTTTTACGGCTTCGGGGTGGATGAGATCACCGCCGCCCGCCCCGATGGCAATCTTGATTTAGAGGTAGACCCGAAACTCGCCTGGGCCTTACAAAACCGTGCGCAGTTCCCGGTGGATGTGAACCGGGCCAGTAAGGAAATGCTGTTGCGCATTCCCGGCTTCGGCACGCGGACCGTGGGGCGTATCCTATCCACGCGTCGGCACAGGCGGCTGCGCTATGACGACCTGCTGCGCATGGGCGCGTCTTTGAAAAAGGCGCAGGCCTTTATCACTGCGCTGGATTGGTCGCCCGGCGGACTGACCGACAGCGCCAATCTGCGCGCGCGCTTTGCACCTCCCCCAGAACAGTTGAGCCTCTTTTAGATGTATACCGTCCCCCTGCCCCGGATTGGCACTGATGTCGCCTGGCGTGATGCCGCAAAACGCCTGATAGGCGCGGGCATATCGCCTGATCAGGTGCTGTGGGATTTCGACAATGAGATGGGAGAGCTCTTTGCGACGCCCACCCCCCTGCCCCCGCTGACACGCCGGATCAAAGCACCACAAAGCTTTGTGCAGATGGCCGATTGGGTGGTTTGGCATAAAGACCCGCAACGCTTTGCCCGGCTTTATGCGTTGCTATGGCGGCTGCGACATCAACCGGGGCTGATGCAGGATCGCGCAGATCCAGAGTTGGCGAAGCTGCGACAAATGGAAAAGGGCGTACATCGGTGTAAGCATAAAATGAAGGCCTTCGTCCGGTTTCGCGATCTGCGACAAGGCGGTGAGCGGCGCAGTTTCGCAGCTTGGTTCGAACCCACACATCACAGTGTCGAGCCCACCGCCCCCTTCTTTGCCCGGCGCTTTGCCGATATGGATTGGATGATCGCCACGCCGGATGTCACCGCACAGTTCGTCGACGGCAATCTGTCGTTCCACCCCGGCCAACCCAAGCCAGACTTGCCCGAAGACGCAGCAGAGGCGCTTTGGGGCACCTATTTCTGCAACATCTTCAATCCCGCACGGCTGAAGGTCAGTGCGATGACGTCAGAAATGCCCAAGAAATACTGGAAGAACCTGCCAGAGGCGCAGCACATCCAAGGGCTGATCGCAGGGGCTGAGGCAAAAGTCCAAGAGATGCGCGACAAAGCCCCGACATTGCCGCCAGATCGCGCAGCCAAGATCAAACGGCAACTGAAGAACGGTCAGGCCGAGGACTGAGCCGTCACGCCGGTATCATAGACGCATCGCCAAAACCTAGGTATTGAACAGAAAATGCATCACATCGCCATCCTTGACGATATATGCTTTCCCCTCGGCCCGCATCTTACCTGCTTCCTTTGCAGGCTGTTCACCACCCAGCGTCACGAAATCATCATAGGCAATCGTTTCGGCCCGGATAAATCCACGCTCAAAGTCGCCGTGGATGACACCTGCCGCCTGTGGGGCTGATGTACCCGCCTTTATTGTCCAGGCGCGCGCCTCTTTCGGGCCGACGGTGAAATAGGTCTGCAAGTGCAGCAGGTCATATCCCGCACGGATCAGACGATCCAAGCCCGCCTCTTCCAACCCCATTTCTTCCAGAAACATCTCAGCCTCTTCAGGCTCTAACTGGCTGATCTCTTCTTCAATACGGGCGGAGATCACGACGTGCGAATTGCCCTGCGCCGCTGCCATTTCGGCCACACGAGCGGATTGGCTGTTGCCAGACCCTGCGCTGTCTTCTTCAACGTTGCAAACGTATAAAACGGGTTTGGTCGTCAGCAATTGCAACATTTTCCATGCTTTGGCGTCTTCTGCATCCACCGCAACCGTGCGCGCGGGCTTGCCGTTTTCCAAGGCAGCCTGCGCAGCCTCAAGCAATTTCACCTGCTGCACCGCATCCTTGTCCCCTCCGCGGACCTTGCGCACAAGGTTCTGCATCCGCTTCTCGATGCTTTCAAGGTCGGCCAACATCAACTCGGTCTCGATCACTTCGGCATCTTCGACCGGGTCAACACGGCCCTCAACATGGGTGATGTCATCGTCCTCAAAGCAGCGCAGCACATGGGCGATGGCGTCGCATTCGCGGATATTGGCCAGAAACTGGTTGCCCAGCCCCTCGCCCTTGCTGGCCCCTTTCACAAGGCCGGCAATATCAACAAAAGTCATCCGGGTCGGGATGATCTGCTTGGACGAGGCAATCGCCGCCAGCTTATCCAGCCGCGCATCAGGCACGGCGACGTCACCGACATTGGGTTCGATGGTGCAAAACGGAAAGTTGGCCGCTTGTGCAGCTGCCGTCTTGGTCAGCGCATTAAACAAAGTCGATTTGCCCACATTCGGCAGACCCACAATACCCATCTTGAAACCCATCACGGCTCTCCTTTTGAACTTCAGCCGCTTCTAGGCGCGGGCGCGCGCTGGTGCAAGCGCGGGAACACACACTCGCCCATTGATTTTCCGCCCTCGATCAAGCAAACCAGCCCAAGTTTGCAGTCCGGGGACCAAGATGAGCAGAATCGACACGAAATTTGCGCAGTTGCGCAGCCAAGGGAAGAAGGCCTTTGTGGCCTATGTCATGGCGGGTGATCCTGATTATGATACCGGTCTTGAAATCGTCAAAGGCCTGCCCGCTGCGGGTGTCGATATCATCGAATTGGGCATGCCCTTTACCGATCCGATGGCGGATGGCTCCACCATTCAACTGGCCGGGCAACGCGCGTTAGAGGCTGGTCAGGACCTTGAAAAAACGCTGCAATACGCCCGCGAATTGCGCAAAGTGGATGACACCACCCCGATTGTGATGATGGGCTACTACAACCCGGTCTATTCGCATGGGGTTGATGCGTTTCTGGCCGATGCCAAAGCGGCAGGGATTGATGGGTTGATCATCGTGGATCTGCCCCCCGAAGAGGATGATGAGCTTTGCATCCCCGCGCAAAACGCAGGCATCAACTTTATCCGTCTGGCCACCCCAACGACCGATGACAAACGCCTGCCGACCGTCCTGCAGAACACATCCGGCTTTGTGTATTACGTGTCGGTCACGGGCATTACAGGGACGGCGGCCGCCCAAGCAGGCGACGTCGGGCCAGAGGTCGCGCGGATCAAAGCCAAGACGGATCTGCCGGTCATCGTGGGCTTTGGTATCAAAACACCGGATGCCGCAGAGGCCATCGCCAAGATTGCCGATGGCGCTGTTGTCGGCTCTGCCATCGTTGAAAGGATTGGCGCGGGCGAA
Organism: Pseudomonadota bacterium; assembly: GCA_038533095.1. Lineage (GTDB taxonomy): Bacteria > Pseudomonadota > Alphaproteobacteria > Rhodobacterales > Rhodobacteraceae > Yoonia. The sequence continues at coordinate 6,045 of JBCAZI010000063.1, forward strand.
AGCGTGAGTGATATTCTGGCTTTCGTGAGGTCACTGGCTGACGGCACACACAAAGGCTAGCCTATTGATCGACATCAACGCAGCCTCTTGCGTAAACGTGCTAAATCGGTAACAAATAATTACCAATTTAGGGGATTCAGCCATGCCGGTCATTACAACAATCGCTGATCTGAAGCGTATTCATAAACGTCGCACACCCAAGATGTTTTATGATTACGCCGAAAGCGGCAGTTGGACCGAACAGACATTCCGCGAAAACACATCTGATTTTGACCAGATCCGCCTGCGTCAGCGCATCGCCGTGGACATGACCAACCGGACCACCGCCAGCCAGATGATCGGGCAGGATGTGTCGATGCCCGTGGCCTTGGCCCCGGTTGGCCTGACAGGCATGCAATGTGCGGATGGTGAAATCAAAGCCGCGCGTGCGGCAGAAAAATTCGGTGTCCCCTTCACGCTCTCCACTATGTCGATCTGCTCGATCGAGGATGTGGCGGCGCGCACCAATAAACCTTTTTGGTTTCAGGTCTACACGCTGAAAGACGATGACTTTATGAAGCGTCTGTTTGATCGGGCACGCGATGCGGGTTGTTCTGCCATCGTGATTACGCTTGATCTGCAAATCATGGGCCAGCGGCATAAGGACCTGAAGAACGGCCTGTCAGCGCCGCCAAAATTCACCCTCGCCAGCATGGCCGACCTTGCAACCAAATGGTCATGGGGGCTTGAAATGCTGGGCACCCCGCGCCGTTTCTTTGGCAATATTGTCGGCCATGCGAAAGGCGTGTCTGATCCGTCATCGCTGGCGTCATGGACGGCAGAGGCCTTTGACCCTGCACTGGATTGGAACCGCGTCGCGCAATTGATGAAGATGTGGGGCGGGCCTGTGATCTTGAAAGGCATTCTGGATGTAGATGACGCCAAGAAAGCGGCAGAGCTGGGCGCCGATGCGATTGTCGTGTCCAACCACGGCGGCAGACAGCTTGACGGTGCTTTGTCCTCCATTCGCGCCCTGCCCGCGATCATGGATGCGGTAGGTGACAAGGTTGAGGTGCATCTGGATAGCGGGATCAGGTCTGGCCAGGACGTACTAAAAGCGTTGGCGATGGGGGCCAAAGGCACCTACATCGGGCGCGCCTTTGTAAATGGGCTGGGGGCAATGGGCGAAAAAGGTGTCAAAACCGCGCTTGAGGTGATCCACAAAGAACTGGATACGACCATGGCGCTTTGCGGGCGCCGCGACGTGAAAACGCTGGATCGTGATATCCTGCTTGTGCCGGAAGATTTTGAAGGACGTTGGCAAAAGGGCAACTAAACAGCCCTTTTCACAAGAAGTTATGTGTTATTGGCCCCGGATGCTGTATTTTCGCATTCACAACGTAGTTGTTTTCGCATTATTAACGTTTTGTTTGCCGTGGTTGCATCGCGGCAGTTGCACCGCTGCGGCGGATGCCATGCTTCCGGACAAAACCGGGACGTATTGATACAGGAGCACGACCATGCGTACCAAATCCATTTCCCTCGCCGCCGCTTGCATTTTTGCGGCCAACACAGCCTTTGCAGGCAGCCTTGCGCCAACGATTGAAGAAGCGCCCGTCGTCGTGCCCGTTGTCGAGGCTGAGCCCTCTGTCAATCCGGTTTACGTTGTTGTCGGCGTTCTTGCTGCATTGCTGATCGCTGCTGCAGCCAGCGACTAGGCGCGGCAACCGCACGCGGTAAAACTGCTTATTTGCCTCACTAAATGGTGCATTTCAGCCGCGCTGTACCAAAAACAGCCGTTTTAGATGGCATGGCCCGACACAGAACATTGACGTTGTGGCGGGCCTTTGTGATGTCTGTACTGCCTTCGGTAATGCGTTGAAGCAGTCCTTCATGCGCTGCCGAGTAATGAGTAAGGAAACAAAATATGTTCACTAAAACTATCGCCATCGCTGCTGCGATCGCCCTTTCTACAACTGCTGCTTTTGCTGGCGGACTAGCCGATGAAATCGTTGAAGCCCCTGTCGTGCAAGAAGAAGTTGCGCCTGTTGCAGGCTCTTCTGTAAGCCCGACCTATATCGTTGTCGGCATTCTGGCCGCACTTCTGATTGCCGCCGCCGTCAACAATGATGACGACGATGATGAGGAAGAAGACGGCGAACTCATCGAAGTACGCTAAACGCAGCATCGTTTAGAAATAAATCGCGTTTGAAGGGCAGCGTCATTTCGCTCGCTGCCCTTTCCTTTTGTTGCTGCAGGCTACTGCAGCGGCATGCGCCGCGCGACAATGGCCAAGGGCACTGCACTCAGCAAGAGCAAGGCCACAGCCAAAAATGCGATCCGCAGCCCAAAGGCTTCGGACAACAGCCCCATCAGCATGGGCGCAAAGAAGAAGCCTGAAAATCCGATCACGGCTGTGCGGCTAATGGCTTCGGTCCGCAAATGCGGTGCAACCAATTTGCCGACCAAGGCCAAGCCGATGGGGCCAATCACCGATACGCCCAAGCCCAGAATGCCAAAGCCCAAATAGGCCACCAAGGGCGACGGCGCGAGTGCAGCAATCACAGCACCTGTGGCAGAGATCATAGAGGCCCCAATGACCAAAGGGATCTCGCTGATGCGTTCTGCCACTGCCTGACCGGAAAACCGCCCTACTGCCATGGTGATGCCAAGCATGGCGGGGCCCAGCGCCCCTTCGGCCGCACCGCCCCCCAAGGTCCGCTCAACATGCAAGGCCGACCAGGCTTCGGTGGTGGCTTCTGACATGAATGCGACAAGCACGATCGCGCCACATATGGCGATTGGCCACAGTGGATAGCGTCCGTGATACCCCTCCTCCGCTTCAACAAAAGTCACATCCATGCGCATCAACGGCAGCATGAACAGAACAATGATAGAAATCGCGACAAAAACCGGCATCGGTGGCATACCTGCCTCGCGCGTGAAGCCAACACATAAGGCGCCGCATGCATAAGCTACAGAGAACATGCCATGATTTGCGTTCATCAGGGGGCGATTATATTTGGCCTCCAGCTCACTGACCCGCGCATTCATCACGACGTCCAACAGACCAGAGGCCAGCCCAACAAAGGCCATTGATGCCGCAAAGACCAAAGGCAGCGTCACCTGACCCGGTAGCAACCATGCAACCGCCAACATGACCGCGCCAACCTGCATACTGCGTGCGCCAAGAATGCGGTCCGCGCGGGGCGCCAGCCACATGGACGATACCAACCCCGTTGCAGAGCCCAGCAATAGCGTCCCAAACAACGCGTCAGAGGCGCCAAGCTGCGCCTTGATCACCGGCACATAGGCGGCAAAACAACCCCAAAACATGCCGACAACGACAAAGGCTGTGGCGGGGCGGCGCGAGATGGACAGAGCATTCAAAACAGTCATGCGCGCATGCCTGAAGCCTTGGATTTCCCAAAGCAAGTTCCAAAGTGCGGATCGGCGATAAAACCTCTTTTCAAACTGACATAATGCCCCTATACGGCGGGCTTCATCGGGCTCGGACACCCTTGGAGGCGGGCCCCTACATATCGGAGAAATACTATGGCTGGAAAGATCCCAGATCTGAACGCCAAGGTACGCGCGGGGACAGGCAAGGGGGCCGCCCGCCAAGCTCGCCGTGAAGGCGACGTACCTGGCATTGTTTATGGTGGCGGCGCAGACCCGCAATCCATCAGCATCCCATTCAACTACCTTCTGACAAAACTGCGCAAGGGTGGCTTTATGTCCACGCTGCACAACCTCAAGATTGAGGGTCAGGATGACGTGCGTGTTATCTGCCGCGGCGTCCAGCGCGACGTGGTCAAGGACCTGCCCACACATATCGATCTGATGCGCCTGAAGCGCACAAGCCGTGTGAACATCTTTATCCCCGTTGAGTTCCTCAACGCGGACACATGCCCCGGCGTGAAAAAAGGTGGCGTGCTGACTGTTGTGCGTAACGAAGTCGAACTGAACGTTCTCGCGGGTGAAATCCCTGACAGCATCGAAATTGACCTGTCCGAAGTGCAGATCGGTGACACTGTATCCATCAGCAACGTGACACTGCCTGAAGGTGCGACACCAACCATCACCGACCGTGACTTTGTCATTGCCAATGTGGCCGCACCACGTGCGCTCTTGGCTGATGATGAGGATGAAGGCGAAGAAGTCGCAGCTGACGAAGTACCAACAGCTAGCGATGAGGCTGCAGCCGAAGAAGAGTAAACAACGCCTACGCATTGAGATTGAAAGGGCATCCCTGATGGGGTGCCCTTCTTCTTTTCCGTCTAGCTGCGGACGCGCGCAAACTCTGGATCATAGGGCGATGGTGTAATCACCTCTGCCCCCGCCAGATCACCCAGCAGGTCCAACTGCATCACACTGCCAACGGCGGCGAGGGCAGGTTCCACAAAGGCATAGGCCAGGTTTAGATCAACCCGGTGCCCCCAGTCGCCTGAGGTGATTGTGCCAATGACCTTGCCATCCAGCATCAGCGACCCGCCGCCATAGGCCGGTGCATGGGTCGCGTCAATCTTCAGTGTAACCAGCTTCTTGCGCAGACCTTGCGCGTGCTGTCTGAGCAGGGCGGTTTTGCCAACAAAATCACCCTTCTCCAGTTTCACAAAGCGGTCCAACCCGGTCTCATATGGCGTGAACTCTGTAATGAGATCCGCTTTCCAATGCAGAAAGCCCTTTTCCATGCGCATCGCCTCGACCGCGCGCGCGCCGAACAGGCGCATTCCATGTGCCTTACCCGCCTCTCGCAGCGCCAGATAGGCGGCATACAGCGATGCATTGGGCACATGGATTTCATAGGCCAATTCGCCACTGAAGCTGACACCCATCACAGTGGCGGGCGCAAAGCCGATGAAACACTCGCGCACTGACAACCACGGGAAAGCGTCAGCCGACCAATCACCCCGGCTGACCGCCGCCAGCACGTCGCGCGCCTTTGGCCCAGCCAGAACAAGGATCGTCTGGTCATTGGTCAGGCTTTTGATCTGTACGTCCTCGCCATCGGCCAGATGCGCCGTCAGCCAATCCATGTCGTGATATTCCGACGCCGCGGCAGACCCATACCAGACCCGCGCTGGCCCGCGATCAGATGCAGGCAGATTGGCGACCGTCGCCTCGCCCTTCACCATGCCATGATGGTTCAGCAGGTAGCCCAAACCAACCCGGCCGTCTTTCTTCGCCACGTTCCCGCAGAACATGCGGTCAAAGAACTTGTGGCGATCCACTCCCGTAATCTCGAACCGGTTGAAGCCATTTACTTCGCACAAGCCCACGTTCTCTTGCACGTTTCGCACTTCACCGGCGACGACGTCGAAGGTTTCATCAAAATGGAAATCAAGCGTGGCAAAAAAATCTGGCGCCGGCTTGATGTACTCGACCCGCTCCCATCCGTTCACGACGGTGAATTCGGCTCCTTCGGCGGCAAGCACCGGAGTCAGCGGTGTTGTCTTCGCGGGCCTGCCTGCGGGGCGATGCTCATGCGGGAAATGAAAGCGGAATTCGTTCTGATAGTCCTCAACCGCCTTGAGCGAGGTCAGTTCCACGTTCGCATGTCCGGTGAAGCGTCGCGGATCAAGGCACCATGTGTCATAACAAGCCTCACCATGCACGATCTGCTGGGCCAGCAACCAACCGTGCCCACCGCCCTCGCCCAGCCCTGCGCGCAGGCCGATAATGCAGAACGCATTGCGCTTGCCTGGGATCGGCCCGACCAGCGGCGCGCCGTCAATTGTGTAGGTGATGGGCCCGTTCACCACCCGTTTGATCCCCACTTCGGTCAAGGCAGGCATCCGGGCAAAGGCCCCCTCCAGCACATCCATGACACGATCAAGGTCATCTGGGCACAGATCATTGGAAAATGCGGGGCTAATGCCATCCATCCCCCAGGGTTTGCAGTCTTGCTCATAAAACCCGACCAGCAGACCGTTCTTTTCCTGCCGCGAATAATAGTCGCTGATTGGGCAGCGCAGCAGCGGCATCCGATGGCCTGCCTCTATGATGGCGGGGATATCTTCCGTGACGAAATACTGGTGCTCCATCGAGGCGACGGGGTGATGCACCCCCATCATCGCGCCCACCTCGTTAACACGATACCCGCAGGCGTTGATGACGACATCACAATCGATATCGCCTTTTTCTGTATGAACCGTCCAGGTGTCGTCCTTGTGCTGCGTCAGCGCCGTAACGGGCGTGTTGCGATAAACCTCGGCACCGGCCTTGCGCGCGTGGAATGCGAGAGCCTGACACAGCTGAGCGGGGTCGATATCACCATCTTCGCCATCCCAAAGCCCACCGATCAGGTTCTCAGTCGAAATCAGCGGGTGCCGGCGCGCGCATTCTTCGGCGTCAATCACCTCAAACGCCACACCCATGCCGCGCGCCATTGATGCGAAATGGTGATAGCCTTGCATCTGCGCCGCGGTATTGGCCAGCCGGATGCCGCCGTCGCCATGGTGATAGCCCACCGGATACTCCGGATCGTCCCGCAGCTTCTTGTAAAGGGCGATGGAATGCGATTTCAGCCCGACCATCGTCTGGTTCATGCCGAAATTCGTCACCTGCGCAGCGGAGTGCCAAGTGGTGCCCGAAGTCAGCTCGTCCCGTTCGACCAAGACAACATCGGTCCAGCCTTCTTGGGTGAGGTGATAGAGGGTGGAACACCCAGCAATCCCCCCGCCGATCACAACGGCCTTGGTCCGTGATTTCATGATGAACTTCCTTTCGTGGTCACGGCAAAGAGGCCGGCCTTCCGCGTTGTTTTGCAACGCTTCGCATTGTTAATCTCAAAAAATAGAATTTATTATTCGAATTTTCAAAGCCATGCGTAGAGGCATTGCAAGTGCCCGCTTATTCGCGGTTCTGTTGCTGCATACCAAAGGACGGCGATATGTGCGCGAGACGGACAAAAGAAAGCGGGCGCAAGGGTAGGCACGCAAAACGCGCGGCCAAACCCCTGCTTGATCCCTGTCCACCCGGCCAAACCGGTGGCAACTACAAACCCCTGCGCGAGGCGGAGGTCCGCCAGATCTTTGAGACTGCCTGCAACTTACTGGCCAATCTCGGCATGGGCGATGTCCCGGCACGTCTCGCAGCAGACTTGCATAAAGCAGGCGCTGTCACTGACGACCGAGGCCGGGTGCTTTTCCCACGCAGCTTGGTGGAGGATGCGATCGCAGGCGCCGCCAAAACCTTTACGCTGCATGGGCGCGACCCAGACAGGTCAATTGAGGTTGGCGGGGACAGTGTTCATTTTGGAACAGGCGGCGCTGCGGTCCAGACGCTCGACCTTGATACCCGGAGGTACCGCCCTGCAACACTTGCTGATCTGCATGGCTTCACGCGGCTACAGGACACGCTGGCTAACGTAAGTTGGTACACGCGCTGCTGTGTTGCGACAGATGTTCCCGACATCCGCGACCTTGATATCAACACTGCCTATGCACTGATCAAGAATACAACCAAGCCAACCGCGACATCATTTACCGTGGCCGAAAACGTGGCCCCAATTGTCGAGATGCTGGATATCGCCGCCGGGGGCCCAGGTGCCTTTGCGCAACGCCCGTTCATGAAGGCCCACATTAGCCCGGTCATTTCTCCGATGCGCTATGGCGAAGATGCTGTTGATGTCGTCTATGAATGCATCAAGCATAACATCCCCATGTCTTGCATCACTGCGGCGCAAGCAGGCGCGACCGCACCTGCCACCCTGGCCGGGTTTCTGGCGCAGTCTTTAGCCGAAACGCTGGCTAGCTTGGTAATGGTGCATGCAATCCATCCGGGATTTCCGATGGTGTTTTCCAATTGGCCCTTGGTGATTGACCTGCGCACTGGCGCGTTTTCCGGCGGGAGCGGGGAAAGTGCCCTGTTGAACGCGGCTTCCGCACAAATGTCCAACTGGCTGGGCCTGCCCTCAGGCGTGGCCTGTTCGATGACGGATGCCAAAGCGATCGACGCCCAATATGGTGTCGAAAAAGGGCTGACATCGCTGGCGGCGGCACTGGCCGGGGGCAATCTGATTTACGAAAGCTCAGGCATGACTGCATCGCTGCTGGGCGCCAGTTTTGAGGCATTTATCCTTGATGACGAAATGCACGCACATACCTACCGCGTCTTGCGGGGGATCGAGGTGACGGAGGCAAACCTAGGTTACGACGCGATCGTCGAAGCCGTCATGGGCGACGGGCATTTCCTGGGTGGTGCGCATACGCTGGCCGCGATGGAGCGCGACTATTTTTACCCATCACTTGCAGACCGTGAGCAGCCAATCACTTGGGAAGAGCGCGGGCGCAAAGATGCTTGGGACATCGCGCAGGCCAAGGCGCGCGATATTCTCGCCTCACATCATCCAAACTATTTGACCCCAGAACAGGACGCCGAAATCAGGGCGCGCTTTAACATTTTGCTATGATTCAGCCTCTTCCGCATTGACCAACTGAAAATGGTTGGCCAACCACCGCATCCGGTGATGCGTCGGCGCAATAACATGCTTGGACAATGACCCACGTACCTGATCGTTGACCATAGCAACCACAGTTTCAGCGCAGTCCTGCGTGCTGACCAGGGAAAGACTGCGCGAAAAGCTTTTGCCCGGAAACGGATGGATCTGCAGATCGGCGTGAAACCGTTTGGCCCGCGCGAACAGAAGCGGCGTCGTAATCGTCCACCCGGCACCTGATGCGACCATTCCCATCAGCGTCTGATTGTTGTTGCAGGCAAATTGCTGCGCAAGCGCGATCCCCAGACGACGCAATTGCGCTTCGATCTGTTGCGCGATGATCAGGTCACTGGAAAAGCGCAAAAAGGGCAGTTTCTTGCTGCCCCCCACAATATCGGGCAAGGATTGATCCGTCTCACGTGGCAAGACCATGACAAAGGGTTCTTTCAAAAGCGGCTGGTCGCGCAGATCGCGGTGTAACTCTGGCGGGCTGGTCGTGATCCCAAGGTCCAATTGACGATTGCGCAGCATCTCTATGATCTCATGGCTGGTGCCACTGTGGTACCGAAAGTCGCAACCGGGCATCGCAGCCGACAGATGGACGGCCAGTTCGGGCATAATGTCGCTATCCAGATCCTCGATCGCCCCGATACGCAAATGCCGGGTTTCGGCGACAGTCCCGGCAGAAGCCTCCGCCGTTGCCCGGCGCAGGGCAAGCAAGGCATCATTGATGTTGCGCAGGAACGCCTCGCCCTTTGGGGTGAGGACCACTGGGCGTCGTCCATGATCGAGTAAGGCGGTTCCGAGGTGATCTTCCAAACTTTTAAGGTGGTAGGATACCGTACTGATCGACAGCCCTGTTTCTTGAGTGGTTGCCTGAACAGACCCTTTCCGCGCGCAGATCTGGAACAGCTCAAGCCATTTCAGGTTGAGACCCTTTCGATCATAACTGGTTGTCGGCATATGGTCCTCATTGATTGCCCCTCAACTTTGTTTCGAGGATCGGGCGCAAAGAATCTACTTTTTTCGAAACTACTCCGCCACAATCATGCACTGGCGCTGCAACGCAGCACCCGCTAGGTTGCACACATGAAGTTACTTGTTGGCCTTGGAAACCCCGGCGCGAAATACGCGCAGAACCGTCATAACATTGGCTTTATGGCGATGGACCGGATTGCGGCGGATCATGGCTTTAGCGGGTGGCGCGCGAAATTTCAGGGGCAAATCAGTGACGGGCGCTTTGGTTCGACCAAAGTGGCGCTTCTCAAGCCCGAGACGTTCATGAACCTCTCTGGCCAGTCGGTGGGTGAGGCGATGCGCTACCTCAAACTCGACCCGGCAGACGTGATCGTCTTTCATGATGAGATTGATCTGGCGCCCGGCAAGGTGCGGCTAAAAACCGGCGGCGGGCATGCAGGCCACAATGGCTTGCGGTCGATACATGGGCATATCGGGCCGGACTATGACCGTGTGCGCATGGGCGTGGGGCATCCCGGACATAAGGATGCGGTACCCGGTTACGTTTTACGCGACTTCCCCAAAGCCGATGCAGAATGGCTGGATGACGAGCTGCGGGGCATTAGCGACGGCATTGCCGATCTGGTCGCAGGTGATGGTGGCAAGTTCCTGAACGCAATCGCCCTGCGCGTCGCCCCGCCAAGGTCTTCAAAATCTGCACCAAAGCCAAAGGCACCTGCACCGGAAGCGAAGCCTGAACCGGCACCCGATACACGTTCGGCCATGCAAAAGCTGGTGGATAAGTTCCGATGACACCCACCGTTGTAAAAGACGCCTTCCTGCATCAATCCAAAGCCTGTGCAAACCTCGGGTCCCCCTTCATGGGGCGGTTGATGGGGCTTTGCGCCACGATGGCATGGCCAGCCGGGGCGATCACTGACCGCATCTTCACTTGGCCGGGCGACATCACCCCGGCCAGCCAATCGGTGCCCCTGCGGCTAGCGGGCGCATTACACGCTTTGTATTTGAAGGGGCATGAAGGGCTGCGCGCCGTCTACCCCCCGGAAGAGGTGGATGATGCACGCTTGTGGGAGGCTGTGAGCACCGCTTTCGTGACAGACGCCGGCCATATCAACACATGGCTGAACAGCGCGCCGCAAACCAATGAAGTCAGGCGATCCGCAACTTTGATCCCCGTTGGGCATTTACTGGCAGACCGATTTGGACTGCCTTTGCGCACTTCAGAACTGGGGGCCAGCGGCGGGTTAAACCTGCATTGGGATGCTTACGCACTGCAACTGGATGACATGACCCGTGGTGCTGCCAACCCTGCCCTGACGCTGACACCAGATTGGACGGGACCGACCCCGCCAGTGACGCCCTTTACCGTCGCATCGCGCGGCGGGGTCGATCTGAACCCGCTCAACCCTGCAAACCCCGACGATGCCCTGCGCCTGCAAGCCTATCTATGGCCTGACCAACCCAAACGCATGAGATTGACACGGGCGGCAATTGCAGCCGCACAAACCCCAGTGGACCAAGGTGATGCAATTGACTGGTTGAAACCACGGCTACCGCATGTCACCGGGCAAACCCATCTGATCTACAGCACCGTCGCATGGCAGTATTTTCCAGCCGAGAAGCAAGCAGAGGGTACCGCCCTGATCGAAGAGGCCGGAAAGTCGGCGACTTCAGATGCGCCACTGGCATGGTTCGGCATGGAGAATGACAATAACGGGCGCGGTGCTGCACTCACCCTGCGGCTTTGGCCGGGGGATGTGACGCTTGACCTTGGACGATCTGATTTTCATGGGCGATGGATCAACTGGGCAGGATGATCCAGTCAACATGGAATTTTCACCAGATACACCTACATCAGCTTTAATGAAAAAAAGGTGCCGCACTGATGGAAAAAGACCCCTCATTCAATGTCCTTGGTAGCGCGCTGGCGACCTGTTCAACCGCGCCAATGACAGGGTTCTTTCGCAACGGGGCTTGCGACACCTGTGCGGCAGACCAAGGCAGCCATACGGTTTGCGCGGTGATGACGGATGAATTTCTGGCCTTTTCCAAATATGTGGGCAACGACCTGAGCACGCCACGCCCCGAATACGGATTTCCCGGTTTGAAAGCAGGCGACGGGTGGTGCCTTTGTGCCAGCCGGTTTTTGCAGGCCCATGAAGAGGGCTGCGCCCCGCAGGTCAACCTACATGCTACCCATGTGCGTGCCCTTGAAATCGTGTCGATCGAAATTTTACGCGACTATGCGATCGGGACCTCAGCGGATTGATGACGCATCCATCAGATCATCAATAAACAGGCTGAGCAGCTGGGTGCGCCCTGAAACATCTGCTTTACGGTAAATCGCGTTGGTCTGTGCCTTGATCGTGCCTTCGCTGACCTCGCGCAGGGCCGCAATTTCCTGTGTCGACATGCCCTTGATTGCAAAGAGGGCAACATCGCGTTCGGCAGGCGTCAGCTCCCATGCGGCGAACCGCTCTTCCAACACATCCATGAAAGCACCTGAGGCAAGTCGCAGTTGATCTTCGACAACGACATTGCGTGCCATGGTGCGGCGTAAAACGACCCAGC
>JBCAZI010000064.1:0-17498 GCA_038533095.1 Pseudomonadota bacterium
AACAGGTGCAACTTGTCATTTTACCTAAGGTCAGGAAAGTATGGGAAACCTGACCATTTGGAAAATTTTGGGAAATGTCACCTTGCGTCAAACGCAAGAAGCTTGCTCAGATGGCGTCCTGATCCATAACAAACATCTGGTTGCAAAATGCCGCTTTCAGCACAGCTTGGGCAGTCGTTTCCACGTCCAGCGCCTCACGTGCCAGGCGCAGATGCTTTTCCACCGTGGCCGGTGTCAGCCCCAGCAACACGGCAATATCCTGCGTTGTTTTGCCGTCGCCAACCCATTGCAGCACCTCGCGCTGGCGCTTGGTCAGGTTGCGTTCGCCAGAATAGGGCAGGGTCAGCAGTTTCAGGTGCATGACGTTGTTCATCACGATGATCTCATCGCCATTTTTGGCCCATGTCTGTTCAACAGCGTCTTGCGTCATGCCTTCCTTGGCTGTCAGCGCGATGGCCCCTTTGGTACGTTGCGAAATAGACCGAAAGCTGATGGTATAACCCGCCGTGACACCCATGGACTTGTTGAATTCCATGACCCGCAGCTCACTATCGGTGAGGCTATCGACACGGTTCATATCCATCATCCAGCGCCAGCTGCAAGCGCCATCATTGGCTAGCGCCCAACGGATCATTGGCGCGTGATAATACAGGCCTTCATCAAAGAAAATCTTCATGTATTCAGGACTTTGCGTGGATAACAGCACCCAATCCTGCGGATCACCCAGACTGGTCGATGTCCGGTAGCGCGTAAAGCCATACATCAGACGGTCAAACCCATAACTCGCCATTTGGCGCGCATGTGTATCCCAAAGCTCTTCGACTGTCCGTGCATTGGTCAGCCGTTCCAGATGCGAAACCAGTGATGTCACTTTGCGGCCCCAAGAGCTGACAGGATGGCATCGATCGCCAGCGGATAACCGGCCGCACCAAAACCGCAGATTTGACCAACAGCCACAGGGGCGATGTAGGATTTATGGCGGAATTCTTCGCGTGCATGGATGTTGGACAGGTGCAGTTCGACCACCGGGACATCAATGCTGGAAATCGCATCCATCAACGTGACAGAGGTATGGGTATAGGCCCCCGCATTCAGGATGATCCCATCATGCGTGCCGCGGGCCGCATGCAGCATATCGACCATCGCACCTTCGTGATTACTTTGCGCAAATGTAACGTCGATCCCAAGTGCTGCGGCCTTGGTCCGACAAAGCGCCTCAATATCAGCAAGGGTCGTGGGGCCGTAAACCTCAGGTTGCCGGGTGCCCAGCAGGTTCAGGTTCGGGCCATTCAGGATCAGGATAGAGCGTGTCATGACATGTCTCTAACAGCTTTAAACTCTTGGTCAAAATGGATTATGTGGGACGGCCTGCTTGTAGTGTTTGCGGATCCAAAACTGTCACATGCTTGTTGGTGCGCAGGCGCGCGATGTCATCGGCATACAGTCTGTCAAGATGCGCGCGTTCCCATGGTAACCAAGGATCAAAACGACCATTCTCGGTATTGCGGGGATAGCGGGCCTGGATGTCTTGGCGTTTGGCGGCCAGGTTCGACAAACCTTCGGTCAGCCCGATCAGTTCAAGCTGTGCCATGGCAGGTGCCGAAGCTGACTGCCTTTGGCCGCGGTCCCGCGGCGCATCAAATCGTTCGACATCAACATCATCGCCGACCAACCGCTGCAGTAGCCCGACTGCCATCGTATTGTCAGACACAAAATCCTCAAAGCGCCAAATATAGATATGTGCCTGTGGAAAGTACTTTGTTACGACATTGATTACGCCGTTCCAGCCCTGCATGTGTTTGAATACGCGGGTGCACATGCGCCGTGACGGCACAAAGGCAGGGCCATCAGCCTGCAGCGATCGGCAGTATTCAACATAAGCCGCGGCAAAAAAATCAGCGTAGTTTCTGACGGCAAAATAGATTTCGTGGACCTCGAACGGCAATTCCCGGTGAAAGGTGCCGATAAACTTGTCACGAAATTCATAAAGCTTGCCGAACTTCACGCAGTTTCCGCAATGTCCGGCAAAGTTCTCATCCGATAGGATAAGCCGCTGTGGCGGATCTTGAACGAGGGGCTCGAAATATTCGGTCGTCGTCTTGCGCAACGCGTCATTGTCAACAAACGTCGGACGTCGTAGTCCCATTTCCCACACTGCATTTCTTTGGCAAGGTACAGTGAAGTTCTTACGCAACTCGCGGTGCGGCACATAATGGACGTCACTTCTTTTGAGCTTTCCACGATTGCGTTGCAACGACTTCTGAAGAAAAGTCGATGCGGTTTTGTGAAAACCGCCGTGTAAGACCGTAAGGGGTTCAGCCATTTTTTTGTTTTTCGCGCCATACAGCACCGTTATCAATGGCTGCTATCTCTGCACGGAATTCGGGCCAACCTTCGCGCGACTTTAGTTCAGAGATCTTGTCAAGATGCCAGTCACAGGCAGCTGAATGAAGCTTTGACAGGACGGGATCGGCCATCAACGCTTGATATTCACGCTTTGCCGCGGGCAGGCGCTCCAGAATGCTATCATCATATGCAAAGTTTGCGTTCATGGCTTGCCAGTAATCGACACCCTGATCAGCATCGATATGGTTGGTACGACCACGGTCACGTTTGACTAGAAAACTGTCAATCGAGCGAACCGCATAATGATACAGTCGCGCGTATTCATGTGAAAATTGACGATGTGCAGACCAATGGGCTTTCAAGTAGCGCTCCGGCATTGGCTGTCCTCCGGCATCCACCCATTTCAGGTCCTTGGGATCCTCAGCTACAAGAGGCCTATGCACCTTCATACGCAAAAACTTGTCATTGTTGCGCAGCAATGTCTTGATCCCAGCAGAACGCTGATTTGGGAAGGCTTTTTCGGGTGCGGCCCACATGAATTGCTCCGTAACAAAACCGGGTTCGAAGTGATCGCGTTCACTGTGTCCAAACAGTTTCCAGCAAAACGAGATCGCGTCGACGTCGCCAACAGCATCCATTAGATCTTGCAAACGCCCTTCACCGGTGCGGATCAAAAGGAACTCATCCACATCGGCGCACATCAACCAATCGGCCTCTTGGGTCTTGTCGTGCCACCGCGAACGACGCAGGGCTAAGCGCTGCGGGCTTTGCCTTGGTTTTAGCTTATTCACAACATGTGACGCGACACCCAACTCTTGCAGTCGTATTATGATCTTGTCGGTTCCATCATCACAGTCATTGGTAAAAACCGTGAAATCCGTAAATCCGATTGAGCGATGATATGCGATCCACTCCAGAATGAAGGGCCCCTCATTCTTCATAGTCGTTACTATTGTATACTTTGGATCAGCCATTTTCTTCCTCTTGATCGGCAGCTTGCATCCGCTTTAAAATGCGAAAATTTCGTCGGCACCGATGCGCCATAGCATCACGACCACGTTGCACAAAGTATGACTCGAGCGCTCCTGCATACCAACGAAGTTCACGGCGCCTGCGATAGTGCTCGTAAAACATCTTGGGCGTAATCTCGTCCATAAGACCGGCGGTCATAATCGGTTTAAGCGCATCAATCTTGCGTAGAAACACGGCAGATTTATGGTTGGAGAACCAACATTTGTAGCCGGTTACGTTTGCGCCTTCGAGCCGCTCAAAATGTTGCCGATCTGGCGCGAAATAGGGATCATAAAAGACACTTACAGGGCCGGCGGTCGACAAGTAATCTCGCGCGTCGCTCAGCGGTAGGCTCCAATCCTGGCGACGACCAGTCCAATAACGTTCCTCCCAGGGGACCAAGGCGGGATCGAGTGTTGACTGTGGGTTAAAAGCTAAGACGTGCGAGCCTGGCACCAGAGAAGAAAACACCAAAGCCGCAAAGGCACCCATCGATGAGCCGGCAAACACCACGCGCTCATACCCATCAAAAAAACCTTCGTCGCTTAGCTTTTGCATACGCGCAATCAGCTCCGCATCGCGGTACCACATCTTGCCATAGGCCATGATGCCCAGATGCGACACCGATAGATCCTTTACAAATTTATAGGCCCATGGGACGCGGTCTAAGCTGTGGTCATTCACATTTGATAGGTTATCAAATGACACAAAAAGTATAGGGCGCGGGCGTCGCACAAACAGCAAAGCATGGCGCAGTGTCTTTTCAAAAAACCCTTCACCCAAACTGCCCGGCGATAACTCAGAAAACCAAGGTGGTTGTATGATGTCAGCCGCCTCGACGTCCTGAGGGAATTCCAGCTCGGCGTCATCATCGTTCATCGCAGTCTTCATTCCCTTCTTGCGCGCAGTCTGACAGCTTAACCCGTGATGACTTGAATGGGCTGATCATTCAAGTCTGCATTGCGAAAACAGGCATCTGGCCTTGGGCGGTGCGCTTTGTCATGTTAGAAGTCGAGAACGTGGCAAATTGGCCATCGCTGCATCGAGATGCGCGCAAATTACGAGGGACACACCATTGACGAACCTTACCGATCTTGCTGACAAATACGGGTCAGACAAAGGCTCGACCAAGCATCGTTATACCGAGCTGTACCACATGTTGTTCCAGCCCTTCGTGAACCGCAATATCAACTTTATGGAGATGGGGCTGCTGATCGGCGGGCCAGAGCATGGAATTGATGCGGACCGTGAAACCAAAGACCTGCCTTCGATCCGAATGTGGTTGGAGTATTTTAAGAAGGCCCATATTACTGGCTTGGATATCTCCGACTTTTCTTGGTTTCAGGATGATCGGTTTTCCTTTGTGCGCTGTGACATGGACACGCGACCCGCAATCGAGAAGGCGGCAGCTGATCTGCCAGTGATGGATATTATCCTTGATGATGCATCCCATGCCTCACACCACCAGCAAAACGCCTTTCTGACGCTGTTTCCCAAGCTGCGGTCCGGTGGGATCTACATTATCGAAGACCTGCGCTGGCAACCGCCAGCTTATGAAAAAGAAGGCATCACCAAAACGGCAGCCTTGTTTCAATCCTACCAGCAAAACCGCGAATTTGGACATGTCGATCAAGAGGTTGCGGATGAATTCAACGGGCTGCGCAAAGACATTTCTGGCTGTTTTGTGTTCCAAGTCCGCTATCAAAAACAGCGGCGCGATCAGGTCGTAGTGGTCCACAAGCGGTGACTTTTGCATAAATCACTCTTCCGCTAAAAACCAGTTTGGGTCTTGGTTACGCTTTGATCTAAGGTGCAACGTATCTGATTGGCGCGTATACTTCATACGCCGCAGCTCTGGCGCACTTGCTGATATCAGGGCCTCGGTATAGCGCAATTCCCTTCGGCGGTCGGGCGGCAAGGACGCCACAAGTGAGAGCAATCGCCGATCGGCAAATGGGAATATGTAGAAGTTACGGCTAAATCCATAGAACCCATTTCCTGGCCCATGCGGCAAAAATTGTTCAATGTAGAGCATATCAAATGGACGCTTTGCAGCTACCCCGCCAAAGGCCGACAGCCAGTCAGCATAGGTTTGTGCTAGTATATTTTTTTCTGCAGGAGCGACATTATCGAAGGACTCTCTGTCAGCAAGCATCATTATCCGAAGCCCGTATTGGATGTTGTGTGCTTTGTTTTCCTTATATTCAGAAATAGCTCGCCGCCATAGCATCGCTCGTAACAGCTCACCTACGTTGCCGCGCATCACCAGGCCGCCACGTGGCACAGCCTCCAAAACTTCTAGACGCACCTTCTTTACCAGTTGGCCAGGCTTACCTTCGCCATTTGCGATGACGTGTGCGTCACTCAACCCCATCAGCTGCGCATCGTCATCAATTGTATATTGCGGATCACGCAGAGGGTCAAAAACCGTTATTGGTTGTCCCAATATCTCGGCCAGCTTCCCGGCAATCCGCGTGTCCTTTCGGCTGACCATGTTTTCGGCATGCGAATAAAGCAAAAGCTGATCTACGACGGGCTTGGCGCATGCCAACAACATGCGGCTGTCTAGCCCGCCCGAGATTGACAACTTCGTATCTGGAAAATGGGTCGTCAATGCAGTGATGACCTGGGTGAGTCGGTTTTTGATATGCTCAACAACACCAGCCTCTTCATTGGGAGAAATCTCTTTGACGTCATCGCTTCCATCCCAAAACCGGTGCTGTGAGAGTGTATCCAGATCAAGATAATGGTTTGGTATCAATCTCTTAACATATTTATCTGCCGTATGCCCAAAAGCAAACTTGCCAACACCGCTCGCTGCAATTGCAGTGAAAGGATAGTCATCGTTGTCAATCAGATCCCGGGTCAATAGGAGGTTGATCGTAGAAGCAACAGACCCCTCTTGCTGATCATATACCGCGCCTAGGCTGCCCACGGCATCAATGTAGAGACGACTGAACTGCGCGGTAACGACGACAAAGGCAAAGCGCCCCGCACAGGCATTCAGATAGGTTATCAGAGTATCAGCTGACGTTTGCCGAGACAGGTGCTGTGGTGTTACGACGTCACCGTTTAGATCAACCGCAACACCAAACAAGGCCACACGTGTACCATGCTCTTCCAAGTCCGCCACTGCACAATGTAACTCGGCACCGGTATCCACAGCCCATTGGTTCAACTTATGCCGTGTAAAGCCGGGCAGGGGCCTTCCTCCTTCCTTTTCAATTCGAAACTGCTGAGAAAACACTTCTGGCATCTTTAATCCGCGTTGCGCACAAAGATACTCTGCCTGGGTAAGTTTTTGATCTTGGACCTTCATGGTGTCCCTTAACGCTATGATGCTTTGCCATTAGCTATGTCTTTACCAAGCTGGCAAAAAGAGCACTACGGCTCTCTTGATGACACACTACAGCCGCGCGCTTGACAAGGGGCCACGGCTCACACAAAAAGCGCTGCAATCAGCCGCGGGTCAACGCATGTCAAAGCTTCCAACAATCGGCGCACTCTGGATCGGTGGGTCTTTGACCTGGCTTGAACAGCTTTGCCTAAAATCCTTTGTAGAACATGGGCATGAAGTGCTCTTGTTCACCTATGGCGACGTCAGAAACGTGCCCGAAGGCGTGAAAATCTGCGATGGGCCCGATATCGTTGGGACTGAAAATTTCGTCCTGCACAGCCGGTCGCAAAGCGTTGCATTGTTTTCTGATCTATTTCGTTTTCATATGATCAAAGCCATGCCGGATATCATCTATATTGATACGGATGTGTTCTGCCTGAAACCGCTGGAGTTCGAAGATCCCTTCATCTTTGGGTATGAAAAATACCGCAATCCTCAGGCATGGCGCATTAACGGTGCCATACTGCGGCTGCCACCGGACTCGTTGATCCTGCGCGAAATGCTCAATTTCATGGAGGACGTATATCCGCAGCCTGCATGGATAGCCCAGCGGTTTCAGGCCGAAATGAAAGCACGCGCCGCGGCAGGTGACCCAATGCATGTGGGCGAGCTGCCATGGGGTGTTTGGGGGCCATTGGGGATCAGCGCCTTCGCGCGTCAAACCGGCGAATACACGCATGCCAAAAGCCTTGATGTGCTTTATCCGGTGCCTTTCAAAGAACGACGTGTCCTGTTCAAACGTCCGGCCAAGACGATGCAATATCTGACAGAAGACAGCCATACGATCCATATGTGGGCGCCGATCAAGAAATTCTCCGCGGCACGCATGGACGGGCTATGCCCACCACATAGCTACATCGGGCAACAATTAACCAAATACGGGATCGATCCGACGAAAGCGCCTGTGCCGCAAACGCAAAGACGCGAAGTGACGTTTGATTAATGAGCGCGTACAGCGTGAGAATGCCTTTTGGACGTTGAAGGCGCTTCAAGAGGGTACGCTAAGCAACTGTTAAGTAGTTACAATCACCATAAGGTATTTCACGCATAATCAGTATTATGTAATATAATATTCGCTCTTTCGGCACTCAGTGATCTAGCGCACCAGCGATAGCTGTATAATAGGCTTTCCCATACGACGCGATTAAATCTGCCTTGTCTAACCTGTTCACAATGCGTCGCGCATTGCGCCAGTCTTGTTGCAGGCCCGAGAAATAGTCTGACATTTTTTCGCCTGTAAACGTCCCCGCGATCATGCCTTCAAAAATGATCTCTGTGGCGATTGTGACGTTGAGAACTTTATCAGCAGCAGCTCTACTGCTTGTCAGGTCTGTCCCAAGACGGTTTTGCCAATCTGCGTAATTGGCCCGGCCGGTCAGTTGGACAAAGCCACGCCCATGAAACTGCACACCATCACCTTTTGCCAAGTTGCCAAGATGGGTCGCCACCTTGGGTCGTGAACCTGCGATGTCGTACATGTCAAAAAAATATGTGTCGCTCCCGTACTCTTTGATGGGCTGGAACGTCCGGTCAACTTCATGATGCGCGGTTGCGAGCACATAAGCGAGCCAGCGGTCATCTTTGTCGGCATGTTTGCCTTCCCAGTAATCCAGGAATACCTTCAAACCGTCAATTTGGGTCTTCTTTAGCGATCCACCGAACAAGGACATCTGAACGGTATCGAAGAAAAATTTTCTATTAATTGAACTCATTTTGCCTTAAGCGCCCCAACCCGATCCGCAGTCTTCCAAACTGGTCCCCTTCTCGCATTGCAGCGCGTGAGCGCAAGCCCATCGGCAGTAGTCTGCATCGTTATGTTGACATCCGCCAGCAATCACCAAAGCTATTGTAGATCGTCGCTGCAATGTCGATGCTGCAAATATGACAACAGAAACCGCGTTTTCCTTCGCAGCGCTTCCCCTCTCGGCACGACGCCACATTCGCGTGTTTCAGCTACACCAGTTTCTGGATCGCTTTGCGATGGGCCTGACGGTGGCTGTTGTCGCCCTGGCCCTCACCGATCGCGGCATGGACCTGTTTCAAATCTCGCTGCTTTTTGGGGTGTATGCGGTCACCACCATGACGCTGGAACTGCCGTTCGGCGGCCTGGCAGACAGCATTGGGCGCAAACCCGTTTTTCTGGCAGCGGTCATCGCCAGCCTCATATCGCTCGTACTTTTCCTTTCAACGCGCAATTTCTATGTTCTGGCGCTTTCGTTTGCATTCATCGGTTTTGGTCGGGCGCTGCGGTCTGGGACGCTGGATGCGTGGTTTGTCGAAACATTCATGGCCACAGCCCCTGATGTGGATGTCCAGCCCGCGCTGGCCAAGGCGCAATGGGCAAATGCCTTGGGTCTGGCCACCGGTGCGGTCATAGGTGGCTTGCTGCCCGATATCTTGGGCGGTGCCGCCGAAGGCATCGGCTTCAGCAGCTATGATGTATCCTATGCGGCTAGCTTTCTTGTGATGCTGGGCGTTTATGCTTTCACGATCTTTGCCATCGTCGAAAAACCTCGTGCCATGCAGCGCAGCACACTGCGAAAGGGTTTTACAAATGTGCCCTTGGTCATCAAGGACGCTGGCCTTCTGGCCCTGAAGCACCCTACGCTTTCGGTTCTGCTGGCGGCGCTGGCGTTTTTCCTGATGGCCAGCAATCCGGTCGAAGTCCTTTGGCCGACACAGGCCAAGCCTATGATGGACTTGGGCTATGCAAATACTGTCATTGGCTTGATCACGGCGACCTATTTCTTTGCCATCGCTTTTGGCGCATTTCTGTCGCCCCACATCAGCCGGGTCTTCAAAAGGCGACAAGCAATGACCCTTATAGTGGTATTTGCATGGCTTGCTGTCGCTCAAATCTTATTGGCATTGCAAGACGGCATCAGCAGCTTTATCGCTGTGTTTGTTGTGTATTCCGTGCTGCTTGGTGTAAGCGAAACACCCGCCAGCAGCATCCTTCATCGTTGTGTCGCAGACCAGCAGCGATCAACGATGCTGTCGCTGCGGTCGCTGATACAACAGCTGGGTGCGGCCCTGGGCTTGGTGCTCACAGGTGCAATTGCTGATCTTTACACAACATCGGTCGCATGGATCTGTGGTGCGCTGTTTCTGTTCATCGCTGCTATGCTTGCCTTGGTCTTGGCCAAACGGCTGGCGGTAGAAGACAGCTGATCAGCAGTTAAGGGCCAATATTGCCCGCTCGCACGCGATACTCACCCCCTGCCCCGTACACGCCATTCACACCTAATCTCACACCACCGCGAGGTGGGCTATCTTACGTCAGGATCATTTGTAAGTTGCTGCGACACCCATGCGACAACAAAGGATACCGCAAATGAAAAAACTTCTTCTTACAGCCGCCATGACAGTCTTCGCTGCCAGCGCCAGCTTTGCCGGTGAGCAATATATCGACGAAACGGGTTTTGCCGTGTCGGGCTATGATGTGGTCGCCTATTTTGATTTGCCGCAGTCCGAAGTGGGCACATCCCAGCCAGAGGCGGTACCTGGCCTTGCTAGCATTACCGCAGAACATAACGGCGCAACATTTGCCTTCTCAACGGTCGAGAACCGCGACCGCTTTGTCGCTGATCCAGACAGCTTTGCGCCGCAATACGATGGTCACTGCGCTTATGGCGTATCCAAAGGCGGCAAAGTGCCCGGCAACCCAAACCTGTGGCGCATTGTTGACGGTGAACTATATCTGAATATCACCAAGAACGTGGTCAGCTTTTGGGAAGAGGATATTCCCGGCAACATCACCTTGGCCGAAAATAACTGGACAGGTCTGGAGCCCAATGCCGCATCAACAAATACGATCCCTCAGTTTTCGTCCCCTGCCCCATTGCAGTAAAACATGAGGCGTCTTTCACGACGTGCGCTGCTGGCCGGTTTGGTTGGCAGCGTGGCCCTTGCTGGCGCAGCTTATGTCGTTGCTGTGCCAGCCAGCGCTGAAACGCTGACACCAGCGCAAGCCTTTGAGGCGGTTGAGGCCGGGGATATCCTGCTGGTCGATGTGCGCCGCCCTGAAGAGTGGCAGGAAACGGGTATCGCCCAAGGCGCACAACCCATTGATATGCGCCGCCCCGATTTCATTGAGGCCGTGCTGGCCGCCCGCCAGTCCCCGGACCAACCCATCGCGTTGATTTGTGCGCGCGGCGTGCGGTCGGCCCGGACGGCCGCGCGGCTGACAGAGGCCGGATTGACACCGATTATTGATATTCCCGAAGGCATGCTTGGGTCCTTTGCGGGCCCCGGTTGGCTGGGGGCAGAGCTGCCCTTAATGGCTTGGGACAGGAATGGTTAAAAAAACAGATGATGACATTCAAATTGCCCGCCCTTTTTGCAGCTATCTTGGCGGGGGTCGGTTTCGCCAGTTCTGCTGTGGCCTGTTCTGCACAAACACCTTGTGAGGTTGCGGATGGCGAATATGTCATCACCTTGCCTGACGATGACGCGGCGATGCGCCCTGCTGTCGTGTTCATCCACGGGTTCGGCGGCAGCGGCCCTGGTGTTTTTCGCAATACCGGGATGGTGGATGCCTTTACCGACCGTGGCTATGCGGTAATCGCGCCCACAGGGCTACAACGCCCCGGTGCCAATGGCGGATCTTGGTCCTTTCACCCGCAACTGGGCCAGCGGCGCGATGAGGTTGCTTTTCTGACGTCAGTACGTGATGACGCTGTTGCCCGGCATGGGATCGACCCTGACCGGATCATCCTATCGGGGTTCTCAATCGGTGGGTCGATGACGGCCTATCTGGCCTGCGCCGCCCCTGAGAGTTTCGCAGCCTATGCGCCTGTCGGTGGCAACTTCTGGCGACCCCACCCAACTGAATGCGCGGGCCCCGTGCGCATGTTGCATACCCACGGCTGGACAGATGGCACTGTGCCTCTTGAAGGCCGCGTCTTACGTGGGCAAGACAGCCGTGATCCAGCCGCCTTGATGCAAGGCGATATATTTCATGCGCTGTCAATCTGGCGCGAAACGAACGGGTGTTTTCAGCTGAAAGCCGATGAATTCGTAACCGACGGCCCTTTCCTGATCCGCAAATGGACACGCTGTGCGCCTGATAGCGCGCTGGAATTCGCACTCTTCCCTGGTGGGCATATCATCCCGCAAGGCTGGGCCGATCTGACGCTAGATTGGTTCGAGGGGCTTTAGGGTCAGGCCGCTTACTCAGCCGCGATTGCGGCGATCTGTGTCTCTTCTGGTGCCAGTACCATGGATTTGATCCGTGCGCGTTCGCTGCGTGCGCGGGCCACGACACGCGGTTCGCGCAGGTCTTGTGGGCTGTCCAGACGCAGCAGGCGGAACGCCTGATCCGACACCCGCATCCCGCTCAGCATCGACAAAGGTGCGGCCATCACAAGGCTCACCGCAATCGGCACCAGCCAGAGTGAGACGCCACCCAAAGCGATGCCCGCGACCATCAACGCGCCTGTCACCGTTTCCACCCAGTGAAAGCGCAGCACCTGCCCCCAGCTATAGCCGGTCTGTGACCGGTTCTGCGGCACCCATGCGCGCGACCAACCCAAGATGGCATAGATCACCGCAATGGTCTGCTGCACCATCATCACAGGGGCATAAAGGATGGACCAAAAAATCTCGATCAACGCAGTGCCCGCCAAATTATACCAACCGCCATAGTCGGTACGGGTGCGCCCCACAAAGCCCAAGGCGCAGGTGCCAATGATTTTGGGCATGAGCAGCATGGCATAGATAAAGGCCAGCACCAGCAAACCGTCGATTGGTTCGGCCGTGGGCCAAGCAGGTTGCAACGGGTTTGCGCTGCTGAAGTAAGATACCGTATCCGGCATCGCCCCAATCGCCGACCACATCAGGATCACGACAAACCATGCGGGCGACAAAAGAAAGGCGACAGCACCTTGCAGTAAATGAAAACGCGAGATCGGGTGAAACCCCCGCGCCGTCAAAATGCGCAAATGCTGCAAGTTCCCCTGACACCAACGCCGGTCACGCAGGGCATAGTCAATCAGCGTCTGCGGCGTTTCCTCAAACGATCCCCCTGCCCGCGGCAGAAAGCGTACCGACCACCCGGCGCGGCGCAGCATGCCAGCCTCGACAAAATCATGGCTCAGGATCAGATTGCGCCGCCCGCGCGCGCCACGCATATAAGGTAAGCGCGCGCTATCGGCAAAGGCACGGGTGCGGATAATCGCATTGTGCCCCCAGTAATTGCCCTCGCTTTGCGACCAGACGGCCAAACCTTCGGCCAATAGCCAGCCATAGACCGCGTTGGAAAACTGCTGCATGCGCCCGAACAATGTTTCGGCTCCAATCAGATGCGGAAAGCTTTGGATCAACCCGGCTTGCGGATGGGCTGACAGCTCATGCGCCAGTTGCCGGATGGCAGCACCACTCATCAGGCTGTCGGCATCCAGCACCAACATCGCCTCATAGCCCGCACCCCAGTTTTGGATCCAATCGGTCAGGTTACCGGTCTTTTTGTCGATATTTTGCGCGCGCCTGCGGTAGTAGATATCAAACCCCGGCAAAGCTTCGGCCCGCAGTGCCAGATAGGCTTTGCGCTCTTGCGCGGCGATCACGGGATCGGTCGTGTCGCTGAGGATGAACAGCGTGTAGCGGTCTTTGGGCTGGCCCTGCGCAAGCTCTGCCAGCATGGCAGAGGCATTGCCAAACACCTCCCACGGGACCTCATTGTAGATCGGCATCAGCAGGGCGATGTCTTGTGCCGCACCGCGCCCGCGCGTGTGCCGTGTGAAGCAAGGGTACAGGACCCGGCGGGCCAGGCCCAACAGAACGGTGCTGACCGACAGCGACACCCAGATAAAGGTCAAGGCGATCAAGGCGACGACAAGAATTTCCAGCACTTCCAGCCCACCGCGCGCCAACCAGTTTGTAATGGCCCCGGTCAACGCGATGGTCAGCACAAGCGCAGGTACAAAAGCTGCAATGCGCCACAGGCGGTCACCGCGTGTCATCACCGGTGGCATGACCTGCCGCGCTGGTGCGCGGTGAAACGCCTGCACCACCATTTCCAGCGGGGCCTTATCCGGCATTGCTATGAAATGCGCGTCACTCATGGCGTCCACCGGTAAAGCCAGATTTCGCTGAGTGCTGCACCATCCAGACGCAATTGCGCGCGGAATTCGATCAGTTTGGCATCATCCGGCACAAAGCGGAAGGCCAGCCGCGCGCCACCCGTTTCGGGGTTGCGTTGCAGGATACCGCCATCGACCTCACCCGCGCTGGCACGGATCAACCGTTCAACACGGCTCAGGTCATCGGGCAAATCTGCGCCGTTTTCAAAGTCAATCGCCACGATGATGCCCGTTTCAAACGCATCACCAATGCGCGTGTTCAACACACGCAGACCGCTGCCATAGGCGCTGTCCGCACCCCAGAGCAGGCGGTAGGTCATCTGATGTTCTTGCCCCGCCGCCAGACCACCATCGGGGCGCCAATAGGCCACGATATTGTCGTAAATCTCGTCGTCTGTCGGTATCTCGATCAAGGTTACGGCACCGCGCCCCCATCCCTCACCCGGTTCAACCCACAGGCCGGGACGGCGGTGATAAAGCGCAAAGAGATCGGCAAAATCACCAAACTGGCGCGCGCGCTGCATCAGACCAAACCCGCGCGGGTTGTCATCGCGGAATGCGGAAATCTGCAAGGTCTTGGGGTTGGCCAAAGGCCGCCAGATTGTCTCGCCCGGCCCATTATGGATTAGCAGGCCGTCGCTGTCGTGTACCGCGGGGCGGAAATCGGAAAACCGGTCGCGGTTGGTTTCATCAAACTGAAACATCGAGGTCAGAGGCCCGATGCCGACATGCTTCATATCCACACGCGGGATCATGGTCGCTACGACATCCATCACCAAGGGCTGGCCGTGGGTGATGGTGAACGTGTAAGCGCCCGTGCAGCTGGGGCTATCCAGCAAAGCATGCACGATGAATGTGTCGCTATCTGACGCAGGCCGTTCGATCCAAAAGGCGCGGAATTCAGGAAATTCTTCTCCGCTCGGCTCGCCCGTATCAATCGCCAGACCGCGGGCCGATATACCGTAGATGTCACCTGTACCGATGGCCCGGAAATAAGATGCTCCCTGAAACACAGCAAATTCAGTATGCACACCGGGTGTTTCCAGCTCTGCCCGCAGGCGCAACCCGGAATAGCCCAGCGTGTCATCTATCGGCAGATCAGGGAATTTGTCGGTCTTGTCAAAGACCGCCAGATCAAACAGCACAGTGCGCGCGCTGCCAGCCTCAACCACGGCGACATCCACGGGATGCGGGTAATAGAGGCCCGGTGCGAACATATCGACCTTTAGCGATGTCTCAGGGTCGGTGTGCCACAGCGCATTGCGGCCATCAAACCAGATCGAGACGTAGTCGTCATAGCTGATCTCGGTCCATTCCTTGGGGATCGGCGTGGGGGGTACATAGGGTTCCGCCGCCAGCAGGCGCGCCCTTTCCAGCACCAGTGCGGGGTTAAATGGGCTGGCCGCGCCCAGTTGCAAGCCCGGCTCGCCATCGGCGCGGGCCTGTCCAAGCGCGGGGCTGGCCGCAAGCGCCATCAGACCTGTTAGAACCTCACGTCTGAGCATCGCGCTAGGCCCTCTTCTTCCAGGGCTGCGTTTTGAACCAGCCAACGCCATAGGCCAATGCGATGATAATCGCAAAACCCAGTGCATTGACCCAGAACATTGTCAGATGTGTGCGACCAACCTGATCAAACAACACGCCCAGCATGCGGGCCAGGAACATCGAGGTGATAAAGACGGCCAGAGACTGCTGACCGACCTTCATGATGGCTGCCAGAATATAGGACCAGATCACCGAGAGGATACGCCCACTGCCGCTGGGCATGATGTTGGCACCCTTTGGGCCCACTAAGACCCAAGCGATATAAGCCGTGGCCAGGAAGTGGACGTAGCGCAGAGCGCCAAAGTCTGTCTTATGGATTAGAAAACCGATCTGTCCACGAATATCCGCAAAGAACTGAATTTCTCGGTGAATACGGAAATAGGCGACGGGCAGGATGATCAGCACAATCGCCACAGCGGCCCAGAACAACCGCTTGCTGACAGGGGGTACAGGGATCCAGCCTGACATCAAGGCAAAACCGGTAAAGAAGATCAGCTGCCAGCCGAAGGGGTTAAAAAACCACTCACGCTCTGACCAGGGCTCAGCCGGGAAATTCCAGCCCAGCACATTGGCGCTTAGCCACATCAACAGTGACGCCAGAACCGCTAAGCCTACATGCACATTGGCCAAGGCAACCATCACAGGGATCAGCGCGAGGATCACCAGATACATCGGCAAGATGTCAAAGTAATTGGGCACATAGGTTAGGGTCAGCAGACCCAGCAGGTTTTCTTCAGGCCGGTTAAAGAAGGGATGCAGGTTCAACTGGCCGACATAGTCCCGGCCTTCGGGGAAAATCCGGGTCATCAACACCATGGTCGCGGCAATGGCGATAAACAGTACGATATGCGCCCAATAGACTTGCCAAGTGCGAAAGGCGACGCGGGCCGTGCCCATGCCCAAACCCTGATTGCGAAACACCGATCCAAAGGCGATGGCCGAGGCCATGCCAGAACAAAACACAAAGGTCTCAGTCGCGTCAGAGAAGCCGAAACGCGCAGGGATCCAAAGTGTCAGCCAATTGGCCGGTACATGCGCAATGAGGATGATGAACATCGCAATCCCGCGAAAGAAATCCAACCGCGGGTCGCGGACGCGGACCTGCGGCGCGGCTTTGGCAGTGGAATTGCTTTGGGGTATTGCTGACATCGGGTCGGCAAGTGTCATCAAACGAACCTATTACCTTGTTATTCTGCGGCAACCGCCGCTTGCAGCGCACGTGCGTCACGGATCATCTGCAAACGTGTTTCGGCAAAATCATCCACAGCGCCCTTGCGCTGCGCAATACGCCCTTCCAACAAAGCTTGGGTCGCGTCAAGTGATCCTGCGCGTAAGCCAGCCTCGATCGTGACCCGCTCAAACACGTCGCGCTGGGCATGGCTGCCCCCCATCGTCTGGAAACGGGGATGTGCGGCGTATAAATTGGCAAAGGCAGTGTCATAACGGCCATCCGAAAAGGCCGCCAAGCCATGGGTCACGCCCACACCCGGATCGCGCATGATGTCGGCCACCTCAGTGCCCGCTGTTGCATCTTTGGCCATACGCGCCGTCAGGCGCGTTGCTGCATCGTCGCGGTTGTCACCGACGAGGGCCAGCATATAGTGCAGATCGGCGAATGTCAGGCAGCCGTCATTGGTACGGGTTTCGGCGAGATCAGCCAATTCGCCCCAGCGATCACCGACATCAACGCCCTCTAACTCCAGCCGCATCAAAAGTGAGCTGGCATTGGAAAAATCGCGATAGTCATCGGTCTTATCGCTGCGGATTTTGGTATCATAGAGATCAAGCACCTGCGCGACATCGCCTTGGTCCAGATGCAGAAGCGCCTTGTGCCACCACACGTGGAAACGGAAGTTGTTGCAATGGCCCCAGGCATCAAGGTTGTTGTCAATCAAGGTGATGCCTTTGGTGGGCCGGTGTGTCATGTCATAGACATGCGCCACAGCATGCAGGCCCCAAGCATCATCGCTGGCATATTCAAGCCCCATCAGGCCCGTGCGCTCGGCCTCATTGTAGCTACCGGTTTCCTCCATCGCGAAAGCAAGACAGCCCAAAGCATAGCCGCGCAGCGCGTGGTCTGTATCATGCGCGCGCATGATACAGACCACGCGCTGCGC
>JBCAZI010000065.1:0-16923 GCA_038533095.1 Pseudomonadota bacterium
CTCACTAACCTTTGAGGCCTCAAAGGTTAGTGAGTAAAAACGTACTGACCTGCTGCCTTAGCGATCAGTACTGCATGTTAGTGAAGGGCCCTGTTGGGGTCTTTTCAATGAACGACGTGTATCTCGGAGGTGAGTGGCCGCGATACACTGGTATGAGTGGGATTGGTAACCGGTAAAAGTTCAGGGCGTCGCATTTCATGCGGCGCCCACTTTTTCTAGGCGTTCATCAAGGCGCGCGCCGCGTCCCTTGCCGCATCGGTCACTGTATCGCCTGAAAGCATCCGCGCTATTTCATCGATCCGCGATGCAGGATCCAAGGCGACAACGGTTGATCGGGTTTCATCCCGGGTTTGTTGTTTCTCAACGCGCCAATGATGTCCTGCCAATGCGGCAACCTGCGGCGAATGCGTAACCACGAGAACCTGCCCGCCTGTGGCCAATTCAGCCAGACGACGCCCAACCGCATCCGCTGTCGCACCCCCGACCCCGCGGTCGATTTCATCAAAAATCATGGTCAGCCCGCTGGCGCTTTCAGTCAGGCAAACCTTCAAAGCCAACAGAAACCGGCTTAATTCACCCCCGGATGCAATCTTGTTCAACGGCCCCGCAGGCGCACCCGGATTGGTGGCAACGGTGAAAGCGACAACGTCTGTACCTTCTGGTCCGGGTTGTTCAGCTGCACTGATTTGGGTGGCAAAAACCGCGCGTTCCATTTTCAACGGGGCCAGCTCTTTGGCCATTGCCGCATCCAACCGTTTGGCCGCCTTCACACGCTTCTCATGCAAGCGCGCCGCCGCATCATCATAGCTGGCCTGGGCCGCCTCTACCGCAGCCGTCAAAGCCGCCAGATCACGCGCGCCATCGTCCAAGACGGCCAAACGGCCGCGCAGATCATCGGCAAAACTGCGCAGATCGTCAGGCAGCACATTATGCTTGCGGGCAAGACCCCGGATCGCAAACAACCGTTCCTCGACATCCTCCAACTCTGCGGTGTTGAATGACAAGGCATCCAGGCAATCGGCAACACCGCGTTGCGCCTCATCCAACCCCAGTAGAACACGTTCTAACGCTTCGAGCGGCGCATCAAGGCGCCCTTCGGCGTCATCCGCCACACCCTGCAGCCAGCGTGAGGCGTCGCCGACCATGCCCTCTGCACCCTGCAATCCCAATGCATCGGATGCTTTTGCGATATCAGCACGGATCTTTTCTGCCGCCTGCATCAGCCGGCGCTGCGTGTCCAGTGTTGCCTCTTCCCCGGCTTCGGGTGCCAGTGTATCAAGTTCGGCAACAGCATGGCGCAGATAGTCTTCTTCGGCGCGTGCTTCTGCGATCCGGGTCTCTGCGGCTTGCAAATCACGCTGAGCTGCGCTGAGTGCGCGCCAGCTTTTGCGCGCTTTTTCCAGCGCCGCTTCAAGCCCCGCGTAGCTATCCAGCATCTGACGATGACCGCGCGGGTTCAGCAGCCCGCGATCATCGTGCTGACCATGCAATTCGACCAATGTGTCAGATAAGGCGCGCAGCACCTCACCGCTAACGCGGCGGTCGTTGATCCAGGCGGTTTTACGACCGTCGCGCGTATTGATCCGGCGCAGGATCAGCTCGTCTTCGACAGTGATCCCCGCCTCTTCCAAAACGGCCATTGCCGGGTGATCCGCAGGCAGGTCAAACCAGGCGGTTACTTCGCCTTGTTCGGCCCCTTGGCGCACCAATTCGGCCCGACCCCGCCAGCCAAGGACAAACCCCAGTGCATCCAGCAGGATGGATTTACCCGCCCCCGTTTCACCTGTCAGCGCATTCAAGCCTGGCTGAAACGCAAGTTCCAGCCGGTCGATAATCAGCATGTCTCTGATGTCTAGACCACGGAGCATATCAAAGCCCAAAGGGCGGGGACGCCCCCGCGATGATTACAGCCACTCACCAAGGACCACCTGCCGGTAAATCGACGCTAGCCAATTGTCACCTGCGGCATCGGGTGACAAACCCTGGCCCGTCAGCAAGGCAAAGCTGGCCTCGTACCATTCGCTGGATTGGTAGTTGAAACCAAGGATCGCCCCTGCGGTCTGGGCCTCTTCGACCAGCCCAAGTGACAGGTAGCTTTCGACCAAGCGGTGCAGCGCCTCTGGCGTATGCGACGTTGTCTGAAAATCCTCAACTACGGTACGGAAACGGTTAACGGCAGCGATGTAATTGCCGCGCTTCAGATAGAAACGCCCAATTTCCATTTCTTTTGCGGCCAGATGATCAAAGGCCAGATCGAATTTCAGCACAGAGGTACGCGCATACTCGCTATCGGGATATTGCTCGATCACGCGGCGCAAGGATTGCAGCGCCTGAAACGTCAGCCCCTGGTCACGACCGACCTCGTCAATCTGATCATAGTAGGACAGCGCCAAAAGATAGGCGGCATAGGCGGCGTCTTCCTCAGCAGGGTAAAAATCAAGATAACGCTGTGCCGAGGCGCGGCTGTTGGGATAATCCTCATCCCGGTGATAGGCAAAGGCCTGCATGATCAGGGCGCGCTGCGCAAATTCGGAATAGGGATAAAGCCGCTCAATTTCGCCAAAGGTAAAGGCGGCATCATCAGGGGCGCCACGTGCGATCTGACGCTCACCACGTTCAAAAATCTGCTGGGCTGTCAGTTCATCCAGCGGTTCACCACCGCGTTCGCTGTTGCTGCATGCCGCAAGAACGGCCAGGCTGACGGCTGCGCCAAAACGGAACATCCAACGGCTGGCGTGGCCCTTTTTGACTGACATCTTTCGCGTCCTCACTCACACATGCGTGGTTCGCCAAGGCGCTCGAACACCACGGCTTTGCGTCGGTCTAACATAGAAAAATCGGGGGCAAAATGCCCTTTTGACGGCATTGCGATCAACTGTCAGTGGGCGTGGTTTATGCGACAGCGTCCAGGTCGGCCATGCTGATACCAACGCCGGGCAAACGGGCCGCAATTTTCACGTCACATTGCACGAAACGCCATGCATCCGGCTGCGCAAAAAGGGCACGTAACAGTTTGTTTGTCATCGCGTGACCCGCACGAGACCCGGTGTAGCGGCCAAGGATCGGTGCACCTGCCGTGTATAGATCGCCCAATGCATCCAGCATTTTATGGCGCACGGCCTCGTCCGCATGGCGCAAGCCACCGGGTGTCAGCACATCAGCACCATCAACGACAACCGCATTTTCCACTGTGCCGCCCAAGGCCAAGCCATTGGCGCGCATGGCATCAACATCTGCCGACCGGCAGAATGTGCGGCTGTCACACAGTTCGCGCACGAATGCCCCATTCGCCATATTCAACGTCTTTTTCTGACGGCCAATAGCGGCGTCTGCGAACTCAATCTCGAAATCGATCTGCAACGTCGTGGCAGGCGCCAGCGTTGCGGTCGCACCACCCTCGGACACAGAGACTTCGCGCAAAACCTCAATCGCGTGCAGCGGTGCGGACAGGCGCGTCAGACCAGCTTCGACGATACCGCGCACAAAGGTTGCAGCACTGCCATCCAGGATCGGCACTTCGGGACCATCGACATCAACCAAAACGTTGTGCACACCGCAACCGGCCAGGGCCGCCATCAGATGTTCGATCGTTGAAACCGTCACACCTTCAGAATTGCTAAGCCGTGTATTCAGGGGCGATACGATCACATCACGAAAACCAGCGCGCATCGTCGGCCGGCCGCTGACATCGACACGCCGGAAAACGATGCCGGTGTTCGCAGACGCAGGATGCAACACAACACGGACGTCTTCGCCTGAGTGCAGACCAGTGCCCTCAAAAGTAACGTCTGTCTTCAATGTCGTTTGCACGTCTATTTCGCCCTTGCAGCATTTTGTGGTGTTAACCTCAACTAGGGTGCTGGGGCTGTTCTCTCAACTCACTCTTTACGACGGTCTGAAACACTTGTGGCGCCAACTGTGTCAAGACTAAGGCAAATCTTGCAAGCCCTTATAAACAAATAAAAAAGGCCGCATGATTGCGGCCTTTCTATTCTTTGGTACGTCACGTCACTGCAACAGTTTATTTCAACTCAGTTGGCCTGACGGCGCAAGAATGCCGGTATTTCGATCTTTTCCTGGTCATCAGATTGCGCAGGTTCCTCGTGCAAAGACGTCACCTGCGGCTGCGTCCGGGCCGGTTGCTGAGGTGTGCCATCGGACTGCGCACCTGTCATTCGGTTGATCAAAGAATTGATACCAAACCGTGGCTTGTCCGCTTCTGCCGGTGCCGCGGCTGCTTGTGGCTGTGGTGCTTCTGCATTTGGCACGCGGCTGACGGCCGCTTGCAAACGGGCCAAAGCCTCTGGCGATGGTGTACCGGGTGTGGCTGCACGCGGTGCGACAAAGCTGTCGGCCTCGGTCATCGCAGGTTCTGGACGCGGCGTATAGGCTGGAGGCGGCAAATCATCCATTGCCGCCGGCTGCGGTGCCGGTGCAGGCTGCGGCGCGGGTGCAGGTTGCTGCGCGACCGCTGGTTCTGCTGGCGCATCCAGGTTTTCAAACAACGTACGCTCTTCCGCGACGGGCTGCGGTGCGGGTTCTGCTACGGCAGCAACGGCAGGAGCCTCAGGCGCTTCGGCGGGGGCAGCTACTTCTTCAACAGGTGCCAAAGGTGCGGCCATGGACCGGCGTGGCACTGGTGTTTCGGACTGTTTGGCCAGCGCATCAATGCCTGTTGCAACAACAGACACGCGCATCTTGCCTTCCATGCCAGTGTCCAGCGTCGAGCCCACAATGATATTCGCATCACCATCGACCTTCTCACGGATCTTGTTGGCAGCTTCATCCAGCTCAAACAATGTCAGGTCATAGCCACCAGTGATGTTGATCAGCACGCCCTTTGCGCCTTCCAGTGAGATTTCATCCAACAGTGGGTTGGCGATGGCTTTTTCAGCCGCCTGAATAGCGCGGTTTTCGCCATCGGCTTCGCCCGTACCCATCATCGCTTTGCCCATCTCATCCATCACGGCGCGGACATCGGCGAAATCAAGGTTGATCAAGCCAGGACGTACCATCAGGTCCGTCACACCTTTGACACCTTGGTAAAGGACATCATCTGCAAGCGCGAAAGCTTCGGTAAAGGTGGTGTTTTCATTCGCCAAACGGAACAGGTTCTGATTGGGAATGATGATCAGCGTATCGACAACTTTCTGAAGCGCTTCAACACCTTCCTCGGCTTGCTTCATGCGCTTGGCGCCTTCGAACTGGAAGGGTTTGGTCACAACGCCAACGGTCAGAACGCCCAGTTCACGCGCGGCCTGCGCGATGATTGGCGCAGCACCAGTCCCGGTGCCGCCACCCATACCAGCAGTGATGAAACACATATGCGCGCCGGCAAGGTGATCGACGATTTGTTCGATGCTCTCTTCAGCAGCAGCAGCACCGACGGTGGCGCGCGCGCCGGCACCCAAACCTTCGGTGACCTTCAGACCCATTTGGATTTTCGCACCAGCGCGCGATTGCTGCAGCGCTTGTGCGTCGGTGTTGGCCACGACGAACTCTGTCCCGTCAAGCTCTTGCTCGATCATATTGTTCACGGCGTTGCCGCCTGCACCACCTACACCAAACACCGTGATACGTGGCTTCAGTTCTTCATGCCCTGGAAGGGAAAGATTCAATGTCATAACGCGTTCCGCCTGTTTTTTATTTGCCCGTGCCCGCGGGCGATTACTGCTTATTGAGGGTCACAATAACGAAGTGATGCCGAAAGGTCACGACAAAAACACAAAATTGCCACCAAATCTGGACAAAAACTTTTGCCTACCCCCGCGATTTCGACAGATGAGCAAGATATTGCGCATTACCAGTTGTCCTTAAACCATTTCACGGCCCGTTTTAGCGATCGTGCCGGGTAGTTTTCAGCCGGGATTTCAAAGTCCCACCACTCATCTTGCGGGTTTGCTGCAAACAGTGTCAGGCCAACAGCGCTGGAAAATGCAGGGCCAATGGCGGCTTGCGGCAGGCCTTGGACGCGTAAGGGGCGGCCCAAGCGCACCTGTTGGCCCAAAATCTTGCTTGCCAAACCATCCAACCCGGGGATCTGGCTGCCGCCACCGGTCAGTACAATCTGCTGGCCAGGCAAATGTTCAAACCCGGCCGCATCCAGACGCTCGCGCACCTCTTCCAGAATTTCCTCGACACGGGGGCGCATGATGCCGATTAGTTCCGCCCGGCTGACCGTGCGCCGGTCATGTTCCCAATCGCCGGTGTCGCCACCAATTTCAATCATCTCGCGATCATCCATACCGGTGGCAACGACACCGCCATAGAAGGTCTTGATCCGCTCTGCCGTGGACATCGGGATTTGCAGGCCCATCGAGATGTCCGAGGTCACATGTTCGCCGCCCATGCGCACTGAGTCCGCATAGATCATGTGTTTTTTCATAAAGACCGACAGGCCGGTCGTGCCGCCGCCGAGGTCAATACAGGCGGCCCCCAGTTCTTGCTCGTCTTCGACGAGCGACGACATGCCAGAGACGTAAGCCGAGGATGCAATCCCAGCCAATTCCAGATCACAGCGCTTGATACAGTAAAAAATGTTATGCACGGCAGTCGCATCGACCGTCAGCATATGCATATCGGTTTTCAGCTCATTACCGATTTGCCCACGCGGATCAGCCAGACCAGAGCGGTGATCGAGTGCGAAATTCACCGGCTGCGCATGCAAAACCTCTCGGTCGGCGCCGTAATCGGGCACGTCGCAAGATGCCATCACCTGACTGATATCTTGTTCGGTGATCATCGCACCCGACACATTCAATGTGCCATCCAACCCGTAAGACCGCGGACGCGCGCCTGACAAACAAGCAATCACATGATCCACACGGACGTTGGCCATCTTCTGCGCCGCTTGCGCGGCCGTGCGAATGGCGCGTTCGGTTTCCTGCATCGCATCGACTTCACCAAAACGTACACCGCGCGAGCGGGTTGTCGCGGCCCCAATAACGCGAAACTGCGATTGCCCGGCCAACGAGCCCACACCATCGGTGCGAAACTGCTCTGGCCCATCAAAGCGCAACACCAGACAGGCGATTTTGGAGGTGCCGATATCTAAAATGGCGACAACACCCCGCTGCATCGCCGCTTTGCGCATTTGCCGCATGGCCCGTTGGCTGTCGTAAAGGTCGCCCATCTAGTTATCCGCCTCATCATTTGTTGTTGTACTTACGCGGCGCAGCGCATCTGCCGCCTCTTCATTCATCCGCAATGTCGGCCGGTCGGTGTTGCGCATATCAACGACAGCCACATCACGGTTCAGCATGTCCTGCGCATCGTTCAAAGCGATAACGCGGTCCAGCGCCGCGACAGGATCAGCCCCCGGCAACAGAATGCGTTGGTCACGATCCAGCACCATATCCCAGCGCCGCTCGCCCATCCGCACCAGCCCGCGGACGCGGTCGATCAAAGGACCCGCTGCTGCGAATAGCGCCAGCGCCTCTTCAATATTCTCTTCCGCGCCGTCGCCTGCGATCAGCGGCAGATCAAGCCGCTCGCCGCGCGCGGCGATCTGGCCAGAGCGCACACCATCGGCATCAATCAAACGAAGCGTCGCGCCATCGCGCCACAGCGCCACTGGCACACGCGGGTTCAACTGCACATCCAACGCACCGCCCTGCCCGACGCGCACGCTGGCGGTTTTGATGGGATCAAGTGCTTCGATATCCGCGCGGATTTTTTCCAGATCAAGATCAAAGGATGAGATCGGGAATATCGATGGCAGCAAGGCGGCAACATCTGTCATCACATCCAGATCACCACCCGTCACATTCATACGCTGGATCATGAACTGCGGGCGCTGCTGAAAGCTTTGCTTGCTTTGTTCGATGGTTAGCGCCAGTTCCGCCCGGTTTTCAGGTTTGGAATACCAGGATCCCACAATCGTCGCGATCAGAATGATCGGCACACCAATCCGCACCGCGGCACGAAAACCCGGTGTCAGCATCAAACGCTGATAGCGATAGCCCAGCTTTGACGGTGCGGGATCACGTGGTGCTGTTGCAGGCGCCGGGCGGCGCATCAACGATCGCATGATGCGTCCTCCACCATCCAGCGGCACAGTTCCGGGAATGTCATACCAACATGGGCTGCTTGTTCAGGCGTCAGCGATGTTGGCGTCATACCGGGCTGCGTGTTGGTTTCGAGCAGGATCAAACCATCCAGACCCCGCGCCTCATCCCAACGGAAGTCTGTCCGGCTGACGCCTCTGCAGCCCAAGGCCTGATGCGCACGCACGGCGTAGTCCATGCATGCGTCGAATATCTCTGCTGGGATATTGGCAGGCACTTCATGACGGGACCCGCCGGGGGCGTATTTGGCATGATAGTCGTACCAACCATCCGCAAAGATATCAGTCACCGTGAGCGCACGATCACCCACGACCGTGGTCGTCAGCTCCCGCCCCGGCGCAAAAGCCTCGACCATAACCTGATCTGGCATATCGTCTGACAGCTGTGGGGGGCCATTGGCATCTGCGTTGACGATATAGATGCCGACGCTGGAACCTTCGTTATAGGGTTTCACCACATAGGGTGGCGGCATCACATGGGCTGCGCGCACCGCGTCGGATGGCGCCAAGATACTGTCGACCACAGGCAGACCAGCCTTGCGATACACGTCCTTGGTCCGCTGCTTATCCAGCGACAAAGCAGAGGCCAGGATGCCCGAATGCGTATAAGGGATTTTCAGCCATTCCAGCAGGCCCTGAATGGCGCCATCTTCGCCCCAGCGCCCGTGTAACGCGTTAAAGACCACATCTGGCACAATTTCGATCAGGCGCGCAGCGACGTCCGGGCCAGCATCGACCTCAATCACTTCACATTCTGCATCCCGTAAAGCTGCCGCGCATTCACGCCCCGAACTTAGCGAAACTTCGCGTTCCGCAGATGGGCCGCCCATGAGGACAACAACTTTCGGGTTTGCCCTGCTCGACATACCCTACCGCCTTATTCGCGGGTCTTTTGCGACCCGTCATTGGTTTTGATCCTTGCCTTGGATCATTGGTCTTTTGACCGGATTAAGCGGATTTTTCAGTGGTCCGGTGACCGACCCGCTTGATTTCCCATTCTAGCGTGATCCCTTGGCTAGCGTAAACCTTTTTCCGCACCAACTCTCCCAAATCCTCAAGATCGGCGGCGGTGGCATCACCTGCGTTGGTTAGAAAATTGGAATGCATCGTGTTCATCACCGCGCCACCAATGCGTGCCCCACGCATGCCGGCGTTGTCGATCACCTTCCAGGCCTTCAGATCATGCACGTCATCCGCCTGCCCGGTTGATGAAAAACCAGCTGGATTGCGGAAGGTTGAACCCGCCGTGCGGTCCTTGGTCGGTTGGGTTTCGTCGCGTTTGGCTAGTTGGTCGGCCATGCGATCGTGCAGGGCTTCCGGGTCCGCTTGCGGCGGTTTCAGTTGAGCAGCAACGATCACCGCACCTTCGGGCAACGTGCTATGGCGATAGGCAAGTTGCAGCGCATCACTGGTCATATGGGTCACTGTCCCGTCGCGCAACACAACCGTAACGGACGCCAAAACATCGGCCATATAGGTGCCGTAGCATCCGGCATTCATGCGCACGGCACCGCCAATTGTGCCGGGGATGGTGCGCAGGAAAGTCAGATCAAGCCCGGCATCCGCCGCTTTGCGCGCGACATGTGCATCCAAAGCAGCTGCCCCAGCCGTGACCTGATCTTCATCAATCTCGATCCCATTGAAGCCGCGGCCCAAGCGGATCACAACACCGCCAATCCCACCATCACGGACAATCAGGTTGCTGCCCACACCCATCGGGAAGACAGGAACGGCGGGGTCAAGGGCGGCCAGGAAATCAGACAGGTCCGGCACGTCGGCGGGCTGAAACAGCACTTCTGCCGGGCCGCCAACGCGCATCCATGTCAACTCAGCGAGAGACCGTTGCGGTGTCAATGTCCCGCGGACCTGTGGAAGGTTGTTCATTCTTTGCCCTATTGCCCCCTGCCCAGCCGATCAAAGCGCCGACCAGACCACCGACCCCCGCAGGCGCACTGACGCCCAGAAGGAATACCAGATAGCCAAGCCCGTCCCAACCACTTGCTTGGTTCATTCCAAAAAACAGTATGGCTGTAAAGGCCGCCCATAGACCGCCGAGCGTGCCGAGGCCTGCTTTGCTTTTGCGCCGACCGAGAACAAATGACAGCCAAAACGAACCCAAAAGGATGCTGCCGACAATGCTGACGACAATAAAGATCTCCATGACGTAATTCCTTTCCATTTTTGAACATTGTTCATGACATAGCCAAAAGATGAACGTCGTTCAAGTACTTTCTTAAATTCTATTGTTTAGCGTCTGAGGATCCACCCAAGCCCCTTCTACTTCAGCGAAACCACCCGACGGCGCGCCCGCCAATAAAAGACGTCGCGACTGGCAAGCCAGCAAACATCAAAAAAGCTATGAAATACTACATCCTGCGGTCGTCTTGTCGCCGCAACAGCCAGCCCAGAAATGCCCCAGCGGTGCTGCCCAAAAAAGCAGGCACGCAGGCCAGCATCGCGATGGTCATCGCCAATATAGGATCAATGCCAAAGGGCCGTCCGCTGGCATAGATAAAAATAGCAAGCGTGGCGCCGATCACCGCGATGATCGTCATCGCCAACCCGCTTTGCCCGCTGCGCATCAGCTTGGTCAGCAGGGCAAAGGGTAATACAGCGCAGGTCAACATCACACCAAGTACAAAGAGCTGCGCCATCTTACTTTGCCCCCAGTTTCTGTTTCACCCGCTGCCACAGGAAATAGACAGGCCAACGCAATACGGATACCCCGACCAGCAGCGCCACACCCCCCATCCAAAACCCATGCGCCCAGAAAATCCAGATCACCAGCGGCACACCGACCGCGATCAACACATATGCGCGCCGCCAATGATTGTCGTTGGATGGAATGGCCGCCATGACGAAAGCCAAGACGACCCAAAGCCCGATCAATATCAGCGGGCTGGTCACCCGTTCAGGCGGGCAGGCAGATCATTGGCCCAAGCGCTGATTGTCCCCGCGCCCAGACAAACGACCATATCACCGGGTTTGGCCTGTTCACGCACCAGCCGTTCCAGATCATCCTCAGATTCCACGGTGCGCGCATGGCGATGGCCATGGCGGATCAGCCCCGCGACCAAATCACGGTGGCTTGCCCCTTCAATCGGGTCTTCACCGGCAGCAAAAACTTCTGAGATACCCACGACATCGGCGTCGTTGAAGCAAGCGCAAAATTCATCAAAGTGATGAGACAATCGGGTAAATCGGTGCGGTTGATGCACGGCAATCACGCGACCCGCGGTTGCCTGACGTGCGGCTTTCAGCACCGCTGCAATCTCAACCGGGTGGTGGCCGTAGTCATCGATGATCGTGACACCATCCACCTCGCCTACTTTGGTAAAACGGCGGTTTACGCCTTTGAACCCGGCCAAAGCCGCGCAGATTTCATCCTTTTTCATGCCCAAGTGGCGGGCGACAGCCACAGCAGAAAGCGCGTTCGACACGTTATGATCGCCCGGCATCGGCAAAGCGCAACCTTCGATCACCCCATCTTCTGCCTGCAAAGCGATATCAAAATGCGCCACCCCAGCTTTGTAGTGCAGGTTCACCGCCCGAATATCGGCCTGCGCGTTAAAGCCATAGGTCACAACGCGGCGGTCGGTGATCTTGCCGACCAGCGACTGCACATCAGGGTCATCGGTGCAGCAGACAGCCAGACCGTAGAACGGAATATTGGACACAAAATCATAAAAGCCTTTATGCAACGCCTCTTCCGTCCCCCAATGTTCCATATGTTCGGGGTCGATATTGGTGACAATCGCAATCGTCGCGGGCAAGCGGTTGAATGTCCCATCGCTCTCATCCGCCTCGACCACCATCCATTCGCCCTGCCCCATGCGGGCGTTGGACCCATAGGCATGAATGATCCCGCCATTGATAACAGTCGGGTCGATCCCGCCTTCATCCAGCACAGCAGCAACCATCGTGGTGGTGGTCGTCTTGCCATGCGTCCCCGCAACGGCGACGTTTGATTTCAAACGCATCAGTTCCGCCAACATCTCGGCCCGGCGCACAACAGGCAGGCCTTTGGCGCGGGCTTCATCCAGTTCCGGGTTGCCCGGCTTGATCGCGGATGAAATCACGATGACTTCGGCGCCCTCTAGGTTCTCGGCGCGCTGACCTTCATAGATGATCGCGCCTAGTAATTTCAGGCGATCCGTAATTTTTGAGACCTTCAGATCGGACCCCTGCACGGTATAGCCGTGGTTCAGCAATACTTCGGCAATCCCTGACATGCCGATGCCGCCAATGCCCACAAAATGGATCGGGCCCACATCGAGGGGCAGTTTCGTTGCTGCATTCATTCTTGGGTCCCCATCCATCATTTCTTGCCCGCCTCTGCCAGATTTTCTACCAATTGCACAAGACGCTCCGTCGCGTCCGGCACGCCGCAGGCCAAGGCAGCCTGCGCCATTTTTAACATGCCCTGCTCATCTGACAGCAGTTCTGTCAGCCTAGCAGTCAGGGGTGCCACCTCAAAATCAGGTTCCTGAATTACCTCTGCCGCCCCTGCCTCG
This sequence comes from Pseudomonadota bacterium, assembly GCA_038533095.1. GTDB lineage: Bacteria > Pseudomonadota > Alphaproteobacteria > Rhodobacterales > Rhodobacteraceae > Yoonia. Next base: position 12,580 of record JBCAZI010000065.1, read on the forward strand.
ACCAGTTGGCGTGCGTTCGCTGTCTGCTCATCCCGGATCGCGCCACCGTAGGGCACCCAGATCGCCGGCCTGCCAATCACGCTGACATCCGCAACCGTCGAGGCACCAGAGCGCGAGATCACCAATTGCGCATCCACCATGCGGCGCGGCACATCATCAAAGAAGGTCTGCACATCTGCTGTGATGACCTCATTTGCGTAATATTCTTTGACGCGCTCTAGATCCTCGGGCCGTGCCTGATGGCTGACCCGGATGTTGCGCCGGATCTCCTGCGGCAGGGCCGAGATCGCGGGGGGCACGATATCGGACATCACGCGCGCACCCTGCGAGCCCCCCATCACAAGAATCGACATCGGGTAATCGCCCGGCGGAATATAAGGCGCGCCTGCATGCTCAAGGATGGCCGCGCGCACAGGGTTGCCCGTATGCTCACCCGCGATCTTACCTGGCAGTGCTGTGGGCCATGTGCCGCAGGCAATTTTATCGACGCGCTTGGCGAAGAGCTGGTTCACGCGGCCCAAAACACCATTCTGTTCGTGGATCATCCGCGGAATACGCAGCGCCCAGGCCGCCGACATCGCAGGTATCGCTGGATAGCCGCCAAAGCCCACCACGACACTGGGGCGTTCGCGGAACAAACGCCATTTGGCCGCACCAATGCCCGCCAGAATACGAAACGGGACCATTAGCTTTTGCGCGATACCACCACGCGCAAAGGTCGCACTGCCCACGACATTGACCTCAACTGCGTCCGGAAATCCGCCCGTATAGCGTGCGCCACGGGCATCTGTAGACAGCTTGACGCGCCAGCCTTTGGACAGCATCGCCTCGGCCAGGGCCTGCGCGGGAAACATATGCCCGCCGGTACCACCTGCGGCGATGATCAGCAGCGGCGCGCTCACCGGTTGGCCCGGCGCAGCAAGATATCCTCGATCGCACCCTGCGGCCTGCTGCGGGTAAAGGCCAAGAGCATGCCAACAGCAATGCCGCCCGCGATCAAGGACGATCCACCGTAGGATACGAAAGGCAGCGTCATTCCCTTGGCAGGCAACAGGCGCACCGCCACGCCCATATTGATCATGGCCTGCACACCAAAGATGCAAACGAGCCCGGTCCCGGCAAGGCGAATGAAAACATCGCGCTCTTTCATCAAACGCAGCAGTGAACGCACAACAATCACCGCGTAGAGCGCGATGATCACCAGCACGCATATCAACCCGTATTCCTCGGCCGCCACGGCAATGATAAAATCCGTATGCGCATCAGGAAGTGACCATTTCACCTGCCCCTCACCAACACCCACACCAAAAAACCCACCTTCGCGAATTGCATTGGTCGCATAGCCCAGCTGGGTATTCGGATCGAGGTCAGGTGACAAAAACCCGTCAATGCGGCGGGCGAAGTGTTCAGAATTGGCATAGGCAATTGTGCCGCCAAAGACGACCAGACCGGCCAGAATGATCAACAAGATCATCGGCGCACCCGCCACGAAATACATCACACCCCAGGCAAACAGGATCAACGCGGCCTGCCCAAAGTCAGGCTGCAACGCCAGCATCAAGACAATGATCATCGTCAAAACAAAGGAATAAATCTTGCCGGGCGGCCCACCCAACTGCTGCGAGGCCGCAAGCAACCAAGCCGCCATCACCACGAAACCGGGCTTGAGAAACTCAGACGGCTGCACGGAGGCGAAACCCAAGGAATACCAACGGGTCGCACCCTTGCCAAAATCAGTGCCGAAAACGGGCAGAAAGGCAAGGGCCGCAAAGGCACAGAGAAAGCCCAAAACAGCCAAGCGGCGCACCAGCGTTGGTGACATCATGGACACGATAAACATCACCATCATCGCCATGCCGCCAAAGATCGCCTGACGGGTGACATAGTGAAATGGCTCTAACCCGTTTTTGGCGGCCAAAGGGGGCGAGGATGCCAACCCCAGCAGCAAGCCGATCCCGAACAACAGCAGGATGCATGACATCGTCCATTTATCAATTGTCCGCCACCACCGGGGCAGAACCGGGTCGCCGGATTGCACCGGGACCGTCCCATAGACCATTTCCGTCATGGATCACCGCTCTTTGCCTATCATCGCCCGTTTCCCGGGTCTAAAGACACCTTAACCGCCAATTCACCACGATTCCACTGAAAAACCGCAGTTTTCACTTTCTATGTCCGTTCAAACTTCCGCCGGAGGCATCATCAAATTTGCAAAATTTGATCTTGTGCAACGCATCGGCCATATGGGCCGCCATGAAGGTTGAAACACTGATCATCGGCGCAGGGGCCGCAGGCATGATGTGCGCAGCACACGCGGGCCCCGGTGTGCTGATCGTTGATCACGCCAAGGCACCGGGTGAAAAGATCAGGATTTCAGGCGGCGGGCGTTGCAATTTCACCAATCTACATGCCAGCCCACAGAATTTTATTAGCCAGAACAAACACTTCTGCAAATCTGCCCTAGGGCGCTATACGCAGTGGGATTTCATTGATCTGGTCGATGACTACCGTATCGCCTGGCATGAAAAGACGCTCGGCCAGCTGTTTTGTGACAAGAGCGCCAAAGACATTATCGCCATGCTGCGGGACCAGATGGATCAGGCAGGCGCGCAACTATGGCTGCAAACGCAGGTGGGTGAGATTGGCCATGACGGATCGCATTTCACGGTCGCGCTGACCCGCGAAGGGCGTGCCCGCACGGTCACGGCCCGCAATCTGGTGGTCGCCTGCGGCGGCAAGTCGATCCCCAAGATGGGCGCGACCGGGCTGGGTTACCAAATCGCGGCGCAATTCGGACTGCCGGTGATAGACCCACGTCCGGGGCTGGTGCCCCTGACCTTCTCGGATGACAGGTTCAAACCACTGGCAGGTGTCGCCACCCCTGCCCGCGTCTCCAGCAATGGCGCCAGCTTTGACGAGGCGATCCTCTTCACCCATCGCGGCCTATCGGGGCCAGCCACCTTGCAAGCCTCATCTTACTGGCACGAGGGCGAAACGATCAGCGTTAATCTGGTGCCCGCAGGGACCTTGTTCACAGACCTTAAACAGCAACGGCAAAGCGATGGGCGCAAGGCGCTGACAACCGTCTTGTCGCAGCATCTGCCTGGCCGATTGGTCGATCACCTTAAGGCAGAGCTCACGCTAGAGGGAAATATCGCTGACCAAAGCGATGCGAAACTCAGCGCGCTCTGCGAAAGGCTGGCAAACTGGGCGCTGACCCCGGCAGGATCAGAGGGCTACCGCACAGCAGAAGTCACACTTGGCGGCGTTGACACGGATGCTTTGTCATCGAAAACCATGGCGGCGAAGAATAACCCCGGGCTCTATTTCATCGGTGAATGCCTGGATGTGACCGGATGGTTAGGGGGGTACAACTTCCAATGGGCCTGGTCATCGGGATGGGCCGCAGGGCAAGCCATAGCGGGCGGGTAAGGTGGATCATGATCCACCTTACGCATTCAGTGCCCTCACGCTGCGGATGAAGTCATCACCGCGCGCTTCAAAGCTATCGTATTGATCAAAGGACGCCGCCGCAGGCGCCAGCAAAACCACCTCGCCCGGTTCCGCATCTGCCGCAGCCTTTGCGACCGCCACATCCATTGTGCCGCAAACCTCTGCCTCTGCGCCAACCAGCTGGCGGGCAAAATCTTCAGCCTCGCGCCCAATCACATAGGCTTTGGCCACATGGCCCAGATGCGGCAAGAGCGCGTCCAAACCGCCCTCTTTCTGCAACCCGCCACAAATCCAGCGGATACGCGGAAAGGCTTGCAAGGCCTTCGCCGCACTATCGACATTCGTGGCCTTGCTGTCGTTGACAAAAGTCACCTCACCCTGCTGCAGCACGACCTGACTGCGGTGCGGCAGACCGGGGTAGCTTTGCATCGCAGCTTCAATCCCTTTAGGGCCCAGCCCCAATGTCCGGCAGGCGGCATAGGCCGCACAGGCATTCTGGTGGTTATGCGCACCGGGCAGCCCCGCAATCGGGCGCAGATCGATTGACCCGACCTGACGGCCCTTGCGTTGTTCCGACAAAAACCCTTTGCGCGCAAAAACATTCCAGCCCTGCCCGGTCAGTTTTTGCCCCGAAGAAACGCGGATGACCCGATCATCCCCCGGCCCTTCGATCAGCTGATTGGCGATGTAACGCCCCTCAACCTCATCCACGCCAATCACGGCACGGTCTGGGCCACCTTCGGCAAAAAGGCGACGCTTGGCTGCGAAATATCCACCCAAGCCGCTGTGACGATCCAAATGATCGGGGCTGAGGTTGGTAAAGACTGCGACATCCGGTGTCATGCTGCGGGCAAGATCGGTTTGGTAGGATGACAGTTCCAGCACCACAAC
>JBCAZI010000066.1:0-16533 GCA_038533095.1 Pseudomonadota bacterium
CGACAGCTTTGACGTAGTTGGACTGCCCGGGTGCAAAGGTGCCGATAACAACGCATAGTTGGTCGCGCGGCAGGTTCACAAAGGTACGCACCGTCGCGTCCGAGATACTGGGGATCAATTCCCGCAGGCGCGGTCCATAGGCGCGGCGGTCATCCTCGCCCAGGAACAGCACGCGGAAATTGGGGTTCTGGTCAGTGATGGTGATTGACACGCCCGTCGCGCGGGTGAGGCGCGCGGCATAAGCGCTGACACTGGCTAGATCGGCGTCGCGCTGGGCGAGGGAAACAGTATCGCCAAACTCCACTGACATGCGAATGGGCCCGGTCCAGCGGCGTAATTTCGAAATAGTTGCCTGCGGGCGCTGAAAGTCGCTGTCGTCACGATACTCATTGAACAATGCGATACGCACGAAATTGCGGGCCAGTTGCGTATCGGTAAACGGCGTATCTGGTCCACCACCATCGCCGCGCAGCAGACCTTGGGCCAACAGATCGTTCTGCAAGCGCCCATAATAGGTCGCAAGGTCACGGCTGGCCTGACTGGGTGGCGTGACGACAGGGCCTGCAGGTGGCTCTGGTTCTGCCACCGGGGGCGGTGGCGCAGGTGTGACCGGGGGCGCCACCAAAACACAGCCCGTCATGCCCGTCGCAAGGACAAGCATCAGGATGTGTTTTGCAGCGCCCCCAATCGTCATGCGTTAATCAGCACCTGCTGCTGTGCCGATATTGTCGCCGGTCCCTGTACCACGTGCCTTGGCGGCGGCGAGCGTTTCTTTCAACTCCTGCTCCATCTTCTGCAACTCAGTCTCGGCCTCGGCCCGTTTGCGTTTGCCTTCGTCGGCAATCTCTAGGCTTTCGTTGATGGTCGCGATTAGGTTGGCGTTCGCCTCTTTCACGGCGTTGATGTCAAAGACGCCACGCTCCATTTCTTCGCGGATTGTCTTGTTGGCAGAGCGCAGGTTTTCTGCGTTGGCTTTCAGCAGCTCGTTGGTCAGATCATTGGCATCGCGCACAGCTTCAGCCGCCTCAGATGAGCGCTGGATCGTGACGGCCTGTGCGAGCTGCGTTTCCCACAGTGGTACGGTGTTGACCAAGGTTGAGTTGATCTTGGTCACCAGCGATTTGTCATTTTCCTGCACCAGCCGGATCGATGGCAGCGATTGCATCGTCACCTGACGGGTCAGTTTCAGATCATGCACGCGGCGTTCCAAATCATCACGGGCCGAACGCAGGTCACGCAGCTCCTGCGCTTTCATCACCGCCTGATCCTCGGGGGCGGCCTGCACCTCGGCCTCTTTGGCGGGGATGGTGTTGGCATCCAGGTCGGCGATTTTCGCCTCACCCGCTGCGATATAAAGGCCCAGTTCGTCATAGAATTGCAGGGTCTTGTCATAGAGGATGTCGAGGCTCTCGATATCCTTCAGCAAGACATGTTCATGTTTCAGCAGATCATCGGTGATATGATCAATCTGGCCTTGCACCTCTTCAAACCGCGCGGCGAATTTCGCCATGGGTGCGGCCCGGCCCAACAGGCGTTCCCACCAGCTGCGCTTGCGACGCACGTCGAGCTCAGAGATCGAAAATCCACGGATCGTGGTCACGATATTGCGCAGGCTGTCGCCGGCTGGGCCCACATCCTTGTTGCGCACGCCTGCCAGCATGGACTGGCTGATTTCCTGCAACTCTGCCTGCGCTGACGATCCGAAAGAGACGATGGAATTCGTGTCTTCGATATTGATCTCAGCCACACGCTTTTCGATCTCTGCCGTTGTGGGCGGATCGGCGGCCTCAAGTGTGACCAACTCGCCTTTGGGTTCTGGCAGGACCACTGCGGTGACTTTCTCGACCTCGGCCAAGGCGGCTTGGGCCTTTTCGCGGACTGTCTCTGACATTAATCGTTCCCTTTCGTTTTCAGGCTCACACCTTCGCGTTGCAAACGGTCGCGGAGCACGTTGATTTCAATATCCATGTCGCTGCGGTCATCCAGCAGCATCTTGTCGGTGCGCGCCGCAAAGTTCTGTTCCAGATCATCCAGCAGCGCCTCATAATTGGCCCGCGCATCGGCGTCTTTCTTGCGGCTGTAGAGATCAACAAACTTGATCGTCGCATCGCGTGCGCCCATCAGATAGACGCCCAGAAACTTACGCGCCCCGGTCAAATCACGCGGGTCTTCTTCGACCGTGCGGATCATACGGCGGGCGATCACCTGAAAGTCTTCAACACGGGCGGTTAGGCGGCGGTCTGACACGGCCTCAATCTGGGATTTCATCACATCCAGATGCGCTTCAGCCTCATCCACCACGCGGGCGACGCGGTCTTGCTGAAAGGTATCGACGCCTTCCATTCGTTTGTCAGACATAGGATCAATGCCGAAGGTGGCGGTATGCAGACCAGCGGCGGCAACGCCGTAAAGAATGGACCCGACCACGCCGCTATCGCCGGTGTAGGCTGCAATGGTCACGCCAACGCCGGTCAATACGGTGGCCAGCATCTTGCGGGGCAGGGCAGGGCGGCGCGCCACTTTGCGGGCGTTATAGGCGGCTTCGGCCTCTAACCCTTCTTGCAGCAACCATGCTGCCAAGGTCAGGACTGCCGCGCCGACAAGTGCAGTGACAAGCGTGGTGGGCCCATCGTTCAGCGATGTTGCAGCCAAGACGACTGCAGGCAGGTAAAGCAGCTTGACCCGCCCACCAGACACAGCAACCTGCCGGTCGCTTTGCACCGTCGCGCGCTGGCCTGCCGGGGCTTGCCCATCGGGGCTGTATTTTCCACCAAAACGCTTGGCCATCACACGCCACCCAACCAGCCAGAGGCCACGCCAAACATCAGCACGACCAGCAGCACATAGGTGATCCGTCGGAATTTCGCAGGCATGTCGTCAGTGTCCTTTCCAGCGGTGGTCGTACTGATTGCCATAAGTGTTCCCAAGACAGCGATCACCGCTATTGCGATCACCACCACAAAGGCCACTACAAGGATCAATCGCAGCATTTTGGTTTAACTCCGCCAGTGTCATCTCCATCTCAGATAGGGTTGAGCGCGTGGTTTTACGAGTGTTTCTGCAATGCCGCACGCTCTGCATTCAGTTTGCGCGTATAGCCTGACTGAATGATCTCGACGGCGACAAGCACCACGACCGAGAAGTAGAAGGTCGATTTCGACATCGGCAGGATATCCTGACCAAAGACCATGATCTGCAGGCTTTCGTCATGCATCGCATGGGCTGCGGCAGGGCCCGCTTCGCCCAACAAGACCACACCGACGATCAGCAGGATAAACAGGCCCAAAACCTCATACATCCGGTTTTTTTCCAAAAACCGCGTCACGCCGTCGGCGAGTATCAGCATAGCAAGGCCTGACAGGATAATCGCAAAGGCCAGGATCGGGAAGACATCGGTGATTGCCAGGGCCGACAGGACCGAGTCAAACGAAAAGATCAGGTTCATCACCACGATTAGCACCACAACCTGTACCGCGGATTTAGACCCTTTGCCTTCCACATCATGGCCCAGGTTATCCATCGACAGCATATGCCCGATCTCCTTGACGGCCGTGTACATGATGAAGGCCCCCCCAAAGACAAAAACGATGGTGGCAAAGTTCACGCCGCCCTCGATCACACCTTCCCAATCAAGGATGAAAAACGGCTCTGACAGCGCGTCAATCAGCTGGATCATCGAGAAAAGCAGCACAACCCGCAGGGCGACTGCAATGATGATGCCCCATGTGCGAACAGATTTTTGTTGCGCGACTGGCGCGCGCTTACTCTCGATCGAGATGTAAAGCAGGTTGTCGAAGCCCAATACAGCTTGCAAAAAGCACAGCATGATCAGGTTGATAGCGTTTTCGAGCGTCAGCAAGTCGGCCAAAGCAGTGTCCCCCGGGAGATTTTTATTACCCCCACCATGCACAACAGATGCGCCAGAACAAGGTTCAACTGGGCCGCTTTTTCCCCCTTGCAGGGCGATTTACGGGCTTTCGGGTCCTTTTCGGCGTGGGTTTGCCGGAAATACCCAGCTGATCACGCACCACGCGTTGTTTCAGCTCTTCCACTTCGCCCGGTTTCAGGGCCGCCAGCTGGAACGGGCCATAGCTGACCCGGATCAGGCGGTTCACCGTCACCCCGATCGCACCCATCGCGCGGCGGATTTCGCGGTTTTTGCCTTCCCGCAGGCTGACGGTCAGCCAGGCATTGGCCCCTTGCTGGCGATCAAAGGTAACAACCATGGGTTGGTATGTGATACCTTCGACAGTCATGCCCGCGCGCAACTCATCCAGCTTGGCCTCGCTCACCGACCCGTTGATGCGCACGCGGTATCGGCGCAGCCAACCGGTTGAGGGCAGTTCCAGTTTGCGTTTCACTTCGCCATCGTTGGTCAGCAGCAGCAGACCTTCGGAGTTCAGATCAAGCCGCCCCACAGACATCACGCGCGGCATATCTTCGGGAAGTGCGCCAAAAACCGTTGGGCGGTCTTTCTCGTCCCGCTCGGTCGTCACCAGGCCCGCAGGCTTGTGATAAAGCCAGATACGCGGCGGATCAGGTTCGCCCACCTGTTTGCCATCCACCACGATGCGGTCAGCATCAGTTACATTCAGCGCGGGGCTGGCAATGGTCTTGCCATTCACGCTGACGCGGCCGTCGGCGATCATACGCTCGGCCTCACGACGGCTGGCGATGCCTGCGCGGGATAGAACTTTGGCGATCCGGTCGCCGGGGGGTGGGGTGTCTGTCATGGGGTTGGCTTTAGTCGCAAGGGGCTTGGCTGGCAACTGTACTCTGCCGTTTCAAATGCGACGGATTACTGTGTAAATCTGTGCCTCTATGCGGCCTTGGGGCGTCTTCACCGTGACAGTCTTGCGTTGATAGTCAGACCCCTCAAAACGATCCAGCCGATCCCAGTGGTCCGGCAAATCAGGCGAATGAAAGACAAAGACGCCAACTTCCGCCCCTTTCGGATCAAGGATAAGCCCCGGATAGCCCTGTGCCGCACCCCATCCATCCTCGTAAAGCGTGCCATTGACAGTGCCTTGGGTCCAGACACCGTTGAGACCGTCCAAGATATGGTTGTTGGCGCGTCCGGGGGCCAATGTGCCATAGGTCGCAAGCCGGGTCTGTGCTGTTGTCATGAGGGCTCTGAAGCTGAGGAGAACATTTGCCCCAGCCTGCCCGGGTTAACTGGAGGAAGTCAACTTGCCCTTGGTGCAGCCATTGGGCATCAAGGCCGTATGGATTTTCGCAGTCACATGGGCACAGCAATGGAAGAGGCACGGGCTGCGGCCCGTCGCGGCGAAGTGCCCGTTGGCGCTGTCATTGCTGGCCCAGAGGGTGTGATCGCGCAGGCCGGCAACCGGACGCGGGAATTGAACGATCCGACGGCCCATGCCGAGATACTGGCAATTCGGGCCGCCTGTGCCGCTTTAGGGCAAGAGCGGCTGACGGGTTACGACCTCCATGTCACGCTGGAGCCTTGCCCCATGTGTGCCGCGGCGATCAGCAATGCGCGGATTGCGCGGCTTTACTACGGTGCTGCAGACCCAAAGTCAGGCGGTGTCGCACAAGGCCCGCGCGTGTTCAGCCATGCGCAATGCCATCACGCGCCAGAGGTCTATGACGGGATTGATGCACGCGCATCCGAGGCACTTTTGAAAGATTTTTTTGCAGGTAGACGGTAGAGGCGCCCATGGACTGGTTTGCCCAAGTTGACGGGTATTGCGAGCGGACGGACCTGACCTATTGGTCTGAGCCTATCAATGCCGTCACGAATATCGCCTTCATCATTGCAGCGCTTATCCTATGGCACCGTGGCGCTGGTCTGCCTATTGCGCGGCTTCTGACGGTCGTTTTGTTCATGATTGGCGTGGGAAGCTTTCTGTTTCACACGCATGCAACGCTTTGGGCCTTGCTGATGGATGTTGCGCCGATTGGTGCTTTTATCCTGATCTATCTTTTTGCGGTGCACCGCGACATCGTGCCGATGCGTGGCTGGGTGGCATGCCTGGCAACTTTGGGCTTTTTCCCTTACGCGGCCGCGGTTGTCTGGGCAACGCAGCAGGTGCCGTTTCTGGCGATTTCGAACTTCTATTGGACAGTCCCACTGCTCTTGGTCATCTATGCGGTGGCCCTGCGCGATCGACCGGGCATTGCCTCTGGCTTTGTGATTGGAGCGGCTATTTTGACCTTGTCGATCACGCTGCGCTCGGTTGATGAAATCCTCTGCGACACGATTACCTTTGGTACGCATTTCCTGTGGCATGTCCTCAATGGCATCATGTTGGGCTGGATGATCCATGTTTACATCCGTCATATGCTTGCGGCTGCCCCCGCAGGACGCTAAACGCGGAGCCAAAGATTTACCGGAGAAACACCGATGTCGATTGACACAGAAACCGCCCGCCGCGTGGCCAAGCTGGCCCGTATCAAGGTGGAAGACGATGCACTGCCTGCGCTGGCATCAGAATTCAGCGCGATCCTGGGGTTTATCGAACAACTCAACGAGGTTGATGTGGAAGGGGTGGAACCGATGACATCTGTGACACCGCAGCGCCTGAAACGGCGCGAGGATGTGGTTACGGATGGCAGCCAGCCGGAAGCGGCATTGAAAAATGCGCCTGACGCGCGTGAAGGGTTCTTTGCTGTGCCGAAGGTGGTGGAATAATGTCTGATCTGACCAAACTGACCATCGCCCAGGCCCGTGACGCGATGCGCAAGGGCGAAACCTCCAGCGCAGAGATTACCACTGCCTGCCTCTCTGCCATCGAAGGTGCAGACGCGCTGGGCGCTTTCGTGCACCATACGCCTGAGATCGCGCAGAGCCAGGCCGCAGCCGCCGATACGCGCATCAAGGCCGGTGATGCGCCCGATATGTGTGGCATCCCGCTGGGTATCAAAGACCTGTTTTGCACCAAAGGCGTGCCGTCGCAGGCCGCATCCCGCATTCTGGCGGGGTTCAAGCCGGAATATGAAAGCACCATCACCAGCCAGCTGTTTGACGCAGGGGCCGTGATGCTGGGCAAGTTGAACATGGATGAATTCGCCATGGGCTCGTCCAACGAAACCTCTGTTTACGGAAATGCCGTCAACCCTTGGCGACGCGGCGGTGATGAGACCGCATTGACACCGGGTGGATCGTCCGGTGGGTCGGCCAGTGCGGTTGCTGCCGATCTTTGCCTTGCTGCAACAGGCACAGACACAGGTGGATCAATTCGCCAGCCTGCGGCCTTTGTTGGCATCACAGGGCTAAAGCCCACCTATGGCCGCGTGTCGCGCTGGGGCATTGTGGCTTTTGCCTCTTCGCTAGATCAGGCCGGTCCGATGACCAAAGATGTGCGCGATGCTGCGATCATGCTGAAAGCGATGGCAGGCCATGACCCGCTGGACAGCACCAGTGCGGATTTGCCCGTGCCCGATTTTGAAGCGGCTTTGACGGGCGATATTCGCGGCAAGACCATCGGTATTCCCAAGGAATATCGCATGGATGGGATGCCCACGGAGATTGAACAGCTTTGGGCCGATGGCACCACGATGCTAAAGGATGCAGGCGCTAAGATCGTCGATATCACCCTGCCGCATACGCAATATGCGCTGCCTGCCTACTATGTGATCGCACCGGCCGAAGCCTCGTCCAACCTTGCCCGCTATGACGGGGTGCGCTTTGGGCACCGCGCCAAGCTGGCGCAGGGTGATGGGATCACCGAAATGTATGAAAAGACCCGCGCCGAAGGGTTCGGGCCAGAGGTGCAGCGCCGCGTCATGGTGGGGACCTATGTGCTCTCTGCTGGCTTCTATGATGCCTATTACAACCGTGCGCGCCGGGTACGCGCCCTGATCAAGCAGGATTTTGATAAGGTCTTTGCTGACGGTGTTGATGCGATCCTGACGCCAGCCACGCCATCGGCGGCCTTTGGTTTGGGCGAGGACATGTCACCGATTGAAATGTATCTCAATGACGTTTTCACCGTGACAGTGAACCTAGCAGGTCTGCCTGGCATTGCGGTACCAACTGGGCAGGACAAACAAGGCCTGCCGCTTGGTTTGCAGCTGATCGGGCGTCCTTGGGAAGAGGGCGATTTGTTGAACGTGGCCTATAGTCTTGAGCAATCTGCCGGATTTGTGGCCAAACCCGCAAAGTGGTGGTAATCTGCCGCAAAAGAGAGTGCAGTTTGACAGGTAGAATGTAATGGATCGGCGTCTTCTTATCGCGATAGCTTTGATTGGGCTTGCAGCCTGCACCCCGCGTGTTGTGCCCACTGAACGCGGCATCGGCTTTGACGAATATTCGAATTTTGAGCTGGATCGCGCAAGGCGCGAGGCGCAGTTGTCCGCCCCGCGTGGGACCATCGTCCCACCACCACAGGTCAACACGATCCCCTCTGAACAAACTCAGGCGATCCCTTCCAGCGCTTTGGCGGAGGCAGGGATCGGTACGCAGACGGCTGCCACGACGGCACCTGTCGCTGATCCGTTGCGCACCCAAGGTGTGCAAGCCTCACCTGCCAATGCGGCCCCTGTGCTGGCGAACAGTGGGACGGGTCTATCAGATGAACAAAGCTTCGATGCTGTATCCGGGCGCGAGACCATTGAAAGCGACGCGCAACGCCGCGCAGCCCAAGCCGCAGCACGCGAACAGATCGCACCCACTGCCGTGCCACAGCGCCCGTCGAACACCGGGCCAAACATCGTGGAATATGCGTTGAATGCACCCAACGTGAAGGGGCAGGAATGGTATAGCCGTTCCTTGCTGTCGACCGATGGACGGTTCCGCCGGAACTGCGCGGCCTATGCGACATCAGACGATGCGCAGCGCGATTTTCTGGCCCGTGGCGGGCCAGAGCGGGATCGACGCGGCATAGACCCGGATGGCGATGGTTTTGCCTGCGGGTGGGATCCCGCACCGTTCCGCATTGCAGCAGGACAATAAACCACCACTGCCGCCCGGCCTGCGTCTGGTCGCGGGTTGGGGTGCGGATGAAGCAGACCTGCGGAGGTCGCCAAATTACGATTTGCGTCGTGATGGGGTAAAGCCTGATATCGTTGTGATCCACTACACCGCGATGCAAGACACCGCGGCGGCTTGCGACATGCTGTGTGACCCAGAAACAGAAGTGTCGGCCCATTTTCTGATTGATGAAGGCGGGCATATCATCAGCCTTGTGCCCGAGGCGATGCGCGCCTGGCATGCCGGCGTGGGGGCCTGGGGGCATGTAACGGAAGTGAACAGCTATTCCATTGGGATTGAGCTGGCCAACACGGGGCGCACCCCTTTTGCCGCCGCGCAGATGGATGCATTGGTTGATCTTTTGAAAGGGATCAAAGCACGTTGGGACATCCGGCCAGAGCGGGTGATCGGGCATTCTGACCTGGCGCCAGAGCGCAAGAGTGACCCTGGTAGGCGGTTTGATTGGCGCAGGTTGGCGCTGGAGGGGCTGTCGATCTGGCCCTCGCCAAGCGCTTTCGCGCAGTCTTCGGAACAGGGCCCACAAGCGGCCGATGACGCGCAATTTTGCGCGATGATGGCGGCCTTTGGATACACCGCAACGCAGGATACCGCCTTGTTGCTGAATTGCTTTCGCATGCGCTTTCGGCCCGGTTGGACCGGTCCATTGGATGCCACGGATATGGCCATCATCACTGACCTTGCCCGCCGTTTCCCCGTTGACGTGAACGCCGCTTGGGCCTAACTGCGCTGTTGCGCGGATGGCTGGATGACTGCTTGCGCGAAGCCTTGGTTTCGCGCGGGAGGAAAGTCCGGACTCCAAAAAGCACGGTGCCGGGTAACACCCGGCGGGGGTAACCCTAGGGATAGCGCCACAGAGAACAGACTACCCCGGTCCGCCGGGGAAAAGGTGAAACGGTGGGGTAAGAGCCCACCGCGCGAGCGGCAACGCAAGCGGCACGGCAAGCCCCACCGGGAGCAATGCCAAATAGGGACCTCGCGTCGCAAGACGGGGATGCTTGAACCCCAGACGGTCCGGGTTGGCAGCGAGAGGGCGTTTGGTGACAGACGCTTAAGATGAATGGTCATCCATGCGTGGGCAACCACGCGGGACAGAATCCGGCTTATAGGCCATCCGCGCATAACGGGCAGTTGATCAGGCCACACGAAGTGGAGGTTTCCGGCTTGGGGCCTCATCGATCACGAAGCGGTCGACCGCCGTCCGTAGTTTTTCCGCCTTCTCTTGCAGAACCAATCCGGTTGATGCGGCCCGTTCGGCCATATTTGCGTTCTGTTTCGTCATTTCATCAATGCTTGCCATCGTCTCTTCAATGTCGTTGACGCCGATGGTTTGCTGTTGCGACGCGTCATTGATATGGCCAATGCTGTTGCTGATGCTCTGAACGATATCCGAAATTTCGGTCAAAGACGTGCCGGTGTCGGCGACATAGCCTGCGCCGCTTTCTACCTGGGCAACGCTTTGGTCGATGACGTTTTTCACATCCTTTGCTGATTCAGCCGCGCGTTCGGCCAGATGGCGGATTTCTTGGGCCACCACCGAAAAACCCTTTCCGGCATCGCCTGCGCGTGCAGCCTCAATGCCGGCATTCAGTGCCAGCAGTCCGGTTTGAAAGGCAATGTCGTCGATGACGGCGGTAAATTTCTTGATATCCTGTGACGAAGATTTGAAATGATCCATCGCACCGACTGCGCTGACCACGACATCCCCACTGGCCTCAGCTTTTTGCGTCGCGCGCCCCACAAAAGCATGCGACGCGTTCACGCTGTCGGCCATACCCCGAATGGTCTCGGTAAAGCCTGATAGCTTGTCGACTGTTCGCGCAACAGATGCCGATTGGTTATCTGTCCTTACTGATAAATCCTCTATCGCGCGTCGTAGGCTTGTCGACCCACTGGCGATTTCATCGGCATTGTCGACAACCTCTGAGACAAGCAGGCGCAGCGTATCGCTTGTCTGGTTATAGTTGCTGACCAAGGCGTCATAGGTCGCACCGTAGTGGTTTTCGATTTTGTAGGTAAGATCACCCTGCGCCATCCGCTCTAGCCCAGCCATCAAGTCACCAATGACACCTTCCTTTGCACGCTTCTCTGCTTCTTGTTCGCGGGCGGCGGTATCGCGCGCATCGCGCAAGCGATATGTCAGGCTTTCCAAGGCATCCCAGATGACCCTCACCTCATCTAGCCCACGCTTTGTTTGCCGGAATTCACGGTCAAGGTTCCCATCTGCAATATTTTGCAGCGTTTGGGTCGCCGCCTCAAGCGGACGGATCATTTTCCGATGCATGGCATAGAAGGATGCAACCGTAAGCAAGATCAGCAGTAACATGGTGATCGCAGATATCAGCCTGACTTGCCCTGATTGTTTTAGGCTGTCTGACCAATACGTCTGAATATGCTCACCAGCCAGCGGCGCGATACTCGCAATTGCATCCAAACCTGTATTTGACAGCCCAAAAAACTCGCCAAATTCAAATGGCATGGCGACGTCGTTGCCAGCGCGCATCTGATCCATCGCTGCATCAAGCCGATCCAGCGATGGAAGATATGTTTGCGCGAAGGGCTGTTCTACACGCGAAAGCTCTGCCGTGAGTGTTTCTGGCAAGTCGATCGCGGTAGCAGCCAGCCTAAGCTGCTGCCAGGCGGCTTTGGCACGGGCATTGTCGATCCGCGCTTCGCCTGCGTCTATGTCGGGGATCGGTTGGCCGGTCAGGGTCGCAATTGCATAAAACGTGCGAGCGCGACCGCCATACTCACGAATTTCCCATGCGAGGGACTGAATTTTGCTCAGCTTCATTTCCAGGGTTGAGCTTTGTCCATCGGCAATGACCAGGAGGCTAGCCGCCGAGAACAGGTTTTCGATCTCTGTTTTCAGGTCATAGGGCAAGGCCCGCTTTCGCTGGGCGTTCCGGCCGACCTTTGGCACTGCCAACATGCCGTCAGCCTCTTGCCTGAGTGCTGTAATCGCGGCGCGGTTTTCCCGGACTGTCGCCAGAAACAGATCGCGATTCTCAAAGCTGTCCAAAGCTTCAAGCAGATCTACGGTTCTGGCAAAATGCGCATCTGACTGGTCCCGCTGTTGATCGATCAATGCCCTGAAATCATCTGGTATTGGATCGTCCAGTGCAAAGGCAACCTGCGTCACGCTGCGCTCAAACGACAGGGCGACTGTGCCCTCTAGCCAGTATGACTTTGCCTCTGCCAAGCCTGCCAGCTGCCGATCATCCAAAACCTGCTGATGCGCCTCAATCAGGCGTTGCGCCGACAGGTAGAGAGAGACACCCCCCAACATCAACAATGCAAGCAAGACAACACGCGCGATCCGCATCATGCACTCCTTCCGGTCACGTGCTTGGGTTAGGCGAATTGGATTAATTCTCTGCTACTAAAACAGAAAAATTGCTGGCACTGCGCATTTCAGCATGCAGGACACTGGCAATATCTGCCGTCCGTTGGGTCACAGTTGGGTCAGCGATCCGTTCGCTGTAATCATGATCCAAAACGCCTACATCTGCGCGATCTTTTCGCCTTTTGCGGTCGCCGTCACAGCCGTATCAATGCGTTTAGCCCGCACAGCTTCTGACTTTGCCAGCTTGATCCAGCGCAGCACATTTCTGCGGTATGACGGGGCAAGCAGGTCCCATTTGCCCCTGTCAATGCGTGCCGCCAGATCATCGGGTACAATCAGCGCATCGACATCAGCAAAGAAATCCCACAAGCCAGAGGCTTGGCCGGCTGCAACCGCCGCTTCACCCGGCGGGCGCATCCGCCCCTCTTGGCGTAGTCTCTCGACCCGGTCCTTATAGCTTTGTGACCAGGCCTGCTGTTTGCGCGGCGCAATCAACTGCGCTGTCCGGTCCGCGTCGACAACAAAGCGCCGCCCATCCACCCAGCCATAGGCGATCAGCGCGTCTAGCACCTCTTCCCGGCTGACGTATTTGCCCGGATGCGCAGCCTTCCATGTGACAATGCGCACGCTTTTTGATTGGGCGTAATGCGTGTCGAGCCAGTCCCAAAGGGCTGCTGCCGATGCGATTTCGATATCTTCCATAGGGCGAAAGTAGTGCGGTGCGTCGCCCGGCACACCTTCATGGCCGCGGTTTGACGACCTGCGCTCAATTTTGTCCTTGGAAACTTGGGGCCTGCGTTGCTTTGCGGTTGACTCAGCCCTCGCCAGCGGTAAAAGGCACCTTCAACGAGATTAACGCGATGTGCCGCGCGCCGGCCCGCAATCAGAGGATACGAGATATGGCGAAGCCTACCACCATCAAGATCCGCCTGAACTCCACCGCGGGGACCGGGCATTTCTACGTCACGAAAAAGAACGCACGTACCATGACTGAAAAGATGGTCATCAAAAAATACGACCCCGTTGTGCGCAAGCACGTCGAGTATAAAGAAGGCAAGATCAAGTAACTGATTGCCGGACGCTGATACGACCAAGCCGCACTCATCGAGGGCGGCTTTTTTGTTTCAGCCTTCGGGTGCCTCTGCCGGCTTGCCATCCAGCGTATGGTAGACGCGCGTCTGTGTTGCGCGATTAAAGGTCAGCACGCGATCATGGTCGGGATAGGTAATCACATCGCGTGGGCTGCGGGTGCCGACCACCAGATAGGTCGCATCGGCGTCGCTGGCATTTTCCAAAAAATGCCCCGCGGGGTCTTTGGCCGGAAAGCAGGCCGCATCGCCTGCGGTGATTTCTGTGACGGTCTCGCCCTCATGCACCAGAACCTTGCCGGCAAGGACATAGATGAATTCATCCTCTTCCAGATGCCAATGTTTGAGAGAGGATCGTGATCCCGGCGGCAAGGTTTCGGTGAAGGCACCAAATTGGGTCAGACCGCCTGCATCGCTGAACAGTTCTGCCCGGTAGCTGCCAAGCGCATCTGGTTTTTCGGGTTGTTCAACCGGCACATCTTTTTTGCGGACAATCGGCATCAGAGGATCACGACCATTAGCAATGCGATCAGCAGCAGGATTTGGGCGATCAGGGTCAACATCATCCCAAAAAAGCGCAGCCGCCAATGCGTGCCGTCATGGGCAAAATATATGCCGTGCAGCAAACGCCCGATGATCAGCGCAGCGGCACCCAGACCCAAAAGAACGCTGTTCCCACCCTGCAGCTCTGCCAGCCCCATGATAATCAGTGCAATGGGCAGTTGTTCAACCGCATTGGCATGGCCGCGGATCGCCTTTGTCAATGCCCGGTCATCATTGTCGCCCAGAACCACGCCACCCTGTCTGCGCAGTTGGATCACTTTGATCGTGAGCAGCAAAATGATGATACCCCCCAAAAGGGCGGTGACAGAGGTGATAGGAACAGAGATCATCATTTGGCCTTTGCGCAACGAAAAAGGTGCTGATGTCGCCATCAGCCCCTAAAATCAGGTCTTGCGCAATGTTTATCTGACATTCCGGGAACACCGGAGTGAGTACCGCATCACGGCAGGAAGGGCAGGCCCAAGGCCCGCCCTTGCACTTGGTTCAGCGTCCTTCACGCAAGCGCTTTGATATTCTTCAAACCCAGTTCATAGGTCTTGCCAAGCATGCGGTCCATGAACAGGCCGAAGATGCGGAAGATCGGGTTAAAGCCCATGTCAGAGGTCACTGTCCATGTGACGCGGGTGCCATTCTGAGCTGCTCTGGCCTCAATCGTTTGCACGGGCTTGCCGATGGCGCCCAAATCAATGAGGTGCGTGACACTGTTGGCTGTCACATTGGTCACGGTCTGTGTGCCTTTGCCTTCCTTGCCCTCAAAGCGGAAGCCGGAGCCGACGCCCTCTGTTGGGCCAAAAGGCGTGATCTTCAGATCGGGATCTGTGGTGCAGTATGGGTTGAAGGTCTGGAAGCCTGCGGTGCTGGCCACACGCGCGATCACGTCTTCGGGGTGCATGGTGACATCTGCATGGCGGGTGACAACAACCTTGCGCGGCAAAAGAAGTGCGATCAGGGCAATTGCGGCGGTGATGGCTGTGATGGTGTATATGATTGTCATTGGTCTGGTCCTTTTGTTCGAGTTGGCAGGGAAAAGGTTTTCTTCCCTTATGCCCACACGACGAAGACCGACGGCGCCAATCGACACCTTAAGACATTTTTTTGCGTAAACCTTGGATTTTTTTCTCAAGCCACAGTTTTGACGGGCGATCCGTGCACAAGGACAGCGCTTCTGCATAGGCTTCTGCGGCATCGGCAGTTTGCCCCATCTCTGCCAGACAATGCGCGCGGACAGCATGAAACGGCTGATAGGTCTGCAGCCCGTCGAAATCGATCACCTCAAGCAACTTAAGCCCTTCGGTAGGGCCTGCGTCTTCGGCGACCACCGCAGCCCGGCTGACCGCTGCACCAATAGACGGATAAGCGTGCAGTAATCCCGCATAAAGCTGGGACAGCGCCCGCCAATCGGTTTTGCCGGTCACAGATCGGGCAGCATGAACCGATTGAATGGCGGCTTCCAGCTGAAACCGACCGGTCAGGCTTTGCGAGCTGCGTCTGAGAGAGGCCTGGGTCAACATGCTCACGGAACGGTCGACAAGTTTCTTGTTCCACAGGTCGACATCCTGTTCCGGCACCGGCACCAGCATACCGTCATTCAAACGGGCATCGCGGCGGGCTTCGATAAAGCCGATAAGCGCGGTAAGGCCGAGCGTTTCAGGGTGGTCTGGTGCCAGTTCGGCCAGAATATTCGATAGAAAGAATGCTTCATAGCTCAAATCACCATCACCAGCCAGCCAATCGATGGCGTAAGCGCCGTAAACCGCTTCCAATACGGCGTCCATCCGTTCGGGATAGGCCTCTGGTTCCGGCACAACAAAAGGAATACCGGCGGACTTGATCTTTTTCTTGGCCCGCACCAACCGCTGCGCCATCGTTGCGGGATTGAGCAGAAACGCCTTGGCGATTTGGTCCGCCTCCAACCCCAAAACGGTCTGTAACATCAAAGGCGTGCGGATCTTTTCATCGATCGCAGGGTGCGCGCAGACGAACATAAGCTTAAGCCTTTCATCCAGTTGCGCTTCTTCCGGTTCGATTGTTTGTGCATCGGCCATATCATTTGCCTCGTCTGTGATGACCAAACGGGCATCTTTGCGGGCTTGGTCTATGCGTCTGTTCTTGGCCACGGTCAAAAGCCAGGCCTCGGGTTTGTCGGGGATGCCGCGGTCGGGCCATGTTTTCAAAGCGGCGACAAAGGCATCGGCCAGGGCATCTTCGGCAGCTATGATGTCACCTGTTCGGCTGGCCAGCATCGCAATCAGCTTGCCATAGGCGGCGCGGGCAACATCCTCTGCCCGCGCCTGTGCGTCGTTCCGGCTCACACGCTACCCATGGCAGAGGCGCGGATTTCCACCTTGCCGTAATGGACGTGGGGGCACTTCTCGGCCCATTTCATCGCCTCATCAAGGTTCTCGACGTCAATCGCGAAGAAACCGCCAAGCGTTTCCTTTGTTTCGGCGAATGGGCCATCCTGTACCCGCTTCTCGCCTCCCGCCAGCGTAACTGTCGTCGCGGTATCGGCAGGGTGGAGCCAATCCGTGTCGACGAAAACGCCAGCTTCTTGCATCGGCCAATACATTGGTGCGTTGCAA
>JBCAZI010000067.1:0-16212 GCA_038533095.1 Pseudomonadota bacterium
CGCCCGGGTTCCCGCTAACCTTGTCGACGACTTGTACACCCCACGTCTTTTCTGTTTCGTAGAATGACTTCACCGCAATGTTTTTTCGGCCAACATGTGCGCGGAAGTGTTCATTCAGGCTGATGAGTTCCTCTTCACTGTCGGTAAGCTGTGACAGTTGCTTACTTGCCCCATTTGACAGAATAGTGTTGAGCGTTGACGCGAGTTTGGACCCCTGGTGCGGCGTAGCAAGGAACGCGACACCGACGCATGATCGGCCAAGTTCATTAAAATCGCTATCCGCTGAATCGCTGCATTTGCGAAGCATCTGTTTGACTATAAGACCTCCGAGGCTGTGGCAGATGAACAGCGTTTTGGGTGCTGGGGTCTCCCGACAGATTAAACCGTCTGCAACAAGGCTTCCCAGATCCATGATTGAAGTCCCTTCTCCAGCCTTGATTCCAGCTGTTCGGGTGGATTTGAAACCACAGGTATAGACGCGGCAAGTTGTGAATGCATCTGCGATTAACTGTGGCCAAAGTACCTCGGCGGCGTTGGTCCACGTGCTAAAGCGGTCTCCCGCAAGCCCATGCAGAAATACAATATCCAGCTCAGGATTGTCACTCAGCGAGGCTGAATCTGTAGGAGTTATTAGGGTCGGAGCTTTTTCAGCCATGCAATTATTTTTCGAATTTTCCGCATTTAGACCATGGGTTGCATTTATTAGCAACAACGCACGCAGAGTAATTGATCCAACCTGGCAGTAGTCGCTGCCAATACTCACCCATCGCTATGGGTCTAAGATGTTTGACTAGTCATTTGATGTCGTATCAAAACTTGGCTGTTTGAACGTCCGCTTTGTTTAGAGACGTGATGGGCTCATGCAAACGTAGCGAAAGTCTGGTTTCCGCCGTCTGTCATAGTATCCCGCCTTGAACAAACGACTGGACTTGTGTGCCTCCGCAAGCATGTGTGGAGCCATCGAACGGAATGGCTCAAACGATCCTGCTGCGACGTTTGCGCGGTTGACCTGCGTGTTTAAGGATGCTGCGGGGTTGCCAGCGAGGGACAAGCGGCAGGTCTGTCGCGATTTTGCCAAAAGTAGCTCGCAACCAAACTTGGGTCCATGCACCTTGATGCCGGCAGCATGCTGGGTGAGCTGTAGGTTACCTAGGATCGATAGCTTCGACCCAAACCCCTGACTAGCCCGGAACCTCCAGGTTTGTCTCAGTACAAGGCTGCGGATCGTCTGTAGCCCAACACTGGAGACAGAGATGACCAAACCCATCACTAAACGTGCACAGCTGGCCAAACTGATCAGCCGTAAGTCAGGCGCAACGATTGAAACGCTGCAAAAGCAACTCGCTTGGCAGCCGCATACCATCCGTGCAGAGATCTCACGCCTGCGCAAAAGTGGGCTGGCTGTAAACTGAAGCGCCTTCGCTAAAGGTCCTCTTTACCATGCACAGCCATTGGAGCAGCCGGTATGACTACTCGCATTATTGAAGTGGTCGCGAGGACATCCACGTGGGGCAGGGCGCAATGCGCTGCGGAGTGGCTGAAGCTGACCGGGACAGTTGCTGGTCGCCACCTGTCAGTGACATTCCTGCGCAAAGCGCTCGCCTTCGAGACTCAATGCAAGGCGCTAGGCGGCCATAGCGCTGCCGTGAAGCAGCTAATGCGCTGTCAGACCAGCAACAGCGCCCGCAATGACGGTGCTGCTGCATCTAAACCCAATGTTGCTTTGACACCGGGAACCCAGCTCGTGAGAGAATGGAATGGACGTATCTGCCGGGTACTTGTAACGGATGATGGATTTGAGATGGACGGTCAGACTTATCGGTCCCTCAGTGCCATCGCCAAGCGGATCACAGGGGCGGGGTGGAGCGGCCCGCGCTTCTTTGGCCCGAACAAATCCAGATGAACCGCGTCCGCTGAGCCATCTATACCCGCAAGAGCTCGGAGGATGGATCAGAACAAGACTTCAACTCCCTGGATGCGCAACGCGAGGCCTGTGAGGCATATGTAGCGAGCCAGCGTCATGAAGGCTGGGCGCCGCTGCCTGATCTCTATGATGACGGCGGCATCTCCGGCGGTCACCTTGAGCGACCAGCCTTGCAACGGCTGATGGATGAGGTCGATGCCAAACAAGTTGATCAGATCGTCGTCTATAAGATCGACCGTTTAACGAGATCGCTTGCTGACTTTGCCAAACTGGTGGGTCGGCTGGATGAAGCAGGCGCGCCGTTTGTGTCGGTGACCCAAAGTTTTAATACATCGACCAGGATGGGTCGGCTCACACTCAATGTCCTGCTCAGCTCTGCGCAGTTTGAACGTGAAGTCACAGCAGAACGCATCCGCGACAAAATCGCAGCCTCCAAACGCAAAGGACTTTGGATGGGAGGCAATGTGCCACTGGGGTATGATCCAGATGGCAGAACACTGAAGATAAACCCAAGTGAGCAACAAATAATCCAAACAATCTATGATCTCTATGAAGAACACAGCTCAATGAACAAAGTGCGAGAGAAAGCAGAACAGCTTTGGTTGCGATCAAAGCAATGTCGCCTTGCTGATGGCCGTCAGCGCGGTGGCAATCTGATGTCGCGCGGCCGGCTACATCACATCCTGACCAATCCGATCTATGCTGGACGCATCCGTCACAAGGGGCAGATCTTTGGGGGGCAGCATCCCGCGATCATTGATTCTGACAGATGGGATGCACTTCAACAGCAGCTTTCCAGCAAGAGCGCCAAAGAACGCAACACCAAACAGCATCGTGACCCATCTCCGCTAGCAGGGAAGATCGTCGATGAGGCAGGCCAAAAGCTGACACCAAGTCATACCAGGAAAGGTGACCGACATTACCGTTACTATATCTCACAGAAGCTGGTGACAGGCGTGAGCCGTGCTGATGACAAGCAGCGGACATGGCGAATCCCGGCAAAGCAATTGGAAGAACCCATCGGCCGGGCAGTGATAAGACATATCCGTGATCTTTGTGTTCGCGGTTCAGATCAAATTATCGCTGCTGGTGAAGACATGATCATTGACCATAGCGGCGCACCCGAGATGATCGGGTCTGTAAAGATCAAACCTGGTGGGCTGATGATCCAGCTCGATCCGAAACGCGTCCAAGCTAGCAATGAGTCCAAAACACCCATCAACTCAGATGCCCTGCAACTCATGCTGCCATTTACAGAGTGTCGCCGTGGCGTCGAGATGAAGCTTGTCGTTGAATGCGATACCACAGTCGATCAACGTTTGTGGCGCAACATTGCCAATGCCAACCATTGGTACAAACGGATCAAAGAGGGAGCGACCTTCGATCAGATCTCAGTTGAGACCGGAACATCCAAGCGCCGCATCCAGCAGATGATCCATCTCGCGTTCCTTACCCCGGACATTTTCCGTCAGGTTACGCAAGGCAGACAGCCTATGGGTCTGACCTCCGACTGGCTACTGCGCCACGGCATGCCCGCCGGCTGGGATGCGCAGCGCAAGCGTATCGCAAGCCTCTAAAATGCCCCCAAAGTGTATCGTGGAAAATGCAAACGCAGACTGATGCAGTTGTTTGGCAGAGAAATGCGGCCGCAGACCGTCTGCCTTCGGAGCGCACCCTCGCAACCCGCGGGAACAATGGCAGGATTTACCGGAGCGCAATGTATCAGAAGTTTGGGGAGAAACGCTGGCTGGGATGGTAGGATTCGAACCTACGGTACACTGTACCAAAAACAGTTGCCTTACCACTTGGCTACATCCCAGCAGCGAGGGGCTAGATACTGCGAAGGCGGCAGCGGTTCAAGCCCCGTTTTGCAAAGAAATGTGCTATTCCTTCAGGCTATCTTCGCGCAGCAGGTCTTCTGAGATTTCCTCTTGCCGTTCGGCTTCGACGATCCGGTCCAATGCAGCGTCTTCGCTGGCTTCCACCGTTTCGACCTGAGTGCTTTCGTGCAGGTCTGGCACAACCGCTTTGGTTTCACGTGACAAGTGCACGGCCTGCGTGGCGTCCGGGATCACGATCCCTGCGGCTTGGATGGCTAATTTCACCTGTCTCAAGGCCTCTCCTTTGCCAAGGACAATCGAGGTTTCATTCTGGTCAACCCAACCTGTGATCACCAGCTCAACCCCGGCAGGATGCAGTGCT
Source organism: Pseudomonadota bacterium (assembly GCA_038533095.1). Lineage (GTDB taxonomy): Bacteria > Pseudomonadota > Alphaproteobacteria > Rhodobacterales > Rhodobacteraceae > Yoonia. The sequence goes on from JBCAZI010000067.1 coordinate 4,127, forward strand.
TCGATCCATGTTTGCGCGGCCGGCTCAGCCAGCACGAAGGGCAGATCCTGTACGGTTTTGGCCACCATCGCGCGGGTTTCTTGCAGGTCTGCGTCGCGTTCCACCATGACTGAGAACATAAAGCGGCGTTCAGCGTTCTGTGTGTAGTTAATGATCCTGCTTTTAAACACGGTCGCGTTTGGAATGCGGATGTGATTGCCATCAAAGGACAGAAGGATGGTTGCTCGGCTGGTCAGGCGGATCACCTTGCCGATGTGGCCATTAATCTCGACCGTGTCATTGGGCCGGAACGGCTGGCGGAAGGACAGCATGACCGAGGCGATGAAGTTTTCCACTGTATCCTTGACCGCAAAACCCAAAGCCAGGCCGATGATGCCTGCAGCGCCCAAGATGGTACTGAGCAGCGCTGTCGCGTTCAGGATATCCAGCGCGATGACGATCCCGAAGATCACAAAGGCGATGCGTAGCAGTTGACGATAAATTTCGGCAATGAAGGTATTCGGGGCCAAACGCTCCCACGGTTGTCGCATGCGCGCTATCGCGAAACCGATAAAGACAACCAAGGCAAAGGCCGCCCCGGCGATCAGTGCCAATGGCAGAAAGATAATCAACTGGTCAATGCGTCCACGAAACCGCTCTAACGCGGGGTTTAGCCGTTCCCCGATGTCGGTGGTTTCCGTGACCTGATTGCGCACCGCAACAACGCCTTCGACTCGGGACGCTAATGGTTCAAGCTCAACCGCCTCAATCGCCGAAGCGGTTGTGCCGCGCAAGGTTACCACGCCCTCGTTTACTGTCACGCTGACGTCGTCATAGTTGCCTAACTCGCCCAGTATTTCACGAATGCGCAGGGCGATTGCGGCATCCTGTTGCGCTGAGTTTTCAGTCGTAATCGTGCCATTCGCCTCTTGCGCGGCGACGGGCAGGGCGAAACTCAGAAAAAGGGAGAAGATGACTAGAAAGCGCATGAATGGGTCCGTCAGGCGATGCCGCAGCACATTGGGGAATGTGCAACCGTCATACGCGAAGTGGATCAGCCTTGGCCAGCGCGTCAAACGCCATCAGGCTTTTGATCACCCCATCCATCTGATCCAGCGGGATCATATTTGGCCCGTCAGAGGGGGCGTTGTCTGGGTCTTCATGCGTTTCGATAAAGACGGCTGCAATGCCCAATGACACCGCCGCACGCGCCATCACCGGTGCAAATTCGCGCTGCCCACCGGATGAACCGCCCATGCCACCGGGTTGCTGGACCGAATGGGTCGCGTCCATGACCACAGGGTAGCCAGTGCGCGCCATCGTGGGCAATGACCGCATGTCCGCCACCAAAGTGTTATAGCCGAAAGATGCGCCACGTTCGGTCAACAAGATGCGCTTGTTGCCGGTGCTTTCGATTTTGGACACAACATTGGGCATATCCCAGGGGGCCAGAAACTGCCCCTTTTTGACGTTGATCACCGCACCGGTTTCACCCGCTGCCAACAATAGATCAGTCTGACGGCACAGAAACGCCGGGATTTGCATGATATCGCAGACCGCCGCCACAGTAGCGCATTGGTCGGGGGCATGAATGTCAGTTAGCACCGGGCAACCGATGCTGTCTTTCACGGATTGCATGACCTTCAGGCCCGCGTCCATGCCTAGCCCGCGCTTACCCCCTAGTGAGGTACGGTTGGCCTTATCGTAGGATCCTTTGAACACGAATTGTGCGCCGTGGGCTGCACAAACTTCGGCCATTTTTCCGGCAATCATTTGCGCGTGATCTACCCCTTCCAACTGGCAGGGGCCGGCAATCACCAAAAGTGGCAGATCATTGCTGACCACCATTTCACCAATATTCACTGTATGCATCAAGAGCTGACCTGTTCGCGAAGGATCGAAGCAGTGATCGACACCATCAAGTAGATGCCCGAAAAGATCAAAAACGCAAGGATCGTGTTTTCAAAGGCGCGCGGATAGGCTGCCTGATCAGGGATGATCGGGCGCACGCTTTGCGACAGGTAGCGGACTTGCCTATTGGCTTCAATCCGTGCTGTCTCCATCTGTGTGAGGGCCTGTTGCACCATGACGGTCTGGAAGTTGTAGTTTTCCTCGGCGGTGCGCAATTCGGTGTTGCGCGCGGCCAATGAAATCTCTTCCCGGTCAACACCAACCAGCTGATCACGCAATTCTGCAATCAGCGCTTCGATATTGGCAATTTGGTCGCGCAGCGATTGGACCTGAACTTCGCTGGGACGATCAACGTTCAAGCGTGACTGCAAGACCAGTTCCAGGCGCTGTTTTTCGCTTTCCAGTGTGTTGATTTGCCCCAAACGCGCCGCACTTTCGCTTTGGGGGTCGATCTGGCGGACGTCTTCTTGAATAGCCAACCAGGTGGCCAGCGCATCGGCGCGCCGCTGTTCGGCCTCTTCATAGCTTTGCAAGGCGCCGCGCATCTGATCTTCGCGCAAACGCCCGGTCAATTGGTCGACTTGTTCTTCGGCGTAGCCGATCAAGGCTTCGGAGAACTCGTAACTTTTCAGCGGATCTGTCGCGATGACCTCCATCCGGATCAAACCTTCGGTCGGATCATAGCTGATTTTCACGTGGTCTTTATAAAGACCAAAGGCCTGTTCATTGGTGGCATCAGCCTCAAGCCGCTGGATGGGGTCAATGTCTGGGTTTGAAAAATGCTCTTTAAAGCCATGGTCCGCGTCCAGTCGCAACATCGCCTCGCGCGACGCAAGGTAAGATTGCACTGCGATACTGTCTTGTTGGGTCGCAATTGACGTGCCTTGGAATAGTGTCGCCAGCCCCTGTGGTCCGCCGTTCTGCGGTTGTGCCTGTTGAATCACGATTTCGGAGTTTGTCGCGTACATCGGTGTTGCGACATTGTAGAAATACCAGCCAATCAGGAATGTCGGCAAAAAGATAAAGAACGACAGGCGGGTGAAGAGCAGGGCCAGCTTGCGCTTACGCCGTGCTGCGATATCGCGCTGAATTTGTAGGATTTCGGCGGCATTGCGGTTCAGTGCCTCGCGGTTATTGGTTGAAGGCAGCGAAATCGCGTCTTCATCGCGCGTATCAGGCAATTGGATGCGGCCCCGCCGCCCCGGTAGTTTTGCCCCTTCCGGTTTCACCAATTCCAGAACCGAGCTGCGCTGGAACGGATCAATCCCCGCCGCGCGCAGCTGGCGCACCGCGTCGTAATCCGAGGATGCCTGAAACCCGTTTTTCAACGCCACACGCCTTGCCATGCGCAATTGGCGCCCGGTCAGCCCCTCTTTGCTGATGGCGGCGATCTGTTCGGCCTGCGAGGGCTCTTTTGCTGCTTCCACAGCTTCAGAAGCCGCCTCGGGCTGCTTTTGCTCCTCAGGCGTCTTCCGGCGGATGCGGAATTTCTTAACCGTCGGTTTGGTAGTCATAAAGCAAGCGCGCCTCTTCCAAGGTGTCAAACATATGCAACTGCCCATTTTTGAGCACTGCTGCCGTCTTGGCAAGACGCTCAAGAACGGCGGGTTGGTGGGATACGATGATGACGGTGGCCTTTTCCAACCGCTCGCGCAGAATTTCACCTGCTTTGCGGTTAAACTCGGCATCGGTGGCGCCGGGCATGCCTTCGTCGATCAGATACATGTCAAAATCAAGGGCCAGCAGCAGTGCAAATGAAAACCGCGCCCGCATTCCTGACGAATATGTGCCAAGCGGCATGTCAAAATACTCTTCCAAACCGCACAGCCATCGGCAAAACGCCTCTACATAGTCAGGATCAAGCCCATAAAGCCGCGCGATATAACGGCTGTTTTCCATGGCTGACAGTGTGCCATCCGTACCGCCCATAAACCCCAGCGGAAAGGAAATGCGACATCCGCGCCGGATCGTGCCCTCATCAGGTTTCTCTAGGCCGGACATCATGTTGATCAGCGTTGTTTTGCCGGTACCATTGGGTGCCAGAATACCTAGCGAATTCCCCAACTCCACACGGAAAGAGGCGCGATCAAGGATCACCTTGCGCTGCGTGCCTGTCCAAAACGATTTGCTGACTTCTGCAAATTCTAACATTTCATTCCCGCTCGGGCCCGGTTTTATTGGGCATAACGTCTTATACTGGAAAAGTATTAACACGCTTCATCACGTTTCCATAACGCGACATTGCGGCATGCCTATACTGTGGTGTGGGGGAGTGACAGTCCGATAGCCCCATGTCACATGTTCACAATGTCCCTTCAGCAAGACATCACCGCCTGCCGCCTCTGCGCCGATCGGTTCGCTTTGACAGCCTCGCAGCACGCACCGCGCCCGGTGGTCTGGTTTGGTGACAAACCGCGCATATTGATTGCGGGGCAAGCACCGGGGTTGCGCGTGCACCAATCAGGGCAACCATTCACCGACCGATCAGGTGACCGTTTGCGTGAATGGCTGGGAATGGATGAACCCACGTTTTATGACAAAAGCCGCATTGCAATTGTGCCCATGGCGTTTTGCTTTCCCGGCTATGACGTCAAAGGATCAGACCTGCCGCCGCCCAAAATCTGTGGTCAGACATGGCATAGCAAGGTGATGGACGCCCTTGATGATCCGCCGTTGACGGTGCTTGTGGGTGGCTATGCCCATCGCTGGCATCTGGGTAAACAGGGCAGTGTGACCCAAACCGTACGCAACTGGCGCGACTTTGCACCGCGTGTCTTTCCCTTGCCTCATCCGTCTTGGCGCAATACCGGGTGGCTGAAGAAAAATCCGTGGTTTGCCACCGAATTGCTGCCAGACCTGCGAAATGCCGTGAAAGATACCTTGCGATGACCGATCTTGATCAAGCCCATGCCGCGATGGAAGCAGCCCCGGAAGATGACGCCGCCCGTCTGCGGTTTTATGAGCGTTTGGCAGATACAGAACTGTTCATGCTGTTGGGGGCCGAGGCAGAGGGTGATCAGATCACGCCTGAATTGTTCGAGATTGATGACCAGAAATTCACCCTTGTTTTTGACCGCGAAGAACGGCTGTCGCAATTTGTGGGCCGGGTTGCCCCCTATGCTGGCGTTCCGGGTCGTGCGCTGGCCCAGATGTTGGCCGGGCAGGGCGTTGGTCTGGCTTTGAACCTTGATGTCGCCCCATCCGCCATGCTGATCCCGGCAGAGGCGGTTGATTGGCTGGTTGCGACCTTGTCGCATGGCCCTGACGAAACTGAAGCACGGCTGACCGAAGTATCAGCACCTGCAGGTTTGCCAGAAGCCGTGGTTTCAGGCCTTGACCGCAAGCTTGCCATCGCAGCCGGGCTTGCGCGTTTCGCCTATCTTGCTGCCGCCACCTATGAGGACGGCGCGCGGGGGCATGTTTTGGCCTTTGTTGATGCGGTCGAAGGTGCGGAAAAGGCGCTTGCCTCGGCGGCCAGCGAAGCGCTGACCTTTTCTGGGATCGAGGCGGGTGTGATGGATGTATTTTTTGTCAGGGCGAGCGACCCCTTAGCCGCACATCTGGCCAAGGTCGGTCTGCGCTTTGACTTGCCTGAACCCGAAGCACCGCATGTGCCCGGCGCGCCGGGGATGGACCCGGACAAGCCGCCGAAACTGCGTTAATAACCGTGCTTGCGATCGACAAGGAACTGCAAGGGTTGCCCTGCCTCACCCCGCGCAATGTTTGCGGCGATCACCCTTGATGCGGTTTCTGGCCTTGTTCCGGATGCGATATGCGGCGTGACGGTGACCTTTGGATGCGCCCAGAACGGATGGTCCGGCGGCAAGGGCTCTGTCCGGAACACATCCAGGGTTGCATGCGCGACTTGACCGCTGTCGAGTGCCGCAATCAATGCGTCATCGTCTATCAGGGGGCCGCGACCCGGGTTGATGATAAAGGCGCCTTTGGCCAGCAGGCCAAGGTTGCCCGCATCAAGGATATTCTCTGTCTGGGGTGTTTGGGGCAGCAGAAGGATCACAACCTCAGCACCTGACAATGCCGCGCGCAACCCATCAGCACCATGCAGACAGGTGATATTGGGGATGTCCTTTGCGTTCCGGCTCCATCCGGTGACAGGGAAACCAAGCTGGCGCAGCGCTTGGCCGCAGGCGGCCCCTAAGGCCCCGATGCCTAGAATTGTGACGGGCCGGTTTGCCGCAACAGGCGGGTATATGCTGGCGCGCCAAATCCCATCTTGCTTGGTAATGTGATCGTCCATGCCAAGGTGATAGCGCAGCGTGTGCCCGACCACCCATTCGACCATGCCATTGGTCAGGCTTTCATCCACCAAACGACATAAGGGTTGGGTCAGGGTCGGGTTATCGACAACAGTTTCAACCCCTGCCCAAAGGCTCATGATAGCCTTTGTCTTGGTGTAAGGGGTAAAATCCGTCACCGGGCCATTGGGCGCAAAGATGATGTAATCTACATCAGCGGGCGCATGATCACGCGCCAGATTTGCCTCCAGCCCAGCATCAGCGAAAGCGCCGTTTAACAGGTCTTCATATTCGTCCCAACGCTCAGGCTGGGCGGAAAACAGGATATTCAGCATTGACGTGGCCTATGAATATGGGCGCTTTGCACCAGCCCAAAAGCGACCAACAAAACCAGCATGGCAGAGCCACCGTAGCTGACCAAGGGCAAGGGCACACCAACAACAGGTGCCAAGCCTGTCACCATGGCCATGTTGACCGCAAAGAACAGGAAGAAGGTCATCGCGATGCCCAAGGTCAGCAATGATGCAAACCTATCGCGGTTCCCGATGGCTGAGATGATGCAGAACAGCACGATCAACAGATAAAGAACAAGCAAGGTAGAGGCACCAATGAAACCAAACTCTTCGGCCAATGTCGTGAAGATAAAGTCAGTGTGTTTTTCCGGCAGAAAGTTCAGGCGTGACTGCGTGCCTTGCATGAACCCACGGCCTGTCCAACCACCAGAACCCAGCGCAATCTTGGCCTGGGTGATGTGATAGCCCGCGCCCAGCGGGTCATTTGCCGGGTCCAGAAACGTATCAATGCGACGGTATTGGTAGTCTTGCAGCAATTGCCAAGGGGTGCCGCGGCTTTGGAACACGGCAACGATAGCGCCGACGCCCCCACTGACCACGGTCGCGAAATAGGCCCAATGCACACCCGCCAGAAACATCACTGATGCCCCACCAATCAACAGCAGCAAGGCCGTGCCAAGATCGGGTTGGTTCAGGACCAGCATCGTGGGCGCGAGGATGAAAATCACAGGCAGGATAACCCACAGCGGATGCGATGTCTTTTTGTTGGGCAGCCAGTCGTAATAGGCAGCCAGAAACATCACCAGCGTGATTTTCATCAGCTCTGACGGTTGCAAACGCATAAACCCAATGTCGATCCAGCGCTGCGCACCCATCCGCACCTCGCCAAAAAACTCGACCCCAAGCAGCAACAGCATAGCCCCGCCATAGGCGACAAAAGCCATGTTTCGCCAGAACCAGATGGGCACCATGGCCACGATGATCATCAGGATCATACCCAGTGCGAAACGCTCCATTTGTGGCTCAACCCACGGCGTCATCGAACCACCAGCGACGGAATAGAGCATCAGGAAACCCGCACTTGCGACAGCGATAAGCAACAGGATGATCGGCCAGTTCAGGTGCAGGACTTTACGAAACCCGGTGGGGACGTATTTGGTGTTATACTCAAGATAGCTCATACGCGGCTGCGCCCTTTGGCGCCCGGTGGCACACGTGCCTCGATCCGGGCCTGCTGTTCGGCGATCTTGTCGCGCACGCTGGTGGGATAGGCCTCAAGCGGGGGTGGGCCGCCATATTGTGCCTGCAGAATGATGTCGCGTGCGATGGGTGCAGCCGCGCGTGATCCGCCGCCGCCGTGTTCCACGACGACGGACACAGCATAACGCGGGTTATCGTAAGGGGCATAGCCCACAAAGAGCGCGTGATCCCGGCGTTCCCAGGGCAGATCTTCGTTTTTGGTCACGCCTGCTGCGCGTTCCTCTGGTGTGATGCGCCGCACCTGACTGGTCCCGGTTTTGCCCGCCATCTTATGCGCGTCATCTGTGATCCGCGATCCATAGGCAGTGCCACGGCGATGATTACAAACATCATCCATTGAGGCGCGGATGCGGCGCAGCGTGTTTTCATTGATCCCAAGGCTGTCACCCAGGCCCGAGGGCTGTTCAACCCCGTCAATCAAGCGGATCAGACGTGGCGTTACCTCGCGCCCGGTGGCGATACGCGCGGTCATGACAGCCAGTTGCAAAGGCGAGGCCAGCACATAGCCTTGACCAATAGACGCATTCACGGTGTCACCGACGCGCCATTCTTCGCCGCGCACGCGTGCCTTCCATTCCTTGTCGGGGGCCAACCCTTGCGCCACCGCTGACAGTGGCAAGTCATGGCGCACGCCAAGCCCCAACTTGCGTGCCATCTCGGCCATCTTGTCGATACCCACGCGTTGCGCGATTTCGTAATAGTAGCAATCGCAGCTTTGCTTCAGGCTCTCATGCAGGTTGATATTACCATGGCCGCCGCGTTTCCAGCAGTGGAAGCGGATGTTGAAGACATCTGTAAATCCGGGGCAATAGACCGTTTCATCCGGGGTGACGACCCCCGCTTCCATTGCGGCCATGACCGTGACCATTTTGAAAGTCGATCCGGGGGGGTAGGTGCCTTGCACGGCTTTCGCGGCAAGGGGGCGGTATTTGTCTTCGTTCAGTGCTGTCCAATCAGCGACAGAGATACCACGCACGAATAGGTTAGGGTCAAACGCAGGGGCAGAGGCAATGGCGCGTAAATCGCCATTTTCCAGATCAATGACAACTGCACCGGCGGATTCGCCGTCCAGCCGCGCCTGCACGTAGCTTTGCAATCGGCTATCCAGCGTCAGTTGAATGTCTTTGCCGGGTTCACCTTCCTGTCTGTCCAGCTCACGCATGATCCGGCCCGCGGCGTTGACCTCAATCCGGCGGGTGCCGGCGCTGCCGCGCAAATCTTGCTCCAGCTTATTTTCGGCACCGGTTTTGCCGATTTGGAATTTTGGGATCTGCAGCAGGGGGTCAGGGTCATCAATGCGGCTTAGGTCAAAGTCACTGACCGGGCCGACATAGCCGACAACATGCGCAAGATCGGCGCCCCAAGGGTAGACGCGGCTGAGACCGACCTCGGCCTGAATGCCGGGCAGGGCAGGGGTGTTGAGGTTGATTTGCGCGACATCTTCCCAAGACAGGCGGTCCGCAATGGTCACCGGCACAAAGGGCGAACGGCGTTGCATTTCCTCCATCGCGCGGGACAGATCACTGGGGTCGATATCCACAATCTCTGTTAGTTTGGCCAAAACTTCGCCGACGTCGCCCGCATCTTCGCGGACCATGACAACGCGGTAGTTCTGTTCATTGGCCGCAACGGCAAAGCCATTGCGATCAAAGATCAGCCCGCGCGAGGGGGGCAAAAGGCGGATATTGATCCGGTTTTCCTCGGCCAGCAGGCGAAACTGATCAGCCTGTTCAACTTGCATGGATTGCAGACGCCATCCCAGCGCACCAATGACACCCAGTTGCACACCGCCCATCACCAAAGCGCGGCGGCTGATCATGCGCGCGCTTGCAAGGACATCTTTGGGGGGACGTTTCATAGGATTTGTCCTTTGCTACCAATCTCACCTGGTGATGTACGCGAGACGCCAAAGACGAAATGGGCGATAAGCAGGATGATAGGGTAGACCAGAATGGTTGCAATCATCTCAATCAACGTCAGGCCTAATGGGGCTTGGGGAAGCGTAACAATGGCCAGCACAAGGCGATTGACGACGGTGATGGCGACGACGCCAAAAGCGACCGTGCCCCATTCGACTAGTAAAGGCATATTGCGAAACTCGCGATGTTGGCGGCGTAAGACTTCGCTGAGAATAACCACTAGCGCGGCCCAAAGCCCTGGGGGGCGCATGAACAGGAAATCGGTCATCAAGAACAGGGTCGCGATCACCAAAACCGGGACATAGGTTGGTTTGCGGACCACCCATGCCAACGTAACGGCCAAGAGCAGATCAGGCGCGACCCAAAGCGAAGGGCGCATATCCAATGGCACAAGATCGACCACGATCAGCACGAATGCGAGCGCCATGAAGATGCCAGCCTGCACCCAGGTTTTGCGATCGACACGGTCAGCCATCGGTCAGCTCGGATGCGTTGAGCGAGGCAGGGTTAATCCCGGCAGGGCCAAAGAACTCTGCTTCTGGTGCTAGCAGATTGTCAGGATCGGCGATCTCTTCATGCGGTTGCGATCTGAGCACGCGCAGGAATTCAAGCCGCTGATAATCGGCCGCCAAACGCACGCGCAGACGATCATCCGTGCCCAGGGCCACCTGTCCGACCAGCAGGTCAGCGGGGAAAACGCCTCCATCGCCGGAAGAGATAACCCTGTCCCCGGGTCGAACCAGTGCTGTGTCTTCCAGAAATTCCAACGGCGGGTTCAGTGAATTGTCACCGGCCAATATGGCCTTTTGTCCTGAGGGTTGGATGGTCACAGGGATGCGGCTGGACGTATCGGTCAGCAGCATCACGCGGCTGGTGTTCTGCCCGACACCCGCGATGCGGCCAACGAGACCGATCGCATCCATCGTGGGCCAGCCGTCGATAATACCGTCCCTTGCGCCAACATTGATCAGGACGGATTGCCGGAAGGGTGATCCGCTGTCAGTAATGACAACGCCCGTGACAACGGTCAGCTGAGGATCAAGACTGACGCTGTTTAGATCCAACAGCTTGGCATTCTCTTGTTCCAGCTGCAGGGCCGCCTCTTTCCAGGCTTTCATTTGCTGTAGTTCGCGCCGCAGGTCCTGGTTTTGTTCACGTAGCTGCTGATAGCTTTGAAAATCGCTGATCAGATTGGCAGCCCCGGTGATCGGCGCCATGGCCCAATCAAACGACGGCACGACCGTATCAATCGCGGCAGCGCGCAGTCTTTCAACGCGCGGGCTATCAATGCGCCAGACCAAAAACAAAGCGATCAGCGCCAAGACCAACACCCCGACCAGCAATCTGCGGATCGGGCCGACATAGTCTTCGCTGTTTTTGTCACGTGCCAAGGGCGAATGTTCCCTCGCGTTTGATTAGCTATCGTAGTCTATCACATGCCGCAGCTGTTTTTCATATTCCAGTGCGCGACCGGTCCCCAAAGCAACACAATTGAGTGACTCGTCCGCTACAGAAATCGCCAGACCCGTCTGTTCACGCAGCGCCAGGTCCAACTGACCCAGCAGCGCGCCACCGCCGGTTAGCATCACACCACGGTCTACAATGTCCGCGGCAAGGTCCGGTGGTGTTGCTTCAAGGGCCGTCATGACCGCCTCGCAGATTTGTTGCACGGGTTCGGCCAAAGCTTCGGCTACTTGGGCTTGGCTGATCTCGGTTTCTTTCGGCACGCCGTTCAACAGATCGCGGCCCCGAATATGCATCGACTGGCCGCGGCCGTCATCGGGCATGCGCGCTGTGCCGATGGAAGTTTTGATCCGCTCTGCCGTGCTCTCGCCGATCAGCAGGTTATGCTGGCGGCGCAGATAGTTGATGATCGCCTCATCCATGCGGTCACCGCCAACGCGGACGGATCGCGCATAAACGATGTCGCCCAGCGACAGGACAGCAACCTCGGTCGTACCACCGCCAATATCGACGACCATGTTGCCGGTGGGATCAGTGATCGGCATGCCCGCACCGATGGCGGCCGCAATAGGTTCGGCAATCAGACCGGCGCGGCGTGCGCCAGCGGACAGAACCGACTGGCGGATCGCCCGCTTCTCAACCGGGGTCGCACCATGGGGCACGCAGACGATGATCTTGGGCTTTGAAAATGTCGAACGACGATGCACCTTGCGGATGAAGTGCTTGATCATCTCCTCGGCCGTATCAAAGTCGGCAATCACACCGTCGCGCATCGGACGAATGGCCTCGATACTGCCGGGGGTACGGCCCAGCATCAGCTTGGCGTCCTCGCCCACGGCCAGGACCTTCTTCACGCCATCCTTGACGTGATAGGCAACCACCGAAGGTTCGGACAGAATGATGCCCTTGCCTTTGACATAGACCAGCGTGTTCGCCGTGCCCAAATCAATGGCCATATCTGATGAAAACAATCCGCCGAAGCCTGCCATGCCAGTGGTCTTTCC
>JBCAZI010000068.1:0-15306 GCA_038533095.1 Pseudomonadota bacterium
GAAAGAGATCATGGAGAAAGACGCAGGCCGTGACGGCCAGGCGGCAGTTCACAGGTTGGACGGGCATAATGATCCAGAGCTTGGTGGTGATACTGGACGCGAGGAGCGCAAGCCGTCTGTAAACGAGCGGTTGAAGGACGTGCTGAACAAGCCGCGCGAAAGGCTGGTGAGTGAAAATGAGCGAGAGGCGGAGAAGGATCGTGAGGCTGAAAAAGAGCGCGAAATCGACAGAGAGATCGACCGGGATCCTGGTCTCAGTCACTGACACGACCTGAAAGTCAGAAAGTGAATTCGCGGTCGGTGTTAGGGGGTGAAACCGAAATCGTACAATCTACGATAGGACAAGTTTCTCTGGCCGACGTTAGAATAGTGGGCAGGGACCGATAAGCGCGCATATGTAAAGTTCGGTTTTAGTGTCTGACGCTTGGCCGTGGTAGCAGCGCCAAAAGCCTCATCGACCGGGGTGTCGAGATAATCGCGTATAACACGGGGTGTATCCTTCGGTTCGATCTCATGGGCGGCCCATTTGCCCGGAATGCTGGAGTTCAGCTTCCGGACGTTAGCGCTGATCAGGTTGGCATCGACAGCAAACCCCTGACCGCTGACGAGACCTTCCTACAAGTAGCGTGCCGCGGTTGTTTCGAGGACATGACGGGGCAGATCGCCTTCGCGGAAGCGGCCATTTCGGTTCTTTGAAAAAGTCAAGTAATCAGGCACACGGTCGGTCAGGTCGAGAACGCAAATCCAGCGGTAAACTAGGTTAAAATGCACCTCTTAGCTAAGCCGATCCACACCTACCCAACTTTCGTTTGGATCCAGATCGTTTTGGTTTGCAAGTACTGCTCGAGCGCTTCGGTGCCATTGTCACGCGCCATCGACCCTGACTGCTTGTAGCCTCCGAATGGGGTTTTGATGTCGCCTTCAGAAAAGCCGTTGACCGAGACCGTCCCGCAGGGTAGCGACCGTGACATGTGGATAGCCTGGTCGATATCTTGTGTGAAGACAGTGGCATGCAGGCCATAGTCGGTGTCACAAGCAATGGTGAGCGCCTCTTGCGGTGATGCCACTGTCATGATCCCGAGGACCGGGCCGAAAATTTCTTCTCGGGCGATCCTCATCTCGGGGGTCACGTTCTGGAACACGGTAGGTTCGATGAAGTGACCGGGAAGGTCGCTGTCACCGCCCCAGATCTGATTTGCGCCCTCATTGACGCCGCTTTGGATATAGGACATCACCATTTCCTTGTGGCCCTTCGTGATCATGGAGCCGATGTCGGTCGCGGGATCGAGCGGGTCGCCCAGTTTGAATGCCTTCACGCGGTCGACGATACGCGCGGTGAACTCTTCGACCCTTGGTGCCGCGATCAGCTGGCGCATATTGGCTGAACAGTTCTGCCCGCCGTTCCAGAAGGCCGACATGGCAGCATGTTCAATCAGATCGTCGTCAATCACGGCGTCTTGCAGTACGATGAACGGGCTCTTGCCCCCCATTTCCAAACCGACGCCCTTGAGGTTGCTGTCGCCGGAATAACGCATGAACATCCGTCCCACCTCGGTTGAGCCGGTGAAGGACACCGTGTCGATATCCCTGTGCAGACCAATTGCCGCACCGGCAGTTTCGCCAAAGCCCGGCACGATGTTGATGACCCCGGCAGGCACACCGGCTTCTTCCATCAATTGGGCCAGAAGAATGGTCGAAAGAGGTGTCTGTTCCGCAGGTTTGATCACGGCCGAACAGCCCACCGCCAGCGCAGGTGCGATTTTCCAAGTGGCCATGACCAGCGGGAAGTTCCACGGCAGAACGGCACCAGCGACGCCTACGGGTTCGCGCGTGATCAGCGCAAGTGCGGCAGGACCGGTTGTGGCGATCTTTCCGAAATACTTGTCGGCCAGTTCGGCGTACCACTGGAAGAAATTCACAACGTCGCCGCCGATCTCGTCCATGCAATCGTTTATGGTCTTTCCGGTGTCGAGGCTTTCGAGAACTGCCAGTTCGTGGGTGTGCTCGCGCACCAACTGGGCCACCTTAAGAAGGACCTCCTTGCGTTCTTCCGGTTCTGCGCGAGACCAGGTGCCCGCGTCAAATACCTGGCGCGCGGCGGCAACGGCGCGGTCTACATCTGCTGCCTTGCAATGGGCAACCTCGGCCAGAACCTCGCCGGTTGCGGGGTTGGTCGTCTCGAACTTCTGTCCATCCGCTGCATCGCAATAGGCGCCGTCGATATAGGCCTGCCCCGTTGGTTTCAATTTGGCGGCGATGGCCTGATAGTCGGCATGGGAAAGCGTCATGTCTGTCTCCGTCGGATCATGTGCGCAAAGAGCGCGCGAATTTGCGAATGTCGTCGACCAGCATCTGCGGCTCTTCCATCGCCGCGAAGTGGCCGCCGCGCGGCATCTCGGTCCAGTGCTGGATATTGTAGATCCGCTCGGCATAGCTGCGCGGGGGCCAGCGCAGCATTTCCTTGGGGAACACGGCGCAGCCTGTGGGGACTTCGACGCGCTTGCCCTCGGGCGACAGAACGCGCCCGCCTTCTTCGCGCCGACCATAGTAGATCCAGGATGCCGTGTTAAAGCAGCGCGTCGTGATGTAGATCATGATATTGGTGAGCAGCTCATCCTTGGAATGGGCCTCCTCGATCCCGCCAACGGGAACGTCCGACCAGTCGTGGAATTTCTCGACCAGCCAAGCCGCAATACCCACAGGGCTGTCCATCATCGCATAGCTCAGCGTCTGGGGCCGTGTCGCCTGTTGCGTGCGATAGCCGTTTTGCATGATCTGATCATGGTCGAACTGCGCGTCCCAGGCGCTTTCCTCAGGGGTCTGAGGCCCGTCCGGGTGGCGCATCGTCAGCACATTGATATGGATCGCCGAACAGGAGGAGGCATGGTCGTAGCCCAGCCAGGAACAGACCGCGCCCCCCCAGTCTCCGCCCTGCGCTACATAGCTGTCAAAACCCAGGGCATCGGTCATCAGGCTGTTAATCACACCTGCTATCTTGCGCGGCCCGTAAGGGCGCGGCGGAGGGCCGGAAAAAGCAAAACCCGGCAGCGACGGCGCGATGACGGTGAAGGCATCCGCGACGTCACCGCCAAAGCGATCGGGATGCGCGAGCGGCTCGATAATCTCGTAGAACTCTGCCACGGACCCCGGCCAGCCGTGGCTGATCATCAGCGGGATCGGGTTTGTGCCGCTGCCCTGTTCATAGATGAAATGTATGTCGATGCCGCTGACCGTTGCGCGATAGTTGGAGAACCCGTTGATGCGGGCCTCCTGCGCGCGCCAGTCGAACCCGTCCACCCAATAGGCACAAAGCTCTTTCAGGTATCCCATGTTGGTGCCGTAGTCCCAACCGCCGTCATCCGGCATTTCGTGCCACGGGTAGCTCGCAACACGCACCAGAATGTCGTTCAGAACCGCGTCGGGCACCTGAAACTGAAACGGCGTCACATTCGGATTGGAGGTAACTTGGTCTTTCAACTGCAGGGTCCCTGATCGTGACAAAATCGCTGCACCGCCTATCGAGGGTGGTCCGAAATTCAGATAACTAGAGAATGCGGTGGATCGCGAGGGACAGGTTGCTCATTTCACAAGGACAGATGAAGGTCCGGCGTCTTACAGCATTGCCTCAACCTCGTCCGCAATCAGCTTTACCCCTGACTGGAACTTGGACACCGGCACATAGGCAAAGCCAAGCCGGAAGCTCCTGCTGTCGCTGTTGCCAAGGTAGTAGCGTTGACCCTTGTCGATCAGCACGCCTTTTTCGCGCAGGCGCCTCGCGAGCACGTCGGTATCGAACCCCTCCGGCCCGGTCAGCCAGAAAGACGTGCTCCCTTCAGTTCGTGATCGTTTCACCATCCCCAGATGCCTGTCGATGGCATCGTTCATCGCGTGCCAGCGTTCGTTAAAACGATCCCCGATCTTCTGCACATGGGCGTCGTAATGTCCTAGCCGAAAGAACAGCGCCAGGATTTCCTGCACGATCATCGGCGGATGACGCATCATCACGCCGCGGGCAATGCGGGCTTGTCGGATGATATCGCGATGGGCCACGATGAAGCCCATTCGCAGCCCCTTTGAGACTATCTTTGACAGGCTGCCCACATAGATCACGCGCCCGCTGGTATCGAGCGAGCGCAATGAAAGTGGGGATTCCGCGATGGCGTTCATTGCGACATCGTAATCGTCCTCAATGATGATCAGATCTTTTTCGATGGCCGTCCTGATCAGTTCCTCACGTCGCGTCTTGCTCATCGTGACCATCGTCGGAAATTGGTGGCTGGGGGTGGTAAAGACAAGCTGACAGCCCGCAGGTATCGCTGACGGGATCAGGCCATCTTCGTCAATCGGGACCCCGATTAGCGTGTTGCCGGACTGTAAAAACGCATTGCGCGCACCCCAGTAGCCGGGGTTCTCCATAGCGACCGGGTTGCCCTGGCGGGCAAAGATCGACCCTAGGATGAACAGGGCATTTTGGGCACCCAGCGTGATCAGGATTTCGTCGTCCTCGGCATAGATGCCGCGCGTGGTCAAAAGCCGCTGACGCAGTTGCTGCAACAACTGCGGACTGTCACTTTCGACGGCGTCGCTGGCCCAAGCGGGCATGCGGGCGCGCCCAAGCACCTGCCGGGAGCATTCGCGCCACCCATCCACCGGAAACAGATCTGGGTCGGTTTGGTTATAGATGAACGGATAGGGATAACTGCGGTAATCCACAGGCATGATGATTGGCTCAAGGTTGTTCGGCTTAAAGTCGACCGGACAGGGCTGGCCGTCGCGCTCGGCTGCGCGTGCCTTGCCGCGCGCGGCTTGCATCGCGGCCATTTTTGGATGCACAAAATAACCGGAGCGGTCGCGCGACACCAGAAACTCAAGGTCGACCAGACGGTTGTAGGCCGCAAAGATCGTGTTTCTGGAAACCGAAAGCTGCTCGGCAAGCTCCCGGCAGGATGGCAAGGGGCGGTCATCGGCCAGCACATCGGAGGTGATTGCGCCACTGACCATCTCGCAGACTTGATCACGCAGACTGAGCCGGGAGTTTTCCGGCAACTTCAGAAATCGCAGTGCAGTCGACCCCACGCGTGCCTCCTTACGCCGTTATGATTGCCTGCTGAATTAGCACTCTGCCGCGCAGCCTGGCAGGGTCAGACTGAACTGTCACCTGTTTTAGGATGATCTGTCACTTTCGTCGCCCCCATGGCGGGTGAATGATGCGAGCAAGAAAACAGATCAACGGGAGAATTTACCAATGAGACTATCGTCTATTCTGAAAGTGGCGTGCCTGGCGTCAGTTACTGCTCTATTCGCGCAATCCGCCGCCGCTGAAAAAGTACTGAAGCTCGGTACAGTGGGCTTTCTTGGGATGCCAATCGGCGATGCCATTGACCAGGCTTTGATCCCAACCCTTGAAGAGGTCTCGGGCGGTCAATTGAAGATCGAGCCGCATTATCGCAAATCACTGTGCAGCGAACAGACCTGCGGCGAGCAGGCCAACCAGGGGCTTCTGGCGCTCTGGACAAGTTCCACCGCAAACTTCGGGAATTTTGGTACAGCACTCGCAGTCTTCGATTTGCCGTACATCTTCAAAAGCATCGAGGATGCCGACCGTATTTCATCAAACTGGCTGGCTGAAAAACAGTGCCAGATCGCGGCAGAAGAAGCCGGTCACGTATGCCTGACGGTCTATTCCTCGGGCGGCTTCCGCCAGTTGGGCAACGCCCATGGCCCGGTCAAGGTGCCCGCAGACATGGCAGGGCTCAAGTGGCGCGTCACCAAGAGCCCGATTGAATACACGCTGGTCAAGAACTGGGGCGCCGTCCCGGTGCCTTACGACTGGGCACAACTCTATCAGGGTCTGCAAACCGGCGTTGTGTCTGGCCAGTATGTCGCAACACCCTGGCAGCATGTGGCCAAGCTGCACGAGGTCGCGCCCTATTTCACCAAGATTGGCGGGTCGTGGTCCGGCAACCAGCTGTCTATCGACAAGCGCCAGTATGATGCGCTGACCGAACAGGAAAAGGAATGGCTGCACACCGCTGCAAAGGCCTTTGGTCAGAAGGTCCAGGAACTGGACCGCTCATGGGTCGAAGCGGGCGAAGCCGAAATCCAAAAGACCGCAAAGGACTGGTATATCCCGACCGAAGAGGAACTTACCCTCTGGCGCGCCGGTGCCATCGACGCATGGCTCAACGCCAAAGGCACTTATGATCCCGCCACCGCACGCCGCGTTCTGGAAGAGCAAGGCATGGACAGCTTTATCGCACAACTGGAAGAGGCAGGCGCGCTTTAAGCGCCGTTAATTTCTAACACACTGTGCAAGGGCGCGGGACCCAGTCTCGCGCCCTTGCACAGTGTCAAAAGCCATGAATGGAGCAGATCGAATGGAAAGCGTCGTACTTCTGATCATACTGGTTGTGATGATCATGCTGGGCGCACCGGTCGGCTTTGTGATGATCCTGATCCCGGTGGTCTATATTCTGATCACTGATGCAGCCCCGATGATCCTGATCCCAAGTCAAATGTTTCAGGCCATCGACTCGGTCCCCCTCACGGCCATTCCCTTCTTCATGCTCACGGGTGAGCTGATGACGTCTGCCACGATCACCGACCGTCTGGTGAACCTGAGCCAGAAGATCATCGGACGCATGCGCGGCAGCATGGCGCAGGCCAATGTACTGGTCAGCATGTTCTTTGCCGGTATGAACGGGTCCGTCGTCGCAGATACGGCGACGGTGGGTTCGCTGCTTGTACCGGGCATGAAAAAGGCCGGCTATCCGCCCGAATTTGCCGCCGCCATAACCGCCGTCAGTTCCACCATCGGCGGAATCATCCCACCGTCGATTATGATGATCGTGCTGGCGAACGCCGGCGGCATTTCCATCGGCGCCCTGTTCGCGGGCGGCATCGTTCCGGGCCTGCTGGTAGGGGCCTTGTTGATGGTGATCAACTATATCATCGCGCGACAAAAGAACTTTGAGCGCAGCGAAGAGCCCTTTAGCCTGAAGGGCATCGCGATTGCGGGATACAAGTCCTCCTTCGCGCTTTTGATCCCGGTGGTGTTGGTTGGGTCGGTCGTCTTTGGAATCGCTGGCGTGGTCGAAGCGGGCGCTCTGACAGCGACCATCGCACTGTTCGTCGGGCTGTTCGTCTATCGCACGATCACCTGGACCAACTGCAAAAGCGCCTTCGTGCGCGCCTTTCGCAATTCGGCGATGGTGTTCATCATTATCGCTGCCGCCGGACCATTCAGCTGGCTGCTCACCTCGCTGGGGGCCATCGGCCAGCTTGAAGATTGGTTGCTGAGCTACACCTACAACCCTCTGATCTTCGCCCTCGTGCTGGTCCTTTTCATCTGCCTTCTCGGCATGGTGATGGATTCGGCTGCCAACATCATCGTCGCCGGGCCCGTGCTGGTCGATGTCATGGTCAAGGCGGGGTATCCGGACGTGCAGGCAGCACTTGTTGTCGTTGTGGGCTTCCTGATCGGGTCCGTCACGCCGCCGGTGGGTGTCGCGTTCTTCACCGCGGGCGCAATCGCCGAGGTCCGGCTGGAGAAAGTCGCCGTTGCGATGCTGCCCTATCTTCTCGCGCTGTTCGTGCTGCTGTTCGTGCTGATTGTCGTACCGGACTTCACCATGTTCCTGCCGCGCGCATTTGGCTTTGCGAATTGACAGGGGAACGCACAATGATTGCTGCCATCAAATTCATCGACCAAGCCGTCAAGAGAACGCTCACCGCCTTCTGCGCCCTGCTGCTTTTGGCCATGGTCGCCTTTACCGTCTATTCCGTCGTTATGCGATACGTCTTCAAGGACCCACCAATCTGGGGCGACCTTCTGACTGTGCTGAGCAACATCTGGCTGGTGTTCTTTGCCCTGGCGCTGACGGTGCGCGACAAGGATCACATCGCTCTTAATCTGATCTACAACTGGATTCCGCGAAAGGCCGCGTTCTTCATCCAGCAGTTCTGGACTGCGTTGATCTTCAGCCTTGGTATTGTCATGATCGTTTGGGGCATTGAGGCAGTTCAGACGATGGGCGGCAAATACTGGGAAATGTGGTATTTCGCGTGGGAAGATGGCGGCATCGTCTTCAAACCCAACTACATGCCCAAGAAATACGCCATCGCGATAGTGCCCATCTCGGGGTTCCTCGTCTGTGTTGCCGCCGTCGCATCGATTATCGAGGACAGCTTGCGGCTCAAGGCTGGCACCTATCGTCAATCAAGTGACCTGGATCCCGTCGAGTAGCGTTCAAGCCCAAGAAGGTTAGATACAGGAATAAAGTAGAACAAGATCATTCAATTCAATAGTTGGTTTAGTGCCGGTGACGATAGCGTTTTCGAAATTACATGGAGCACGTCTCATCGCCTAACAAGCTGCAATTTTAGGTTTCAGGCAGCGTTATGTGATTTGGTTTTTTTGAAAACTGCTCTAGGGCAGTAGAAATTCGCCAGAAGCGCCTAGGTCTGATGTTTCGCCTCGACTGTTCCTCGTTCGATCAGCTTTGGTGCAAGAGCTATGTTTTCGACGCGTCCGGCGTGGTCCTGAACCAGCTCGTTGATAAGACGCACCGAATTCCGCACCAAGTTGTCAATTGGCTGCCGCAGTGTTGTCAAATCAAACTCCGGCAAGGCGGTAAGAGGGATGTCATCAAAGCCGACGACAGACAGATCGCCGGGAACGTCGATGCCCAGTTCGTGGCGCAACACGCTGAGCGCTTCAAGCGCCATGTAGTCGTTCGCAATGAAAACAGCATCGGGTCGTCCTTCGACATCGAAATCAAAGAGTTTACGAGTCGCGAGCCGGGTTTTCTCCAGATCAAAATGCCCTACCTCATGGGCGAACAAGCTTGCTCCGTTTTCGCGCAGTTCTGCTTCAAACCCAAAACACCTGTCCCGGCTAGTTGAAGACCGCTCCCATCCCGACAGCAGCGCAATGCGCTTGTGGCCTGTCTTCAGCAGATGGCGTGCCGCGATGCGACCGCCTGAGACGTTGTCTGTTGTGACGCTGGAAATGCCATCATAGTCTTGGCTGCGGTTGAACATGACAACTGGGATGTCCTGGCTCTTGCAGATATCGACCAGGGTCGAGGACAGTTCCACCGAAGCGGTGATGATGCCGTCGACTTGGTACTCAAGCAGTTGGGTGACCGTTTCTTCTACGCCCTGATCCGTGCTTGGCATCATGAACACCAGCGCGCGGAAACCGTGTTCTTGTAACTCAAGGCAGAGTTTTTCCAAGGCCAGCGCATAGAACTGGTTGTCCAGATAGCTGAAGAGCAGGGCGATGATACCTGATCGTTGCGTGATCAAGGACCGGGCAATCGCGTTGGGGCGATACCCCAACTCATTTGCGGCCTTCAGGATACGCTTCTTGGTTTGTGGGGAAACTCCGGATTGCGTTGGCGTGCGTGAAAAAGCACGGCTGACCGCGGACTGTGAGACACCAGCACGCCGGGCAACATCGATCGAGGTAACTTTAGATTTCTTTCCCAACTTTCGCGCAACACCTTTTAAGAGCCGCGCGTAACCGCAGCCATGAGATCGACCCCAAGTTGCTTGAAGGTATCGATATGATCCACCATGACCCAGTTTTCTTTCAGCTTGCCGTCTACTACAAGCCAGAAATCGGAAAACCGCATCTTAACGGGTAGGCCGGTTGGTGGCAGGCCAAGGTATTCCCCCTTCTGGTGCCCAGTCAGATAGCCGGTCCCGGCGATCCATGTTTCATTCGCAAATTCGATTTCATGGCTCACGTGGTAGTCGGGAAATGCCTTGTAGAAGTCTGCGAGGACTTCGTGTTTGAAAGCCTCTCTGCCGTGTACATCGCCAAAGCCGGGCGGACCGTGCCAAATCATGTCTTCGTGCCAGTACTTGTCATGGGCATCCAGATCCTGCGCATTCAGCGCATCGTACATGTTGTGGATCAGGGTCAGGTTTTCGGCAGTCATTGTCTATCCTTTCACTGCTCCGGCTGTCATCCCGGATACGATCTGTTTCTGGAAAAGGAAGACCAGAATGATGATTGGGATGGTGATTGAAACGGCGCCCGCGATGCCATGCATCAAGCGCGCAACACTTTGATTTTGGCCCATGTAGCTGCCAAGGGCCGCAGTCATCGTCGCCATGTCCCCGCTCATCAGCTGGCTGGAGATGATGAAGTCATTGTAGGCGAGCAGGAAACAGAACAGGCCTGCTGTGATAATACCCGGCCACATCACGGGTACAATCACGCGATAAAAAGCTTGCCATCGGTTACAGCCATCCACCAGCGCGGCCTCATCCAACTCCTGCGGGATGTTCATGAAGAAGGCGCGCAACATCCAGATGGCAAAAGGCTGATTGATGGCAACCAGCACGATGATCAACGTCTCGTACCGGCTCCAGATACCGAGTTCGAAAAAGGCCGGGCGATAGGCGGTCAGCAACACCACATGAGGCATCGCGCGGAACACCATGGCTGCCATCAAGAGCCAAAAACCGATGGAACCGCGATAGCGTGACAAGGCATAGGCCGCAAGGCATGCGAACGTCAGGGAGATCACGACAGTGAAAGCCGTCACAACGGTTGTGTTCACCGCATACAGCCAAAAACCGTCTTCGACCCAGACGTAGCGGAAGTTCTCAAAGGTCATGGGAGCAAAGATTTTCGGCGGCGTTGCAAAAGCATCGACAGGCTTGCGAAGAGAGATGACAAACATCCAGAAAAAAGGAAGCAGGGCTACGAAAAACCAGCACCACAAGCCAACTCCAAGGACCGACCGTGCGCCAAGACTGAGTTTTGCCGGTTTCATTTTTCGGCCCTTTGATCTTTGTAGGTGCGGATCATCACGGGGATCAGAAGGATCACCACCCCAATCACCGTCAGAATGGCATAGGCTGCCGCCTTGTGAATGCTGTCTTCAAAAACAAGGGTGTAGTAGGTCAGGTATTGCACCGAATTGGCAAAGACACTGGACCCGAAAACCAGAATGGGCTCGAACACCCGGTAACTGTCCATGATGTGGATCAGCGTTATCACCGCAAAGAGCGGTGACAGATATGGGATCACGATGTACCGGACACGCTGCCAAGGTGTTGCCCCGTCGACAATCGCAGCCTCAATGGGGTCATCCGGCACTGTCTGAAGTCCAGCGTAAAGAATGATGAAGGCAAACGGAGCAGCGTACCAGACACCGTACGCGATGATGACCGCCCGGATGGTGAATTGGTCTGCCAGGAAGTAGAACTTGCCAAATCCGGCGGCTTCGAGACCTGCCGCGATTACTCCCCCGTCTACAAACAGCCAGTAAACAGCAAGGGACGACACCACCGGCGTTACAATCATGGGCAGAAGCGTGACAAAGACAACCGGTCCTCGTAACCGCTCTGTCAACCTGTTGGTGGCAAGCGCAAGGCCAAAGCCGAGCAGGAGGATGACCGGCGTTGTGACAAATGTGTAGAGCAAGGTGAATTCTAGCGCTGACCAGAAGTCGACATCACTGATTTCACGGTACATCTGCTTGATGAATGCTCTTGTGCTTTCGATTTCGCGATCTGCGCTGATCACATTTTTTAGCCCGTTCAGGTCGACGGCGCTCCGGAGGTTCTCCCCTCCGACGTATTGCCAGACCTGAATTGCGTTTCCGTTTTCATCCAGAACCGGCTGCGGCACGTTGCGAATGATTTCTCTGGTCTGCCCACCAAACAACGGAACTTCTGTCCGGACCTCCTTCAGCTCCATCTTTGTGAAAGACTGAAACACAGCTAGGTATGTGATCGCCACCAGCGGCAATGCGATCAGCAACAGCATCGACACAAGGGAAGGAGCAATAAAAGAGAAAAACGTCGATCGTTTCATGGGGTCCGCCATGTGGGTTTGGTGCCAGCCGGAATAAGTCTTGCAAGAGGCTGGCACCAGGGAGAGGGTCGTCTACTTCAGAAGACCCTGTTCGCGCGCGGCCTTGCGGTAGGCCGCTGTTGCGTCTGCTAGGGATTCCGCAGCGCTTTCTTTACCCACAATGAAGTCCGCGATGTTCTCACCCAAGGCTCCGTGTGCCAGAGATGCCTGCGGGTTCATGGGGTAGGGCGGTGCACCGCCAACCACGGTATCGGTGATTGCAGAGGTGTATTTTCCCGGCTCGTACGCCGACCGGATCCAGAGCGTGACATCGTTGTTGGCTTGGACCGTTTCCGGGCGCATGGCATGCATTAGCACCTGGAAAGTTAAATCAGGGTCGCCGTCCAAGTTCTTCGGTATGACGTATCCGTCCCACCAGAATGTAGATGCAGGGGTGCCTCCGTCGGTCATCGCCGGCGCGGGCGCGAAACCGATCTTGTCGACAACCGTACTTTCGTCGGGATTGTCCATCGCGGCCGCCTCGTTCCCCCACAGGATCGCCATAGCAACGTCACCCTGTTGAAGCTGACGTTTCACGTCGCCAAAGTCCATCGACATCGAATTGGGCGACATGTACTTGTAGAGTCCGCCCAAAGTTTCCAAAGCCGCGATCGCTTCTGGCGTTTCGAAAGTGGAGTCCGATGTGACAGGGTCAAAGAGCGTCCCGCCATTTGCCAGAAGCAGGTTCACATACTCGTTGGCAAGCTCCCAGCTGTTACCGAACGCGGCACCATAGGGGTGCTCAATGCCCGCCGCTTTCAGTTGCTCTGCTGCGGTTAGCAATTCATCCCACGTTGTGGGGACGGCTATATTGTTGGCTTCAAAGATGTCCTTGCGAAAATACAGGTGCTGAGCGTTGACCATGAAGGCAATAGCCATGATGTCATCGCCAAAGCGGATCAGCATGCCATCTTCGATGTTGTATTTGTCGCGGTACTTGTCGACCAGGTCATTCAGCGGCATCAGCTGCCCTTTGGCCTGCAGCAAGGTAATCGAACTGTTCGCAACCGCGGCAGCATCAAAAGGGGAGGACGCGCCAGCAAAGGCCTTGCTGCCTTCTTCCTTGTGCTCGGTCGTCAGCTTGTTGTTGATCACAAGGCCGTCGCGCTCACAGGCTTCCATCTCTGCGGACAGGACTTCGAGGGCCTCGAAGAAATTGGAAAGGACGTTGACCTCCCCGTTTCCTTCAACGGCGCATTCCGCCATCGCTGCAGCAGGCGCAACAGCGATCACAGACGCCAAAAGTAACTGTCTAATTCCCATATCTTTTCTCCCTTGTTGTCGTCAGTCAGTCTTCATTCAAGAGCTGCATTAGAATCCCGAACTCGTTGAAAACGGTCCATTCCTTCTGAACCTGATTGTTGTGAATATGCCATTGGCTGATGCCCCAGATGTGGGCTTCTCGCCCTGTGGGTTCGCCGTAGGGGCCGTTGCCCCGATGTGCGCCCAAACCGCCCCATCGTATGGATACAAGATGGCCGTCCCTGGCATTCCCCATCCAATAGACATCGTCGACCGATACGCGGATGTTGGGGAACATGGCGATCATCGACATAACATGCGAGCGCAGCTGACCGACACCGCGATAGACACGCCCAGTAGACCCTTCAAACACGACATCTGGCGCATAGACCAAATCCATGGCTGCAAAGTTCCGACGGTTCCAGATGCTTTCAAATGCGTTAGTCACGAATTCTCGCACGTTGCCGTCAACCACGTCGGGGATGACAGGCCGCGCCGGAAAGGCCTGGCCTTGAAGGCGTTTCGGATCACTGGCCGCGAAATTGGGTGCGAAAGGTCCCTGTGCACGTTGAGAGGCTATGCGTTTGGCGACCTCTGCCACGTCAAAACCCATTTGCTGGATCAAGGCGGCTGTATCATACGCCACATGCTCGTCGTAAATCTCGTTTTCGCGCGCCACGCAATTGGCAATGCAGAACAAACGCAGCGGCCGGTTCGTGGGTGGGCCAAAGCGGGAAAACCCGGTATTTGTGCCCAGGATCATCGTCCGATGCGATGTGTGAAAGCTGACCTCATCGTTGCCAGCCCAGATCACCTCATCCGCGACAAGGCGCACATCCGGGATGGCATTATTTGTGTGAACAGTATCAGCGACAATCTTGTCGCGGCCGTATTGCAATCCGACATCATCCCAGACCCGGCAATCATGGCTGTAGGTATCGTAGATGTAACCTATGTCCTTCTCTTCCCAGATCTGATGGGTGATGCGCACAATGTAGTCGACGATGTTCTTAAACCTTGGCTCGAAGCCGCGCATGGAATGCGTTGCCAGATGCTCAGGCTCACTGTCGAGAAATTCCTTGGTTCCGCCGCGCCGATACTCCTCAAGTGAGATCGCATAATCGGTTGGCATATGCGCGTCTTTGAGCGGACTGAACCGAATATGAGTGCCTGCCGAGGCGGCCTCTTTCGCGCCACCAACCGCCACCGCTTTTGGGGCTATCTCAGATTTCTGTGTCATGGTGATTTCTGTGTCATGGTGAGCCTAAGCACTAGATTCGCATACGTATGCTTACTTGAATATAGAGATGTGTCAAGCGGGGTTGGACAATGAACACTCTAAGAAACTAAAATTGCCAGTTTGGACGAAAAAATTCGAAATCTAAGTATTTGACACTTTGTGCTAAGATGGGATTAGGTCGCATACGAATGCACAGTTGGAGTCGAAAAATGCACCTGCAACATGCCAAAGAGCTGGTTCTGAATTTCTATCAAGAGCTTGATCGCTGCCCGCTGAACAACCTGACTAGTGTGATGTCGCGATATACAGGGGACGGCTACCGTTGGCGGGGATCATACCCATTTAACGAACTGCATGGGATCGACGACGTCGCCGCCAAGTTCTGGGCACCTTACAAAACAGCATTTTCTCCAGTCCAAAGACGTCCCAACATTTTCTTTGCGAGCAAAAACCGGTTGGATGGTGAAGAGACGACTTGGGTTTGTTCAATGGGGCACCTTCTGGGCCATTTCCACAAACCCTGGCTTGGCATCGCCCCAAGTCAGAAGATGGCCTTTCTGCGCTACTGCGAATTTCATCGCGTTGAAGATGGTAAGATCCAAGAAACAGCGCTGCACATTGATATAATGAACATTCTTTTGCAGATGGGCGGTCGTGTGATTCCAGAGGCGACTGGGTTCGTCACGATTACGCCCGGCCCGCAAACCCAAGATGGATTGCTGCTTGATCCGCATGACTCTGAAGAAGGCAAAGCGACATTAGATTTGATCGAGCGCATGATCCATCGCCTGATTGATACGGGCGTAAAAACAACCGTCGAAGATCTAAAGCTCGATTGGCATGAGGACATGTTGTGGTGGGGGCCGGCTGGAATTGGCGCCTCATACACCTATCAAGGTTATCTCAAAGGCCATACGCGTCCTTTTGAGGATGATCTCGAATTTGTCCG
>JBCAZI010000069.1:0-15182 GCA_038533095.1 Pseudomonadota bacterium
TGCAGATGCGCCACAGTCGGGCAACCGCGAAACAGAAAAGCTGGCGCTGAATGACGCCATTGCAGACCTATCTGGGATTGACGAAGACGTGCTGGCCACGTCGGTGACGGATGGATTTGACGAGGCGGCGTTGCGCAGTCTTGTGGTCGAAATTGTGCATGAAGAGCTGGGTGGCGAATTGGGCGAACGCATCACGCGCAACGTGCGCAAGATGGTCCGGCGCGAGATCAACCGCGTTTTGACCAGCCGCGAGATGGGCGAAGGTTAGAGCCTAGCGCGCCAGCGCCAGCAGGTCATCAATCTTTAGATGTGTTTCAAGGTGGTTGGCCAGCGCATCAAGCGTGTCTTCGACATCCTGCGCATAGTTATGTGCGGTGACGGGTTTGCCGATATTGGCAAGGAAAGCAGCCCGGAACGCATCTGCCGCAAACAAGCCATGCAGATAGCATCCCATGATCCTGCCATCGGATGAGGCCGCACCCTCGGGCCGGCCATCAATGGACAGCCAGGCCCGGTTGCAATCTGGCCCCTCGGTCACCCCGATATGGATTTCATAACCGCTGACAGGGTCACCCGTCGGCAGATAGGTTGCATCTGATAAGGCCAGGCGCTTTTCCGGCACCATCACGGTGCGGACCTCCAGTAAACCCAGGCCAGGCACCGTTGCTGGCGCGCCTTCAATACCGTCTGTATCCACGATTTCGGTGCCCAGCATCTGATAGCCGCCACAGATACCCAGTACGTGGCCACCGCGCCGTATATGTGCCGTAAGGTCCACATCCCAGCCTTGCGCGCGAAAATGCGCAAGGTCAGCGATGGTTGATTTGGACCCCGGAATGATCACCAAATCCGCATCGCCGGGCAGGGGACGACCTGCCTCGATAATCTCGACCGTGACATCGGGTGTGGCAGTCAAAGGGTCAAGATCGTCGAAATTGGCGATACGGTTCAGCCTTGGGACTGCGATTTTGATGGCCCCGCCTTTGCGGTTGGCAATATCCATCACATCCTCGGCGGGCAGCTTCCATGCATCGGCAAACCACGGGATGATCCCCAGCGGTGCCCAGCCTGTGCGGTCTGCGATAATCTCCATCCCTTCGGCAAACAGCGTGGGATCACCGCGGAATTTATTGATGGCGAAACCTTTGATTAGGGCCTCATCTGCGGGGGGCAGAACAGCATGGGTACCAACCAGTTGGGCAATCACACCGCCGCGGTCGATGTCGCCGATCAGAACGACCGGGACATCAGCAGCAGAGGCAAAGCCCATATTGGCGATGTCGCCTGCACGCAGGTTCACCTCTGCCGGGCTGCCGGCCCCTTCGACGATCACCAGATCACGTTCTGCGCCAATGCGGCGAAAGCTTTCCAGCACAGGCGGCAATAGCTTTGACTTCTGCTTACCGTAATCGCGCGCTTTCATCGTGGCAAAGCGTTTGCCCTGCACGATGACCTGAGCTCCAACCTCGGATTCGGGTTTTAACAGAACCGGGTTCATGTCCACCAGTGGTTCCAACCCACAGGCCATGGCCTGCAACGCCTGCGCGCGCCCAATCTCGCCCCCGTCAGCGGTGACGGCTGCATTGTTTGACATGTTCTGGGGTTTGAACGGGGCAACAGATATGCCGCGCCGCAGACAGGCGCGCGCGATACCCGCGACCAACATGGATTTGCCCACGTTGGAACCGGCACCCTGGATCATGATTGCTCTGGTCATTGCAGCCCCTTCAGCTAACTTCATAGGGGCGCATGGTGCGCAGGGAAAGACTATGAACACGCCAGCGCATCTGATTTTTGGACTGACAGCATTTGGCAAGGCAATTCAGCCGGCCATCACAGCTGCGGCCTTGGCCGGGTCGCTGATTCCGGACCTTTCACTTTATCTGTTGGCGGGCTGGCATTTGCAGGTTTTGGGCACTGCGCCTGACGTCGTCTTTGGGCAGCTTTACTATTCTGATGCATGGCAAAGCATCTTTCGGATCGATAACTCGATCATCCTTTGGGGTATCTTGTTTGCATTTGGCGCGATGTGGCGGTCACCTGTGATGATCGCGCTTTGCGGTGCCGCCCTTTTGCATCTGGGCCTTGATTTTCTGTTTCACAATGATGACGGGCGGGCGCATTTCTGGCCTTACAGTAATTGGGTCTTTCAAAGCCCCGTCAGCTATTGGGACCCCGATCATTATGGCAATATCGTGGGTGCTGCAGAGGTCGCGCTGTCGCTGTTATGTTGTGCGCTGTTGATCCGCAGATTTACTGGCGCGGGCATGCGGGTTCTGATCGTATCGCTTGGGTTGGCCGAATTTGCACCTGTCATCATATTTGCGATGATGTTTTCGGGGGGCTGAACGAAAAACGCGGCCCTCAACGGGGCCGCGTCTTTAGCGCAATACTCTTTCCGGATTTAGGCGGCGCGCGCTTCTAGCTCAGCCGCATTTCGGCGTTCGCTTTCTTCGCGTGACAGCGCAACAGATGTACGCACGCCTTTCCCGACGAATTCCATCAGACCACCGACAACCCGCTCATTGGGGTCAATCCCGGCGCAAGACAATACTTCGCGGCCATCGCGCGAGCGTGCCCAACGGGCGATCTGCTCTGGGCCATTCCCGTATTTCTTGTCGTCTGCAATTGCATCGTCGAGCGCAGCCAATACCACAGCTGCAAAGAGTTTGCGGGCACGGTTACCTTGTTCATTGTTGAAGGCAGTACCGTCGACGAAATCTCTCATCATGCTTCCCTTTTTTTTGCTCTTGTAGTTCCCGCGTGAGGGCCTTTATGCCTGTTCTTGTCCGATTCGGGGGTTCTCTTTTGGAATGGCAGCCATGCATAAAACGCATAGCTTACGCATCACAAAAGACACCAATTCGTTGAACTTGCCAGACTCCCACCGCACAGATATAGGCGTCGGTTGAAACCATTCAACCTTTGTTAAGAAGATGAGGCGCAGCGATCCATGCCCAAAATCAACGGTAACGAAATCCGCCCCGGCAACACGTTGGAACATGAGGGTGGCCTTTGGGCCGCAGTAAAAGTTGACCATGTGAAGCCCGGGAAGGGCGGCGCCTTTGCGCAGGTTGAACTGAAAAACCTGCGTGATGGCCGTAAGTTGAACGAACGTTTCCGTTCTGCCGATAAGGTTGAGCGCGTGCGCTTGGACCAAAAGGACCAGCAGTTCCTGTTTGAGGATGGTGACATGCTGACCTTCATGGATAGCGAAACTTACGAACAAATCGCACTTCCTGCTGATATTTTAGGCGATCGCCGTCCTTTTTTGCAGGACGGTATGATTGTGCAGATCGAGTATTTTGGCGAAGAGGCGTTGAACGTCAGCTTGCCACAGAAAGTCACCTGCAAAGTCGTTGAGACAGAGCCTGTGGTAAAAGGCCAGACCGCCGCAAACAGCTTTAAGCCAGCGATCCTGGACAATGGTGTGCGCGTGATGATCCCGCCTTTCGTGGGGCAGGACGAAGACATCGTGGTGAATACCGAAACCTTTGAATACGCAGAACGCGCCTGAGGCTATTTCAGGCGTGTCAGGGTCGCCTCACCCGCCTGCATCTCGCCCTCTGCGCGGTCAAACCGCAGAAAGGCAAGCGCCCTATCACCTGACACCGTATGCAGCGTGCCCGCTGGTTTCCCCCCTGTCGTGATGGCATCGCCGGGTGCGGCGGTGCCTTTGACCTCTACTTGCGCGAGGCCCTTCTTTAGTGTCGTCTTATGCTTCATGCGCGCCACGATCTCTTGCCCGACAAAGCAGCCTTTTTTGAAATCGACACCGTTCAGCGCCTCAAACCCGGCTTCCAATACGTAGGTGTCTTCCGTCAACTCAATGCCGGTCTGTGGGATCAGATTGGCCACGCGCACTGCGTCCCAATCGGTATCGTCACTAAGGTCGGTATCGCCATAGGCGCGCCATCCCATATCCGGGTGCCTGGGGTCGTCAAACGCGCCATCCGGCTTGGGGCCGGTACCGCGCGACACGATCAGATCGGTCTGGTCAATCGCGACCGCTGCGCGCAGCCGATACATCATCAACCGCTGCCCCAGCATTTGCGCGTGGGATGTCGCGACATCAATTAGCAACCGGTCCTCTTCGCCAATCACAAAGAAATCAGCGATGAATTTGCCCTGTGGTGTCAGCAAGGCCGTGTAGATAATCGCGCCATCGGCCTTGGTCACATCATTCGTCACCAGACCTTGCAGAAAACCGATGCGGTCGTCACCGCTGATGGAAAGAACTGTGCGTTCAGGCATCACTTTGACTTTCTGATTGTGAAAACTGTAGGCGGTGCAGGTCAGCATAAATGCCCCCGCGCGCGATCAATGTATCATGATCGCCCTGATCAACAACGCGCCCCTGATCCATCACGACAATGGAATCGGCGGTCCGAATGGTGGATAGGCGGTGGGCGATCACAAGGGTCGTCCGCCCGGTTGATAGCTTCTCTAATGCCTGCTGCACGATGGTTTCCGATTTGGTGTCCAGCGCGCTGGTAGCCTCATCCAGCAATAAGATCGGTGTGTCGCGCAAAAGGGCGCGGGCGATGGCAACGCGTTGGCGCTGACCGCCTGACAGGTTTGACCCGCGCGGGCCAGCCGGGCTGTCCAGCCCATCTGGCAGGGCCGGCAAAAAATCAGACACATGCGCGGCATCCAGAACGGATTTCAGATGCGCCTCATCCACGTCTTCGCGGCCCAGCAGAATGTTATCGCGCAGTGTTTCGTCGAAAAGGGCTGCATCTTGGGTCACCACGGAAAACAAACCGCGCAGGTCCGTCAGTTCAAAGTCAGTGATTGGCGTTCCATCGATAAGGACATTGCCCTCATTAGGCTCAATCAACCGGGTCAGGACATTAAAGACCGTGCTTTTGCCCGCGCCCGAAGCGCCAACTAGCGCCGTGGTTTTGCCCGCCTCTGCTATGAATGATGCACCGCGCAAGACAGGCAGTTCGCCGTAATTCAGATGCGCATTTTCAACCGTGACGGTCGGTGATGCTGCGGGGACGGGCCTGGCATGCGCAGGCGACAAGATCGTTGGGTGTTGGTTCAGTACATATTGAAGGCGTTCCACACTGGCTGCGGCCATCTGCCATTGCCCGCTCATTAACCCCAGACGGCGGAGGGGATCAAAGGCCAACGACATGGCGGTGAAAAATGCCATGAATTCGCCGTTGGTTTTCTCGCCCGAGATAATCTCGGATCCGCCATAAAGCATGACACCAAGAAACCCGATGCCGGTCATAATATCAATCAAGGCCGGGACAGCAGACTGGCCGTAAGAGGTGCGCATAGCGGCCTTAACGCCCTTCTTGATCAAGCTGTCGTAACGTGCGGCCTGATAGGTCTCGAGCGCGTTTAGCTTGATTGGGTTGATGCCGTGAAACACCTCATCCAGGCGGGTCGAGATATTGCCCGAAATCTCGCGCGCATTGCGTGACCTGCGCCGGATATAGGCTTGCACCAGCAGGGAGGGCAGGATCAGCAGCGGTATGCCCACAATGGCAATCAGCGTCCATTGCCAGTCAATCCAGATGGCCACAGCCAGTAGGCCAATCAGTGATACCAGATCGCGGGCAACAGCGGTTAAAAGGCTGCTCCAAACGCCGTTGATTACCCCGACATCGCCCTGCACGCGTTCAATCAGCTGTCCGGGCGGGTGAATTTGAAAAAACCCGCTGTCCAAGGACATCAGGTGCCGCAGCATATGTTTACGCATATCGGCGGCGGCAAGTTGCTTGATCAATGCCATCAGTATGCGTTGTCCGGATGACGTGATCGCCCGCACAAAGAAGATGCCCATGATCGCAAAGCCCACGAAGTATAGGGCGTTGCGATCCCCTTCGGCGAAGACATCGTCGAACATCGGCTGGATCATGCGGCTGATCAGCGCCAGCATCGATCCTTCGATCATCATCAAGACTGTGGCACCCACCAGTAACCATTTGTATTTATGCAAATAGTCGCGCCACAGCCATGCAAACAGCTTGAACGCCGATTGGTTCAATTCAGTGCCAGGTTTTGGGGTGGGAGGGGGCATTCACGGCCTTTTGCGATAAGTGCTGTGCATCGTCTACGCGTAAATGGGGTGGCAGGGCAAGTTGAGCAAGGTTGACGCCGCATTGCCCCGCGTTAGTGTCCGCCCAAAGCCACACGTCACGAAAGCCCCATTCCATGTCTTTGTCCCAAGGTCGCGCCTATCTGGCCATTCCCGGCCCCTCTGTCATGCCTGATGCCGTTTTGCAGGCGATGCACCGCGCGTCACCGAATATCTATGAGGGCGAATTGCATGATCTGACAGATAGCCTGGTGCCTGATCTGAAGCATATCGCCATGACGGAGGGTAATGTCGCGATTTATATCGGTAATGGTCATGCGGCATGGGAAGCGGCTTTGGCCAATACACTATCGGTGGGGGACACAGTTCTGGTGCTGGCCACCGGCCGTTTTGGGATCGGCTGGGGCGAAATGGCTGCCGGGTTGGGCGCGAAGGTCGAAACCATCGACTATGGATCGCAGTCGCCAATTGATTTGGCGCAGGTCGCGCAGGTCTTGGAACAAGACAAAGAGGGGCGGATCAAGGCGGTTCTGGCGGTGCATGTGGATACCTCCACCAGCGTGAAAAGCGACATCGCTGGCTTGCGGGCGGTCATGGATGGTCTGGGTCATCCGGCCTTGCTGATGGCCGATTGCATCGCCTCGCTGGGCTGCGATCGGTTTGAGATGGACGCCTGGGGTGTCGATGTGATGGTGTCGGGCTGCCAAAAGGGGCTGATGACACCGGCGGGTGTCAGCTTTGTCTGGTTTAACGCCAAAGCAAATGCGGCACAGGGCGACCGGGTGACAGCTTATTGGGATTGGCGTCCGCGTGTGAACCCGGATTATTACTTTAAGTACTTCAATGGAACCGCACCGACGCATCATCTTTATGGCCTGCGCGTAGCGCTCGATATGATTTTGGCGGAAGGGTTGGAAAATGTCTTTGCCCGGCACGAGAAGCTGGCGCAGATCATCTGGGCGGCCTTGGATCAATGGTCGACGCAAGGGCCTATGGCGCTGAACATTGCCGATCCGGCCCACCGGTCGCATGCGGTTACCTCTGTTGGTGTCGGGTCACCCAATGGTGATGCTTTGCGCAAATGGTGCGAGGATCAATGTGGGCTGACATTGGGGATTGGTCTGGGCCGTGATCCCGCCGACGCCTATTTCCGTATTGGGCATATGGGGCATGTGAATGCGCATATGATCATGGGTGTGCTGGGCACCATTGATGCCGGACTAAAGGCGCTGGATATTCCGCATGGCGATGGCGCATTGGCCGCCGCTGCGGCCGCTTTGGCCAAACGGGCCTAGCCGCCTTTGACGCGACCAATCCATTTAAAGAACTGGTTCAGTCCATAGGCCGTGATCGCAACCCAGATGTAGCCTGCGGCAGCGGCAATCACCCAAAAGCCCATGAAGAGAAATACCCAAAGCGTGCCTAAGAAGGCGTCGGTGTAGTCTTCTACGGCTTGGATTGGGCGGTGGTGTGACATGGCGGCTCCTGTGCTATGCGGGCAGATTAGCGGTGCCGCGATAAAAATCACCCTAATTTTTCGTGTGCATGCGCCAGCGCGCGAGGAAGTGCCGCTGCGAAAGCGTCAATCTGACCGGCCGGACCGCAGCTGACACGGATGCAGCGGTCTTGGGGCGCGACGAATGGCATGCGCACAAAGATGCCCTCCGCGACCAATGCCGCAAGTACAGCGCGCGCGAAATCACCGTCTTTGCCGCAGTCGATGGTGACGAAATTGGTGGCAGAGGGCAGGGGGATCAGCCCATGCTGTGTCGCGATTGCGCCAATGCGGTCGCGGGCACTGGCAACCTGCGCTTGCACATGTGCCAGCCAGTCGGTGTCGTGTAGTGCTGCCAGCGCACCAGCTTGACTAATACGACACATGCCAAAGTGATTGCGGACTTTGTTAAAGGCACTAATCACATCCGGGGCGGCGATTGCATAGCCCACGCGGGCACCGGCCATGCCATGCGCTTTGGAAAAGGTACGCATGCGGATGACGTTTTGCGCCTCCACGTCGATAGCGGGTGCAGTGCCTGCCGGGGCAAGGTCGACATAGGCCTCATCCAGGACCAAAAGGCAGCCGGCCGGCAAGCGGCTGATCATATTCTGTATGACGTCAGCATTATGCCAGCTACCCATGGGGTTGTCGGGATTGGCGATATAGATCAACTTGGCCGATACCTCGGCCGCTTCGGCAAGAAGCGCGCAGGGGTCTTCGTGATCATCCTTGTAAGGGACTGCGTGTAGCACCCCACCAAAACCGGCCACATGGTAATTGAAAGTGGGATAGGCTCCGGCGGAGGTAACAACTGCATCGCCTGGTCCAACATAAAGCCGCACCAGAAGCCCGAGAAGCGCATCAATCCCTTCGCCGATCATGATGTTTTCAGGGGCAATGCTATAATGCGCGGCCAGGGCTTGGCGCAGGTCGTGGCTTTCCGGGTCGCCATACATCCATGCCTCACCAGCGGCTTTTTGCATGGCGGCGGTGGCTTTGGGCGAGGGGCCGAAGGCGCTTTCATTGGCACCAAGACGCGCAGTGAAAGGACGGCCCATTTGCCGTTCTTGCGCCTCGGGACCCACGAATGGGACAGAGGCGGGCAGGCTTTCGGCCAGCGGGGTGAGGGTTGGTTTGGTCATGGCGTCAGATAAGCGGGTCCTTGTAATACGCGCAACCATTCATATATGAGAATCGTTCGCAACAAAGGAGCGGCCCCGATGAAGATGAGTAGACGCGGATTTTTAGCAAGTTCCGGGGCCGTCCTTGCGGCGCGCGCGGTACCGCAGGTTACGGGCAAATTAGGCGGACGGCGCATTCTGACGCTGGTTTATGACAAGGGTCTTGGCATGATGCGTGCGGTTGACCGCGTGGTGCCATGACGGGTGACGCGCGTCTGCGACGACGCCCCACCCGCCATCCCGTGATGCCTCCGGCGGAAGTTTGATTGGACATAGAAAGTCATGGCGGGGCGCCCGGTTTTAGCCGATCTCTGCCAGTCGCGCGATAGCCGCTTTCAGCTGCGCCTCTTCGTTTTCGCGCAGGGCAAGGTTCGCTTTCGCTTCTTCCACCACGTCTTCCGGGGCTGATGCCACGAATTTGGGGTTGTTCAGACGGCCACGCAGACCGCCAAGCTCTTTGCCCAGCTTTTGCATCGTTTTCTCGAGTCGCGCGATTTCCTCTTTCACGTCGATCAGATCCGCTAGCGGAATGCCAAAGGTGCCGCCCGCCATCGGGATGGTGACGCAGCCCTTGGGGAATGCATCGACGTGTGACAGGCTCTCAATCCGTGCCAGACGCTGGATCAGCACATGGTTGTTGTCCCATGCGGATTGGCCTTTGTCGTCGAGCCCAGTGACCAAGAGCGACACTTTCGCCCCCGCAGGCACATGCACCTGCGCGCGGGCAGAACGCACGTTGTCGATCAGGTCGATGACCCAGTTCATCTCGCGGTCGGCGTCGGCATCCACCAGATCAGCAGCGGTGTAGGTCGGCCAAGCGGCGTGGACCAGCATTTTGGCGCGGCTGTCCGCCAGTTGCCACAGTTCTTCGGTGATAAACGGCATGATTGGGTGCAGCAGGATCAGGCATTGGTCCAGCACCCAGCGCAGGGTCTGTTCCGTCTCGGCCTTGGCGGCGGCATCATCGCCTTGCAGGATCGGTTTGGAAAACTCCAGATACCAGTCGCAGACCTTGCCCCATGTGAAGGCGTAAAGCGCATCAGCGGCATCGTTGAAGCGGTAGGCCTCCATCGCTGCGTCCACCGTTTCACGCACCTTGCCGGTTTCGCCGATGATCCATTTGTTCAGCGTTTGGGTGGCGTCGGGCCGCGCTGCATCGCCCGGGTAGGGGATCTGGTAGTGGTCGGCGAAGCTGAAGGCGTTCCACAGTTTGGTGCCGAAGTTGCGGTAGCCCTTGATCCGGTCCTCGCTGATTTTCAGCACGCCGCCCAAGGCCGCCATCTGCGCGTTGGAAAAGCGCAAAGCGTCGGCGCCGTAAGCGTCGATCATATCCAGCGGGTCGATGACGTTGCCCTTGGTCTTGGACATCTTCTCGCCCTTCGCGTCGCGGACGAGTTGGTGCAGGTAGACGGTGTGGAAGGGTTCCTGCCCCAGGATCGCCTCTGACATCATCATCATGCGGGCGACCCAGAAGAACAGGATGTCCTGCCCGGTGACAAGGACGTCGCCGGGGAAATATTTCATCGCCTCATCTTCTGCAGGCCAGCCCAGCGTGCCGAAGGGCCAGAGGCCGGAGGAGAACCATGTGTCGAGGACGTCGGGGTCGCGCCAGATCGGATAGTCCCCGTCATCTTTTGCCAGCCATGACCATCCGGTATTCTGATCAGCTACTGGCACAATATCTTCTGTAGTCACGCCGTAGAATGCAGCTGCTTGATGCGCTGCTTCTTCTGGAGTGTTTGCGCAGAAAGCTTGGAGCGGCCTTTGAAACTGTCCACGTTCATCGGGGAACTCAAGTTCACCGTTTTCATCTGCATTTGGCCCATACCAAACCGGGATCTGATGTCCCCACCACAGCTGGCGTGAGATGCACCAGGGCTCGATATTCTCCAGCCAGTGGTAATACACCTTCTCGCCGCTTTCCGGCATGATCTTGGTGCGGCCTTCTTTCACCGCATCCAGAGCGGGGCCGACGATTTTAGCGGTGTCGACGAACCATTGGTCGGTCAGCATTGGTTCGATGACAACTTTGGACCGGTCGCCGAAGGGCTGCATAATTTTTTTGGCTTCGACGAAGGGTTCCCAATGGCCCGCGTCCCGGACTTGATCCGGGACCTCCGTGTCATCACCGGGCTGAGGCCCCGGCTCGGGGGCCGGGGCGGGTATCATGACGGCGAGCCCCTCGGCAGTAATATCCGCAACAAGCCGCTTGCGGGCCTCGAACCGGTCCAGCCCGCGGTATTCATCCGGCACAAGGTTCATCGCGGCTACGGTCGCCTCATGCGGCTCGCCTGTATCGATATAGAGCCCATCGGGTTTTTCTTTGAAACCTTTGCGGATCAGCCACTCATCGGCATAACGCTGCGCCATTGCGGCCTCTTCCGCGTAGGGTTTCCCGTCGGCGCGCATCGCCCCTTTGGTGTCCATCAGGTTGTACATCGGGATGCCGCCGCGCTTGGCCACTTCGTAGTCGTTGAAGTCATGCGCGCCGGTGATCTTGACCGCGCCCGAGCCGAAGTCCGGGTCCGGGTAAGGGTCCGTGATGATCGGGATCAGGCGGCGGTGCTCTTTCGGCCCCACCGGAATTTCGCACAGCTTGCCGACGATGGGCGCATAGCGTTCGTCATCCTTGTGTACCGCAACAGCGCCGTCGCCCAGTATGGTTTCGGGACGGGTCGTCGCGATTGAGATATAGTCCCGCGTTTCGCGCAGGGTGACGTTCCCGTCTTCGTCTTTCTCGACGTA
Organism: Pseudomonadota bacterium; assembly: GCA_038533095.1. Classification (GTDB taxonomy): domain Bacteria; phylum Pseudomonadota; class Alphaproteobacteria; order Rhodobacterales; family Rhodobacteraceae; genus Yoonia. Next base: position 11,480 of record JBCAZI010000069.1, read on the forward strand.
TTCATAGGTTTCGCCCCCTGCCAGCGGGTATTTGAAGTGCCACATATGGCCGTCGACCTCGATATTCTCGACCTCAAGGTCGGAAATCGCAGTTTCAAAATGCGGGTCCCAGTTGACCAAGCGCTTGCCGCGATAGATCAGGCCTTTGTTGTACATCTCAACGAAGACTTTCAGCACAGCGTCATGGAAGTTGCCGGGCTTCTCGGTGGCAGGGGCGCTCTCAGCCCCCGACATAGTAAAGGCCGAGCGAGACCAATCCATGCTGTCGCCCAGACGGCGGGCCTGTTGTTCGATGGTGCCACCTTTGGCGGCTTTCCATTCCCAGACTTTCCCCAGGAACTTCTCGCGCCCCATTTCGGTGCGCTTCGGTTGCTGGGTTTCTGCAAGGTCTTTCTCGACCATCAGCTGGGTCGCAATCCCCGCATGGTCCAGCCCCGGCTGCCAGAGCGTGTCATATCCCTGCATCCGCTTCCAGCGGGTCAGCATATCCATGATGGTGTGGTTGAAGGCGTGTCCGACGTGCAGATGCCCCGTCACATTGGGGGGCGGCAACATGATGCAAAAGGTCTCGTCCCGGCTGGCATTTGCCCCGGCTTTAAAGGCCCCGGCCTCTTCCCACATTTTATAGATGCGGGGCTCCGCCTCGGCGGCGTTGAATGTCTTTTCCATCGGCATCGGTTTGGTCCTTGCTGTCTCGCAACGCCAGATAACGCGGGGATGGGGTAAGGGAAAGGGGATTACCCCGCAAAAAGCGGCACACGCACCCCCGGTTGGATCACGTCAGGGTCATAGGGGTTGCGGGCAAAGACCTGTTCGACCCGTTCGACAAAATGCGATAGCGGCAGCGTGTCATATGCGGGGTCGAATGAGCTTTGGTCCCAGCGTTCGCAGAAGGCCGCGCAATCGTCGAAATACAGATTGTCTTTGTAGGCGTCCCGTTTGTGTGGATCGGCCCCGACATGCACGCCGTAATAGACCAGTTGGAAATCCCCATGTTTTTCAACAACCCAAGTAACCTGTTCGCGCACAAACGGTCGCAAGATCGTTGCGGCGTATTCATCATGGTTATAGGGCGCATAGATATCGCCGATGTCATGCAGCAAGGCGGCCACGACCCAGTCGGTATCGGCCCCGTCACGCTCGGCCCGAGTGGCCGATTGCAGGGAATGGCCAAGGCGGGTAATCTGGTAACCCGACAGCCCCTCATCAAGGCTGACCATCGCCTTCAGCAGGCGATCTGCGGTGCCTTTGGTATAGGCCACCTCGTGCTGCGTCAGGAAATCATAGTCTTCCTTATCGCCATCTTTCATCGCGGTGAATTTGACCCGGTCCATCATGGTCCTCGCCTCAGTCTCAGCACCGTCGCAGAGGTTGTGCAATCTGTCACGTGTCGAAAATGCACAAAGACTTGAAGCGGGTAGACTTGGGGCGCGCCGCCGTTAGGCTGAGTTGCATATGAAATGAGAGGTCAGATGACGACACGCGCCACATCAGCCACCAAAGGTCAGTATCATGCCGCTGCGTGATTGGTTCTTTGGCCTGTTTGGCAGGCGGGCCCGTACCGAGGAGGGCGGGGTGCGCAGGCGTGGGCCAGCAACCCATGTCGTTATTCTGGATGGCACTATGTCGTCACTGGAGCCGGGGTATGAGACGAACGCCGGCCTGACCTTCAAACTGCTGAGCGAGGTGAGCCGCAGCGCCAATATGACTGTGCATTACGAGGCCGGGATCCAATGGCGCGATTGGGCGGGCACCTGGGGGGTGATGACTGGCAAAGGCATCAACCGCCAGATTGAGCGTGCTTACGGCGTGGTCGCCACACGTTACCGCGAAGGTGATCGGATCGTGCTGATCGGTTATTCGCGCGGGGCCTATGCTGTGCGTTCGCTGGCTGGTGTGATTGATTTGGTCGGTTTGGTCAGGTCCGAATGCGCAACCGTCCGGGTCATCCGACAGGCTTACCGGCACTACCGCAGCGGCGCGCGCAGCCCGATAGCTCAGGCATTTCGTGATCACCATTGTCACGCTAGTGCTGAGGTTGAGGCCGTCGCCGTTTGGGATACCGTGAAGGCTTTGGGATTGCGCCTGCCGATTGTCTGGCGCTGGGCGCCCAGCCAGCATGATTTTCACAATCACGCTCTGGGCAGCCATATCCGCAATGGGTTTCACGCCGTCGCATTGGATGAACGCCGCGTGGCCTATGCACCGGTCTTATGGCAATGCCCTTTGGACTGGAAAGGCCATATGGAGCAGGTCTGGTTCAAGGGCAATCATAGCGATGTGGGCGGGCAGGTCTGGCAACAACCTCAGGCGCGGCCCTTAGCGAATATCCCACTGGTCTGGATGCTGGACCGCCTGTCAGCCTGCGGCGTGTCCTTGCCCGATGATTGGCGCGGCCGGTTTCCACAGGATGTAAATGCGCCCTCAATTGGCAATTGGCGCGGCTGGGCCAAGATTTTTTTGTCCCGGCGCAAGCGTGTTGTGGGCCGCTGCCGGTCAGAGCGTTTGCATGAAACGGTGGGCGGTTCCGCGCCTAAGGCCTCAGTCGTCGCGGAGCTTCATAATCAGACAAGTGGCTGAGCCGGTGGCATAAAGCTTATCCGTTTCCACATCGCGGATTTCGCCATTGGCAACGCCTGTTGTCCGGCCCGCATGGGTGATTGTGCCAATGGCGCGAATTTCTCGGCCCAGTGGGATCGCGCCGACCATATTTACCTTATATTCCAGCGTTGTGTAGACAGACCCTTTTGGCGTCAGGGTCATCACAGCGCAGGACATGCAGGAATCCAGTAACGTGCCGTACCAGCCACCATGAACGCCACCCGCAGGGTTGCTGTGCCGGAATTCAGGTGTGCCGCGAAAGACGACTTCCCCTTCAACGACTTTCTCAAGCGCATAGTTCATCAAGGCCGAGATCGGCGGGCGCGAGATCTTGCCCGCTTGCATGGCCAGCATAAAGTCCAAACCTGACATCGAAAGAGTCGTTTCAAGGTCAGGCATTTGATCGGGGGAGGTGGCGGTGAACATGGGGGCTCCGGCGGTGTTTGTCGCGCCGAAGCTGGCGTCTTAGGCCACGTTTTGCAACCGCAGTTTCGGCGTCACACCCAGCGCATGGCAGATGTCGCGCGTCAGTTCTGGCCGGTTGAGCGTGTAGAAATGCAGATGATCAACCCCACCTTGCAGCAGATCATCGCAAAGCTCGGTCGCGATGGCGGTGGCCAGCAGTTCTGTGGTTCCGTCGCGGGTGGCGTGGTTGAAGGCATCCTGCAGAACGGGGGGGATGTGCGTGCCACAGGCCTTTGCAAAACGCTCTGTGCCAGCCCAGTTTTCAATCGGCAGGATACCGGGGATGATGGGGGCGTCGATCCCGGCTTTCACGCAGGCATCGCGGAAACGAAAGAACGTATCAGCCTCAAAAAAGAACTGGGTGATGGCAGAGGTTGCCCCGGCATCAATCTTGCGCTTCAGATAGGCGATGTCGGCGGCTTGATCTGCGGCTTCGGGGTGTTTCTCAGGATAGGCACCGACGCGGATGTTGAACGAACCCAGTTCCGCCAGCCCTGCGATCAAGGCGACCGAGCTATTAAACCCATCGGGATGTGGCGTGAACTTTTCTGCGCCTTTGGGCGCATCGCCCCGCAGAGCTACGATTTCTGTCACGCCCGCCTCCGCATAGGCTTGCGCGATCTCCAGCGTTTCGGCT